>NZ_JXAQ01000010.1:0-324271 GCF_000815295.1 Bacillus sp. MSP13
AGCTAATAAGCTCTCTTTTTTTTATCAAAAAAACTTGAATGTATAGTGAGTAAAAACGGGTTACTAATATATTGAATAATAGAAAATAAAAATAAACATACAGAAAAACAAAAAGGAAATTAAATTTATTAAAGAATAAAACAACCAAATAAATACAGTTCTATTTTACCTTTTTCTTTTATGTAAATATATGTATAATAACCATTAACAAATATACAGGAGATTCGATATGAATAAAAGTTCGATAAAAAACAAGAGTTTTCTAATGTTAGTAGTCATTTCTGCTGTGTGGATGGTTTTTATAGGTAAGTCGATCATTGCCGTTTTACCCGCAAATCCATGGTCTTCAAATTTAGATGAACAAAGTTTCATGAAAACTCTATATCCTCAGGGTTGGGGGTTTTTCAGTAAAAATCCTAGAGAAGAAATGGTAAATGTCTATGAAACTAAAAATTATACACAGGCAGTTTCTTGGCCAAATAATAGCTTTAAGAACATTTTCGGGTTAGACAGACATGGAAGAGCGCAAGGGATTGAGTTGGGATATTTAATCGAACAGATTCCAAGCTCTATAGAATGGAAGAACTGTCATGACGGATCAAGAGCTTGTTTAAAAAAGACTGATACTTTATTTGCTATAAAAAATAAAACACCTAATCCATCTTTGTGCGGAAACTTAGGTTTATCCAGAGAAACACTTATACCTTGGGCATGGAGCAATAAAAGTAGAAGTAATATTTCAAAAGAATCTAAAGTATTGAGAGTTGAAGTTAAATGTTCTTAAATGGAGGTGTTTATAAGACATTCAATGAAAAAACTTTTAATTGGGTTAATTGTAACTATCCCTGGACAAATGTTTATGGATTAGCAAGAAGTTTAATGGCTTTGTCGACAGCTCTAACGCTTATTTTTAATGATGCCAGTGTGTTTTTTAGACCAGCTAGCGGAATAGATACTTATCCTTATTGTCCAAAAACTATTCCAAGTGTTTTTTGCCTTACCTCAAATGATTATTCTCATCTGAATATAGTACGGTGGATTTGTGTATTGTTATTGATAATTATAGCAACTGGCTGGCGACCGAGAATCACTGGGTTTTTCCATTGGTGGATCTGTTATAGTTTGCAAGTTTCTGCACTTACGATTGATGGTGGCGAACAGGTGAATGCGGTATTTACTCTATTGCTCTTACCTATAACATTAACCGACGGTAGGAAATGGCATTGGTGTAATAATAAAGTAAGTGACATTAAAAGCAACGGAGAGTTTTATGCTAGGATGATAGCGTTGGTCTCTTTTGTTGTAATAAGAGTACAAGTTTCTATATTATATTTTAATTCATTTATAGCTAAGTTAGGTGAGGAAGACTGGATTAATGGAACAGCAGTTTATTACTATTCTCAACATTTAATGTTGGGATTTCCAGAGCCGATACTTCATGTGTTTCAATTTATAATCACTAGTAAATATATTGTGGTAGCTACTTGGGGAACATTGCTCATTCAGTTTTTATTATTTGCAGCTATACTGGCACCGAAAAAAAGTTGGAATCTTTTATTCTATATAGGACTGCTCATGCATGATATTTTTGCAATTATGTTTGGTTTGATTAGTTTTTCTATGATTATGTGCAGTATTTTAATTTTATATTTAAGACCTTTAGACAAACCTTTCAAGTTTAAAAAAATGAATCTTAAAAAAGGCTTATTAGAAAGGGGGGATAAACAAAAGGTTCTGAATTATTAAATAAGAAAGGGGAAAAGAAATGAAAGGGAATTTCATCAACAAAAAAAACTTAATATTCATTCTTTTTGTATTGTTAGTTTCATCAATTACATGTCATTTTAACTCTGCTGAGGCTATCGAAGGCCATAAATTTTCTGGTGAAGAAATTTATGCTGGTGTAGCCTTTGGGCAAGGAGATGTAGCAAAACTTTTTCCGGAAGTTTGGAGCAAAGAGAATTTGAAAAAATTGTCTACAAAAGAATCGAAGAGAAAAGCACTTAAGTTAATCGCAGAAATGAAGGAAGTAGATCCAGACTACTTCAATAATTTAGAGAAAGCCATTTATGAAAAAAAGGATCCAAAAGAAGTCAAGGAACTTCTCACAAGAAGCGGAAAAATTCTAAAAAAAGTTGATCCAAATATTTCTGAAAATACTCAAGTTGACTCTGCCGAAGGAGCTTGTGTCACATTTGTTACGTGGACGGCAGTAGCTGCTATATGGGTAGCTGTTGTGGCCGGAGCAGTTGTTGTAGCTTCCACTGTGACTAATGATAAAACCTCTTTGATGAATGAAATGCTTACTAAAAACATGGTGGAGAGATTAAATTAAACTCTAAAATGGATCTTAATTTTAAAAAGTTAAGATCCATTTTTTTATTGACATATCCCTCACGGACACCTTTAAGATAAAAGTGAAAACTCTAAGGGGTGAATGTAATGAATATTAAACAAGTATCTGAATTAACAGGTTTAACTAAAAAAGCGATTAAGTATTATGAATCTGAAGGATTAATTGAAGTTAATAAAAACCCAACGAATCAGTACAGAGAATATTCCGAAAAAGAAGTTTCTCAGTTGAACTTAATTGCGTCCCTTCGATTGCTTCATATGCCTATAAAAGAAATTAAATCTCTTCTAATTGGAGAAAGAAGGCTTTCAGAATTACTAAATGAACAGTTAAATCAAATTAATATAAATTTAAAGCAGCTTGAGCAACAAAGATTATTAACAGAGACTCTCATACAAAATATAAATGAAATAGACGATTTTAGTGATAAGATTAAAATTTTAGAAGACACTTTGCAGTTAAAAGATCAAGAAAAGAAAGAATATATACTGGATAAAATCTTGAGAATATTCCCGGGTAAATTTGGTGAATTTGTTGTTGTTATGTTTGAGCCTTTTTTAGAAGTTACTATTGATAATGAGAGTAAACGCTTGGATTGGTTAAATTTAGTTAGTTATTTGGATGACATTGAAGAGGTAGAGGATAATCATCCGATTATGAAGTTAATTATGGAAAATGAGCAAGAGTTGGAAAGACTTAAGAAGAGCAATTATGATACTGTAAATAAAATAATTAATAAAGACCCTGAACTAATTGAGCAACAAAAACGAGCAATAATAGACTTGGTTAAAAATGTTAAAACAAGTGAAGAGTTTAAAGAGAATTTTATTAAACAAGTAAATAGCGGAAATGACCTTCCACAATTAAAAGAAGGAAGTAAATTTAGTGATATGTTATATAAAATAAGTTCTAAGTATAAGCTCTTTTTAGACAATCAAACAGAAATAAAAAAACAAGCCGATGCAGAGTTAGGATTTGATTCAAAGCAATTTTTAGAAGCCATTATAAAGGGTGAAAGAGATTGATGAACTATATTATTGGCGGGATTATATGCTTATTATTTGCCTATTTAATTGGTGTAAAAAAAATATTAGTTCTATTAATAAATTACAATGACTTTACTTTTTTAGGTGATAAGGATAAGTTATCAAAAAGAATGGGGATTATACTATTTATAATTGGAGTATTCACTATATTAATGCCTTTGTTACTTATGGTTTTTGGCGTTTTAATAAAAAGCATATATACAGTCATAATAATTGCTTTAGTCTTACTTGCTTCTTTATTTATTGTAGTTCCATACTTTCAAATCAAATAAATGACTTCATTCAATGTAATCTAGTCTAAGGAAAAAATCTGAGAATTTATACACAATATGCAATCAAAAGAACAGAGTTATTTTCCCTAGCCGGTAAACCATAGAAGATATAACCTATTGTGACCATTATTCTGGACAAAAGTTTATGGTGTTTAATTGCTTGATGAAAGCGCCAATTTTGATTTTTAATATGACTAGTGTGTTTCTTAGACAGTTAGCGATACATATCTTCATTTTCCAAAAACTACTCGTTTGAATTTTTGTATTGCTAAATTTATAGTGACTAACTGACGTCCGAAAATCACACTTGAGTGATTCAATGGTAGACTTAATTAAATGGCTGTATAAGTGAACACTGTTTGAAGAAGAGTAGAGTTTGTATTTTCTGTAATTTTGTAACTGTTATTTTTATGTTCCAAGAAAACACAACTAAAAATACAAGATGTTTTTTGATGCGAATCTTTACCAAAAGAGGCGACTCCCATTGATACCTAAGGGATGGACGCCTCTTTTTGTTTTCAATGCGTGTAGCGGCCTTGTTCACATAATAGTCCCGTATGCTATTTCTTTGCTGCTTTATTGGCCGGCGCAAACCAACCGAATAATGCAATGGCTATTAAGACGCCGTAGAAGATCAGCGTCCAGGTGGTGCTGTGCGGAAAGTGGTGATCTAAAATCCCGATATCCTCATGGGCAAGGGTAATGACCACCAGTTTGACCCCGACCCAGGCCACAATGGCATAAGCGGTTGTTTCCAGTGCAGGGCGCTGATTAAGGAGCTTGACAAACCAGGTTGCTGCAAACTTAATCAGGATAAGCCCGGCAATCCCGCCAAGGACAACAACAATAAATTGGCCTCCATCCATGCCGCCGAAATCATCAAGCGGTGAATCCGGAAGACCGAGCGCTAAAGCAACCGCAGCCAGAATCGAATCAATGGCAAAAGCAAGGTCCGCTAAAGCAATCTTTCCGACTGTAGGCCAAAAACCTTTTCCGGCAGCCTTTTCTTTGGCTTCCTCATGAATGTTCTCATTTTTTTTCCCGAAACGGGCCTTTATCACATGCTTTAACCCCAGGTAAAGGAGATACGCTGCTCCTATCGCCTGAATCTGCCAGACATTTGCGATAAACGAAATGGCAAAAAGCGCCCCAAACCGGAAGACAAATGCCATAATGATTCCATAATTTATCGCTCTTTTTTTCTGATCATCGGGTAAATGCTTGGCGATCACTGCCAGTACAAGGGCATTATCAGCCGACAGCAGTCCTTCTAATCCAATTAAAATGAGTAACGTCCAAGCATATTCCAACCAGATAGACTCCATCAACATCTTTCCTTTCTAAAACGTAAAGTGTGCTGTAAAAGGTGCGATATCAACAGCATTCCCCTTCTCATCTATCGTTAACCCAATTGAGCAGGTTGGTATTTATTGGGAGATCTTCGCGTTAGCAAAAAACACCCCGGCTCTCAGAGATAGCGGGGGGTGTTTTTGAAACAATTTAAATTTACAAATGTGAAAAATCATCTGATCATTTCATTGTGGATATCTTTCTTTTTCATAAAGCTCTTGGTATGTTCTTTCTGCCTCTAGAATATAGTTTGCTCTAAGAATCTCTATCATTTTATTTATTGGAAAATGTAACCAATAGTATATCGCGATGTGCGCCATCTTCATTTACAGTGCCGACCGGTGTTACCGCATGAAAGACCTTTTGCCCGAGAGCGAGTGTTTCTAGCGGGGCCTTAAGCCGCAGCACTTTATCAATTTGTTTGACAGACGGAGCAATCAAGTTATCCCCGCCGATGGCATCCTCGCTCAGTTGAAACAGATGCACGAATACAAGCGGTTCATCATCACGATGCAGCCAAATGGGAGAACTGTATGAAGGCGCATCAGGTGTGACATGATATCTGATTTGGTGGAGGCCGACGATCACTTCTTTCTCCCAATCGACAAAATCGGTTTGGCGGGCCATTTCTAGATTTGAATGTATCATTTGCTGCGTCACAGGATGCTGTAGAAACTCATCTGGTATTCTATCGAATTCTCTGACAATACCGCCGTCATCGTAATTATATTCTTTTGATTGGAAATATCCGTTATCAGAATCTAATTCAAGGGTGTCAGAGTGAGGAGCCAGAATATAGCGGGAATGCGCTCTGTAACGGCCGCCTCCTTTAGGATCAGCCTTCAAAGCCTCATATGTAAGCTGTAATTCGCGGACAGCGTCGTCTGTAGTTTTTTGCTGGTAGAAAGCTGCTGGAATATACGAATAGCCGTTTTCCTTTAAAAAAGAAGCATAGTTTGAAATGTCAGATGTTAACTCTTTTTGTACTTTTGAAACTGGAACCATATGAATCTCTCCTTAAAAGCAGATGATTTTTTTAGAAATTTCCTGTATAATAGATAATGTGGAAAATAGAGGATATAGTGCGATACTAAACTGGTTGTAATTTTTTGTCAAACTATTATTCAGATAATTGCGAATTACCAAAATGAAAAAAGGCAGAATGTGAAATGGTGAAAAAAAAGAATATAATAATCACTGGGGCAAATAGTGGAATCGGCTTTGCAGCCGTAAAGCAATTTCTAGCGGACGGTTTTCGGGTCGTTGGGGTAGATATTCAAACAAATAAAATGTCAGAATTTATAGTAAACAGCGACTTTCACATGGTAGAAGCAGACTTGTCTGATGTTCAGCAGGCGGAATCTTTGATGCCAAAGCTTGAACAAAGCCAAGTGATTCCTGACATCTTAATCAATGCAGCAGGAATAAGGGAAATCACCTCTGTTCTTGAGCTATCAGCAGAATCATTCAAAAAGGTCATAGACATTAATCTGACAGCAGCTTTTATTCTTTCCCGGGACGCGGCAAGGCTGTGGTCTAAGCTGGAGAAACGAGGCTGTATGATCAATATCGCTTCTGTGTCCGGGCTGATGGCAGAGCCTGCGCGGGCCGCTTATGTGTCTTCCAAGCATGCGGTCATTGGACTGACGAAGCAGCTTGCTATGGAGTTCGGATCAAAGGGAATCAGAGTGAATAGCATTTCACCCGGCGTGATCCAAACAGAATTAACGGAAGAATATTTTCAAGATGATGAAATGGTTCAGCTAATCAAAGATAACCATGCCCTCCATACCTGGGGACAGCCGAGTGATATCGTTTCCTGTATGAAGTATTTAGCTTCTGATGAGGCGCACTTTATTACAGGCTCAAACTTTGTCATAGACGGCGGCTGGACAGCCGGCAAGAAACTATAATAAAGGGAAAAGCACCTTACAGTTGGGGTGCTTTCCCTATACATAACTGGAGGTAGAATACGCTTGATGCAACAGGATTTTTCCATTTCGTCAAAACAAAAATCAACAGCCGTGCTGAAAATGGTCATCTCTATGGTGATTTTCGGTTCCATCGGTTTTTTCTCAGAGAACACCAATCTGCCGTCATTCGAATTGGTATTCGTCCGCTGTCTTTGCGCAACGCTATTTTTAAGCTTTTGCTGGCTGGTATCCGGCCAGTATAAAACCGAAAAGTGGAGCAAGAGAGAAGTGTTGCAAACATTGGCGTGCGGTTTCTTTCTTGTATTCAATTGGGTGTTCTTATTTAAGTCTTTTGAAGAAACATCTGTCACCATCGCCATCTCTGTTTATCACCTTGCGCCAGTGCTAGTTCTTCTCCTGGGGAGCATCATCTACAGAGAAAAATTAAACGTCATCTCCGTCAGCTCCATCATCATCTGTTTTCTGGGTACGGCGCTGATTTCCGGGATTAATGGCAGCACATCACTAACACAGCTAATGGGATCAGGAATCATTTGGGCCGTTCTCGCCGCGTTGTTTTATGCGTTTACCACTTTATTGGGAAAAGGCATTCAAAACCTCAGCCCTTACACGACCACCTTCCTGCAAACGGGTTTAGGCATCATCATTCTGATTCCGTTTATTCACTTCGGCGCTTTTGCCGGACTGTCTCAAGGCAACTGGATCATGGTGGTGTCTACCGGAATCATCCATACGGGTATTGTCTATTTGCTGTTTTTTGATAGTTTACGATTTTTATCAACGAAATTTATTTCCATCATTGTCTTCCTCGACCCAGCTGTCGCGATCGTGCTGGATACCGTCTTCACAGGCTTTCGCCCAGACCTCTACCAAACACTAGGCATCGTGATGATCTTTGCGGGCATGGCTTTGACGCTTGTCAGGAAGCGGGGGAAGGCGGAGTTGGTTGCTGAGGGTAAGGATGTTGAACAAGTTCAATAATGACAGGAAGAGTGTGAAAAGGCCTAATGGGCCTTTTTTTGTTTTAGGTCAATTGACTCTCGCTATTCCTTAAAATAACATAAACTTTCTAGAAAAATATTGTAATAATATTTCATTCTAGTTAAGATTATTGGGTAAATATTACGTTTATTACAAAAGGAGAGAGGAAATGAAAAAAAGAAAGAGGCGGGCCTTTAATAGGTTCATTGCAGTTTTTTTAGTATTGGCTCTAATGATTTCAATATTTCCGGCAGATGTACTGGCAAAAACCACAGAAGAAGAGGCTGGAAATCGTATCGTTGCTGATGATCCAGAAGAAACGCTTCAGAATGAACAAACAGAACAAGCGGTGCCTTTTCCTCAACAAGATATAAACAAAGAGGGAGAGATCACCTCAGAAAGAACAGAAAATACAAAGCTTTATTATGAAGGAGACGGTGTTTATAAACAGGAAGTATATCCTGAGCCTATTCATACAAAGGAAACACCGAATGCTGACTGGGAAGACATTTCTCCTGAGTTAAAAGAGTCGACAAGCAAACAAGTCGAGACAGAAAATGCCATCCTGAATTCAGATTTTCAAAAGCAAATGAACAACGGGCTTTATGCGACTTTTGAGTACAATGACCACAAACTTACATATTCACTTGTAGAAGCGAAAGGCCCAAATAAACCTTCACTTACTCCGAAAGATACCCTCAGCAGACTATAAGACCGACAGTAATGAGATTGTGTATCCGGATGTGTTTCCGAATATTGATCTTCAGACTTTCACATTCAACGAAAACATCAAAGAAGATGTAGTCCTCCATCAGTATGATGGATACAACACATTTACATTTCAGGTCAAAACCGATTTACAGGCTAAAGAACAAGAGGATGGATCCATTGATTTTTCTGATGAAAAAGGAAAAGTTGTTTTTTCTGTGCCTAGACCTTTTATGACGGATTCAAAGTTAGATGAGCTTTCCGGTGAGGTTGAACGGTCGGACAAAGTCAGCTACAAGCTGGAAAAGAATGAACAAGGGTATTTGCTTCACCTCACAGCGGACGAGAATTGGCTGAAAGACCCTGAACGGGTATACCCAGTTTCTATCGACCCGTCAACGTCTGTATCTGTTTCATCAGATACGTTTGTCATGAGCGCCTATCCGACGACGAATTACTCGGCATCCTCACAAAAATGGGATGCCAATCTAAAATCTTACGTGCTGAAAACGGGCTACTATGACAAAACAACAGGCACAAACTATGCGTTCATGAAATTTAACAACCTAAAACCGATTCAAAATATGACTGTCACCAAAGCGACATTAAAAACATACGTTGCCCATTCCTATTATGGAACAAAGGCAACCGGTCTCTGGCTGGATACAGTCAACAGCAATTATGATCATGCAAAAGTAACTTGGAACACGAAACCGGCATCTAAAAATATCGGAAAAGCAGACGTCCATAAAGGACAGTGGGCGAGCTACGATGTGACGGCGGCTGTAAAGTCATGGAATTCCGGCGGGGCCAACTATGGATTTAAGCTTCATGCAAACGGAAACGGCAAAGAATATTGGAAAAAACTGATTTCATCAGCGAACTCCGCCAATAAACCGTATATTGAAGTGACATACACCATACCAAAGGGAAACACACCTGCTGTTAAAGCATACAGTAACGGGAACAGCACTGGCTTTTTCAATATCAGCTGGAAAAAGGCCGATGGTGCAAAAGGCTATAAGGTGTGGATTTATAATGGGAAAGAATATCAAGCGATCTCAGTCGGCAACACGACATCCTGGAGCTCAAAAGGGAAAAACATTTGGCCGACAAATGCAGAAATTTCATCCGGTAAGTACAAGCTTCACCTTGATGGTAAAGGCGGAACTGAATTAGCGCTAGATCCATCTCCCGTGTATAAGAACTCCGGCGGAAGCTATGCCACAAGCAAAAACTATTGGATTGGCGTCAGTGTGATCTTTGACCAGGGAGAAGGAGCAATGTCCGCACCGGCAAAGCCTGTTATCCCTCATGTAGGAAAAGCGCAAGCACCGTCAACAAAGGGCTTTAATAATGGGAATGCCACAGGGTACTTCGATCTTTCTTGGAAAGCTGTATCTGGTGCAACCGGCTATAAGGTTCAGGTGTTCAATGGAAAAGGCTTTGAGACACTTGATCTGGGAAATCAGACGTCTTGGACCACCAAGGGGAAAAAGATCTGGCCGACAAGTGCAGAAATCAAAGCGGGAAAGTATGCTCTTCATCTAAAGGACGGCAACGGAGCAGAGCTGCCGATCAATCCCGGGCCAACCTATAAAAACGCCGGTGGGGATGCAGCCAAAAAAAATTACTCATTTAAAATCATCGCCTATAACAAAGATGGCGAAGCCATTGCATCACCGGCTGCCAACCCTTCACTTCCTGATATCGCTAAACCAAAGAACTTATCCGGTTATGTGTATACAAACACAAAATCAAGCCAAACCGGCTATGTGAATTTGATATGGGAAAAGGTACAACATGCGAAAGGCTATAAAATTAATATCTATAACGGAAAAGAATATCAGTCCTATGATGTTGGGGACGTGGATCATTGGACAACCCAAAATAAAAACATCTGGCCGACGTCTGAGGAAATAAAAGCCGGAAGCTACAAGCTACATACAGACGGAAAAGGCCGTGAATTGGCACTTGATCCGTCACCTGTCTATAACAATGCGAATGGGAATGACAAAGGGAGGAAGAATTATTCTTTCACTCTTTCCGCCTATGATGCGAATGGTGAAACGATTCCGACGGCACCCTTTAACCCAACGTTCCATGAAGGCGCAGAATTCCTTGGAACAGAAGAATACTGGTCTATCATTGATATCCCAAGCGGCCAGTTAAATGGTGCGACAGGCAACGTCATTGTAAATGAAGAAGATTTATCAATTGACGGACGAGGGCCGGGACTTGGCTTATCGAGAACCTACAACAGTCTTGACAGCTCCGATCACTTATTTGGACAAGGCTGGTATGCTGATGCAGAAACATCTGTCATCTCAATGGGCGGCGGGGCAATGTATATTGATGAAGATGCTACGACTCATCGCTTTACGAAAAAAGCCGATGGCACGTATCAGCCGCCGACCGGTGTCTATCTTGAATTAACAGAAACAGCTGATCAGTTCATATTAAAAACAAAGGATCAAACCAACGCTTATTTCAATAAAAAAGGCGGCAAACTCCAAAAGGTAGTGGATGGCCATAACAATGCAACTGTCTACACTTACAATGACAAAAATCAACTGACAGCCATTACAGACGTATCAGGCCGCAAGCTCACATTCACATATGATGAAAATGGCCATGTGACTTCCATCACCGGACCTAAGAATAAGAAAGTCACCTACTCATATGAAAATGATTTGCTGAAGAAGGTTACGGATACAGACGGGACTGTCACAAGCTATGACTATGATGCGGAAGGGCGCCTGGTCAAACAGTATTCAGCCAATAGTACCGAAGCAAAGCCTGTCTTTACCGAATATCAGTATAGCGGACATCGTCTTGATAAGGCGATCAATGCTAAGAAAGAAACATATGTCTACAGCTATGATGCTGATAAAAAGACGCTTCTCATGACACAGCCGAATGGCCGGAAAGTACAGTACGGCTATAATGAAGCGGGAAATCCCATTCAGGTCATTGATGATGCGGAAGGGCTCAAAATTACAACGAATACAAAATATGAAGGCAATAATGTCGTAGAAGATGTAGATCCAAACGACGTTGGAACCGGAAAAGCAACAGAAAGCTATCAATATGACAAAGATGGCAACGTTACATCGATTAAAGACGCATATGGAACAGAGACATACGAATACAACAAAAACAACGATGTCACAAAGGTGAAGGATACCGAGGGGAATGTCACTGATATTGCCTATGACGGACTGGATGCTGTATCCGAAACCGATCAGAGCGGAAAATCATCTTCAGCAGCTGTTTATGATCAATACGGAAATCAGATTCAATCTAGCAAAGATTTATCAGCCTCAACCAATATTCTAAAAGACGGAAGCTTTGAAGCGCAAAAATCCGCCTGGAGTTTGACTGCATCTAAAGACAGCGGCAAAATCTCAGTCGTCGCCGCTAAAAGCGGAGTCCTTTCCGGATCAAAGGCATTGGAAGTCTTGAGCCAATCAACGACTGCCGGAACAGATCTCGGGTATTCGTCAGCGACACAAACAGTGGAACTGGAGCCGAATACAACCTATACATTAAGCGGGAAAATCAAAACAGATCTATCGAAATCAAGAGCCTATTTTAACATTGATTTGCGAGACAAAGATCAAAAACGAATTCAATGGATTCACAATGAATACAGTGCATTAGCTGGGAAAAATGATTGGACCAAACGGCAAATCACTTTTACGACTCCAGCTCATGCAGGAAAAGCTGTAGTGTACATGGAAGTCGATCATAGAGATAAAGATGGCAAAGGAAAAGCATGGTTTGATGAAGTCCAGCTGGAAAAAGGCGAAGTATCGTCAAGCTATAACCCAGTTCAAAACAGCAGTTTCACATCGGCAACGGAAAACTGGAGCGTAAGCGGGGCATCCGTTGATTCTGAGGAAGGATTTAATGATGATGTATCATTAAAAGCTGCCCGAACCAGTGCGTCCCAAGCCGGATCAGTAACAAAACAAACCGTTGTCTTAGGGCAAAGCGCAAACGACAAACCGGTTTATCTCACACTGACAGGAATGTCGAAAGCCAGCAGCGTCAAGTTTACAGATGAAAAAGACTATTCTCTGCAAGCGAATGTCACTTACGCGGACGGCAGCACAGGTGTATACAATGCGAAATTCCCTTCTGGAACACAGGAATGGAACCGCGCAGCTGTTGTTATACCAAAAACAAAACCGATCAATAAAGTCGATATCAGCATTCTGTTTCAAAAGAGTGCGACAGGCACAGTCTGGTTTGATGATATCCGCCTGATTGAAGGAAGCCTTTTAACCAAAAGCACGTATGACAGCAATGGTAACTATGTGACCAAGGAAGAGGACGAACTAGGTTACGCCACTTCAACTGATTACGATGAAACGGGTAAGAAAACAGCTGAAACGGATGCAAAAGGCGACAAAACAACCTATACGTATGATCAGGCAGACCAATTGACAAACATGACGCTCTCCAACGGCACGTCTCTCCTTCACAGCTATGATAAGGAAGGCAATGAGGTAAGCAAAACCATCCGGGCGGGAGCAGATCAAACCTATCAATACGAATATGATGTGATGGGCAAGCTTGTCAAAACAACTGACCCTCTGGGCAATGTGCTAGCAAGCGAATATGACGCCAACAGCAACCTGACCAGAACCATTTCACCGAATGGCAACGAAGTGTCTCTTTCTTATGATGGAACAGACCGGGTAAAATCAAAATCGTATAACGGTACAGAAAAGTACAATTTCACGTATGACAAAAATGGAAATGAAACGTCGGTCGTCAATAAAGAGCAGAACACCACAAAGAAACGGACATTTGACAACAAAAACCGTTTAACCGAATTGACCGACCGCGGCGGCAGCCAAACTTGGACATATCCTAGTGACTCCGATAAGCTGAAAACCTTCTCGTGGACTCATGGGGACCAAAAAGGAACGAATCAATTTACGTATAACAAACTTGATCAAATGGTTGAGATGAAAGACAGCACATCTGCATATTCATTTGATTATGATGAAAATGGCAACGTCCAAACCTTTATTACGGGCAACGGCGGCGGAACAAGTTTTTCATATGACGAAAGAAACCTTGTAAGCTCGCTGCATATCGGCGACAAAAATGGCGGAAGCATTCTGACAGAAAGCTATGAATACGATGCGAACGGCAACCGCACAACGATAAACAGCTCAGCAAGCGACAAGGTGAAATATGAGTATGGGAAGCTGAATCAGCTTGTCAAAGAAACCCATGAAGACGGTACTGTCATTGAATACACATATGATGGATTCGGGAACCGGAAAACCGTTACAACTGTAAAAGACGGTACAAGCAAAACGGTGAATGCTTCCTTCAACATCATGAACCAGCTGACAAAAGTCAATGATGAAAGCATCTCTTACGATAAAAACGGCAACCGCACATCCGACGGCAAATTCACATATACGTGGGATGCAGAGGATAACCTGACTGCCGTTACAAAAAAAGGCGAAGACAAGCCGTTCGCAACATACAAATTTGATGAAAAAGGAAACAGAATCCAAAAAACCGTCAACGGAAACGTCACGAACTACTTCTACGACGGAGACAGCCTGAACGTCTTGTATGAAACGGACGCGGACAACAAAGTCACAAAAGCATACACATACGGTGATAGTGGACAACTGCTAGCATTCACGCAAAATGGCAAGAAATATTTCTATCACTACAACGCACAAGGTGACGTCATTGCAATCTCAGATAGCACGGGAAAAACCGTTGCCAAGTATCAATATGACGCATGGGGAAATCCAACAAAAACCGAAGCAAGCGACGAAGTAAAAGACAACCGCTACCGCTACGCAGGCTACCAATACGACGAAGAAACCGGCCTGTACTATCTCATGGCCCGCTACTACGAGCTAAGAAACGGCGTGTTCCTATCGCTCGACCCAGACCCGGGCAGCGACGGCGACTCATTGGATCAAAATGGGTATGCTTATGGAAATAATAACCCGGTGATGAATGTTGATCCGGATGGGCATTGGGTATGGCTTGTGGTAAATGCCGGATTTGCAGCCTATGATGGGTATAAGGCATATAAATCAGGTAAAGGATGGAAAGGTGTTGCTTGGGCAGCTGCTTCTAACTTTGGTCCTGGGAAGATATTTAAGGGTGCTAAGAGGGTTTATAGTTTTGCAAAAATTGCAGGCAGACAAGGAAAACAAGCTAAGTTAAAATCTTTATTAAAGGATCCTAAACAACCTAGGCATGTTAGAGGGTGGATAAAAAATGAAATCAGGCATAAAAAATACAAAAATAGGAAATCTATACGTGTCCCAAAAGGATATGAACTAGCTCACAAAAGAGGATATGAGGCAAGAAAAGGTTCGAGCTATAAGCATTCTAATTTACAAGTAATAAGAAATCATAGGTTGCAGCATTTTCACGATGGTTACGGTAAAGGTAGAAAAAATAAAAGTACTCGATGGAAATATAGAAGATAATAAGGAGAATAAAAAATGAATGAAAAAGAACTTGAAATGACGTTAAGGTTAGATCCTAATAAAAGATATCGTTATTTTATTAAGAAAGTTGTTGATTATGAAGAAGTCTGGTCATTAAGTAATGAGAAAGGATGGGTTACATCTGAAGACGATAATGGAAAAATACAACTTCATTTTTGGCCAACAAAAGAGCATGCAAAATATTGTGCAATTGAGAAGTGGAAAGATACAAACCCGGAATCAATAAGTTTAGAGGATTTTGTAGAGAACTGGCTTCCTGGTATGCTTGAAGATAAAGTCGGCATTTCTATTTTTTTCAATAATAATGATTCAATTTCAATACCAATTCCTCAAGTTCACTCTGATATCGAGGATGAATTAGAAAACTATTAATTAAACACTTTTTAAGACAGACAATCTTCGCTCTCTCTTAATTTAATTAACTGTGAAAGGAGTTTTTCTATCAATAACTAAAAAAGGTAGTGTTTTATGAAAAAATATCTGAAAAACTAAATGGAAATCATAGAAAGTCTATTAAAAAAAATACGGCAAGAGGTTTTGCCTACCAATTCGCTGATGTAGGGCAAAGCCGCGATTTGTTGGAAGTAGTCTTATCAAATTCTATTGAATGTATGTTGCGCGAAAATTCAAGGTGAATAGCAAAAAGGAGGCTGAACAGTTATTAAAAGAAACCGTTTTTATCTTGGGTTTTAGAGCATAAATGATATTGTCTATCTATTTAATCCACATAGTGATGAAGTGGGAGCTATCAAGAGTACCCTGAAAGAAATTGCGCATCTAGACTGTTTATTAATTTTATTGAATTTGAAGGTCAATTACTTTCTATTAGCTTTATTTTGCAAGAACCATCCTCTTAGTAACTTTGAATACGTGGTGATCAATTTAACCGCGGTAAAGCTAATAGAATGCATAATTAAAATCAAAAGCGAGATTGATTTTAAGGACTCTCATGTACTTATTTGTTTTCAACAGATGATTTAATGATTGGATAAAAGGTATATACTTTTTCGGCTTGATGAGAAATTATGATTATCATCAAGCCCCTTTTATATACGGATTTGTTGGTATATAAACAGAGATTAGTCAGGAGAGGAAGAATGTACAAAACAATTGAACAATGGATAGATTATATTGACGGGGGTTGCAATGTTTTAAAGATCGATTATCAGTTCTTTAAACTAGAACTCTTACTTGAGATTCAGGTTGTTCAAAATAAAGCTGAATATACGCATAATATTATATTTCAAAATGTAGCTTCTGTTTATTTTAATGGAGGTGATGGTGATATCAGATTGGAAAAGGTTGTACCGGAGGAGTTCAATTGGCAAATTTACGAGATTAGTTATCACCCGGAAGGAATCGGAAACCTATCAAATCCTGTAATTCCAGAGTATCATTCAAATGCTAATTTTCTCATTGACATAAACAGAAGATTGATAGCTGTAGAGGCTGAGACTGTTTCTTTTGATTCAAAACAATTTTATGCGTATAAGGTTAACGAGTAAGAGAACAAATTTCAGCCATTTCTAACTCCTAACTCGGGAGCATGATCAATGAAAAACTTAAAAATGAATAAAATCATCAACACGAAAACCCACGATTGTTTTTTTCATGCCGATGCACAGGGACGTGTCTACATTGGAAAAGGTGTGAAAGGTGATATCACTGTTTCAATCTATGATCCTTCTGGTGATTGTTAAGGATTTTAAAGTAAAAGAGCAGATTGCATACAGCGATATTCAGCTCTTTCAACAAAGTGTAAATTGCTATGTTTTGGTTTATTACGAATCGTATGAGCCGAAAGTAAAGGTTTTTTCAGAAGAGGGAAGGGAGAAAAGTGTTTTTCACTTGCCTTCCGGGGTTTCCTGCTGTCTTTTGGATGGGAAACAAAACCTATGGGTCGGTTTAAGTGATGAAGGCATTTATGATGATGAAAACTCGAATGGACAAAGTGTGCTGTGCTTCACTTTAGACGGACAACTAAAGGAAACTCACTTTGATCAACAGCTTTCAGAAATATATGCGCCCGTGGTAGATGACTGCTATGCACTTGCAGAAAAAGACGGACTGATATACATGCTGTATTACTCTTATACAGTCATTGCTGCCTTTGATGAGACGGACGTGAGACGAGTGTGGATTGTTTCTGATAAAGAATGTTCGGGGGTATATGACCAGCTTGCGATTTCAGATGACGGGTTTTGGATATGCAAAGATGAACATTCACTGTCCCTCCTTCCGGCTGATGTCAGATGCCGGTGCAAAAGATGAAATGCTGTGATCAAGACGGGCGGGAGCTCTCCATACAACAGCTGAAACTAACAAGTAATGCTATTTATGCACTATCAGACTCAGGGATCTATAAGAGGGATATCAGAGGGGGGAAAACAAATGAATGAAACATCTTTTTGGCAGCTTATTGACCAAGCTGGCAGCCAGGAAGAACCTAATGAGTGGCTGCGTGATGCATTATTGAAAAAAGAAATCAATGAGATCGTTGATTTTGAATTTATGCTTCAGACATTCATGCAAAAAAGCTATCTGTCCTCACTATGGGCGGCAGCATACATCCTAATGGACGGTTGTTCGGACGATACATTTGATTATTTCCGCGGATGGCTGATTGCCCAGGGCAAAGAGACATTCGAAAAAGTGCTGGATGATCACGAGTATTTGGCAGCATACATCGCGGAGGAAACGCTTGACGAGGAAGGTTATCCACAAAATGAAGACTTGCTGTCAGTGGCAATTGAGGCGTTGACATATATGAAGACTGGCGACGATGAATGGGATGATGAAGTACACGACGAGCTTTTAGATGCGCTTGAACAAAAGGGAGTTGCTGAATCGGACGGTATTGAATTGGATTGGGAAGAGGAAGATTTGCCTCAAAGGTTTCCAAAACTGTGGGAGCGTTTTGAGGAAAATCCGCTGGGTGAGTTTTAAGTAGTATAGAATATGAAGCTTGTATCAATAAGCGATACAAGCTTTTTTAGAACAAATCTGAAGGATACATGACAAAGAAGACAAGAGAATGATGAAACAATTTAATAGAACTTGAGAAATTAACGGCGAAGGGAATGCGACTCATGCAAAACAGATTGATCGAAAAACTCGCCGTGAATAAAAGACGTTTGTTGAAGAGTGAAACCAAAGAAAAACTAGTCCCTTGTGCAGAAAGAGGCTTCACTTATCGTTTTGCTGATCTGGCGAAAAGCAAGCAGTTGCTTGAGCTGTTTTTATCAAATTCAATACCAGCCAACACCCGTGAGGTTGAAGCTCTCGGAAAAACGGAGGCGAAACAGCTGATCTTGAAAACATCTTAGTCCTATGTTGCCTATGATGATAGGGACGTTCTGCTGTTTCATCAATACAGCAGCGAAATTGGTGCGTTAGTTTGTACCTTTGGAAAATGTCTCGAGCACCTTGATGGCTTATTGAAATGTATTGAGTTCGACGAAGGGCTACTCAATCATAGTTTTATTTTGGTTGAGCCTAAGGGTCAGTTTGGATTATGTATAGTGCACACGGAATACGGGTGCGAGCTTGTTTATTGGTAGATTGCTTTCTGAGGAGGAAACCTTTTGGAACATATTTTTTACGGAAAAAGCTTCAATCAAACCGATCGGCTATAAAATTATGTTTGAAGAGTCACCGGGAGAGGATCATCATCATGTCGGAGGGGATGAGTGGATTCTGCCGAATTGCAGGCTTTGCGGGACTCCAATGCATCAGCTTGTTTGTCTTGATGTAAAGGATGACCGGCTGAGCGTGTTGAGAGGGGAGCACTGTGAAGAACTGGTTTTGTTTTCATGCTTAAATTGCTCAATGCTCTGGGAGGAGCAATTCTTTAAGATCGACTTTCGAAACCGCTCTGCGGCTGTCATCAAACAAGAACAGGAAGAGTTTGAAAAGGCTGATGCCGAAGATCAAATTCCGGTTCCGTTGCGGCTCGTCCCGGTTTCGCTTGTCGAGATGGAAGCTGAAGATTATCCTACGTCTGAAGAAAGGTACGATGAGATTTTTACAGCACTCGGAACCGCATATTTTGGCCGCGTATTTGGCAAGCCTTTGCTCGCAGAAAATGAGCTTGATTTGACATGCTGTGAATGCGGACAAGACATGACATTTGTCGCTTTGATAACCGGTGAGAATGACTTCGATGGAAAATATGGCGACTTGTTTTTTGGAGAGATGATCCTTTATTTTTCCCTATGCGGGGCATGTCATATTCTTAAAGTTGAAGCTCAAAGCATTTAAACGTGTTTTTGAAGGAGAGTGGAAAATGGACGTTTGGTCTGATTTTGTGCTTGACGGCACCCATCCTAAAGTGTGTTTGCGCGGTTCGAGAATTTTTATGGACTGTGAATATGAGGCATACCTTAAACGTGCTTGCCAATTTATCTATAAGATCCTGCCCGGAGAGGCCGGTATCTATCTGTTTGCCCAGATCACCTATGAATCCCCGACCCGTGTTCAATTGCATCGCAAGCTGTGGAATGGACTACAAGGTATTGATTTTGCAGATGCAGAAAAAGGGGCTGAACATGTTTATAAAACGGGTGAGCTCCATCATTTTTTTGGCCTTATGAAAATCCGTCGCTCTGACTTGCTGAAAGCGCTGTGGATGATTGGGGGAAAACGATCAGTTTCAATTGATAGCCAGCGAAAAATATGTTGAAGAAATTTACATTTTCTTAAGCGTACTGCAAGGTAATGAAACCGGAATCGACATTGCCCCGCTGAACATCTTGAAGGAGACAATGTACATTGAAATGGACTCCCTCGAACACGAATATGATTTGAACATTTACCTGCATCAGGCATATGTGCTGCGATTTAAGAATCATCCTCTTATTGATACAGAAGTACTGGTTCAAATGCTCATGCAAAACAGCCGGGCTTTTGAGGGGGAAGCTTTGCCGATCGATTTGCCCGGCCATTTTATAGAAGAAGGAATTTCAAATTGGATTTTCTTGAAAATTGCTGGCTCAGACGTCCATCTGGCGAATGCAGCCGCTCACGGCTATCCATGCTATTCAGTTAGACATTGTATCAGGTCAATATTTGGGCGAGTTACAAAAATATCTGAAGGGCAGTGCGATGTAATTTCATGTTGGTATCAGCCCGGTTGCTTTGTCATGTCCATGTTGTCAGAAGGGGCACGCTTTTGAAAGCATATCGGCATGGGTATGGCTAGCGAATAATGCTGGTTTACGGCTTATGACTGTATAAGGAGGTGGGGAAAATGAGACTTGTCTTAGAACATAATGATCAATTCTTTAATGTAAAACTCTTGTTTGACAGGATCGAGTTGAAGGTTGAGGAGTATAACTGGCTGATCAGTGATCTATCTGATGTAGCAGTTTTCAAAAACAAAGATTACATTGAGCATGAATTATTCACGAGACAAATAGAATTCATGTACATAAAAGGTCAAAATCTAAAGGAAATACTCAGTATTTATGACATCATTCCCGCTTTTGGAGTATTTACAGCTGTCCCACAATCATTGGAGAAGGTGTCTTTATCCTCGATACCTCTCATAAATGAGAATGCGGCTTACTGGAATAAGAACTATTGCTCACCAGTTGAAGGAGCTGTATTTGAAATCGGATTTTTTGACTCGTCAGATATTGTATTCACTGGATGCCCCGATTTCATAGGTACTCTAAAAAGGCTATTACCAAATGTAAAAACCGTTGAGGAGTATTTAGGATAGTACTTAGCTTATAGTTTAGAGACGGGTTTGATGATTATATTTTATGAAACAACACACAGATAATAAAGTCAAAATCTACGTACGGTGACCGAATCCTGTTAACAAATGTCATACAGTCTTTGAATACGTGGTGATCAAATTGAGCGAGCTAAAATGCATAAATAAAATCAAAAGTGTCTTAAATGGACAAACAACAAGAGAAGAAGTGTCAGATTGGGCGGGCACTTATGTTTATGCTGATGATCCCGAGGTAGAAGACGATAGAGTCTGGGATATGTTAATCCTTCTAAGCGGGATTGATTTGAAAGATTCTCCTGATGCTTATTTGCATTCAACAGATGATTTAAATGATTGGATCAAACCATATACGGAGTAATTAATTTTTCTGCTTGTTGCAAGGCGTTATTGATTAAAACGAGGTAGGAGATGACAATGTACAAAACAATTAATGATTGGGTTGATTATATAGATGAGGGGTGCAGTGTCCTTCATTTAGATTTTAATGTGTTTAAAAAAGAGCTCACACTTAATATCAAGGTTTTTGATGGTGAAGGTGAATATGCGCATAAGATATTATTTCAAAATGTGGCATCCACTTATTATAGTGCAGATGTTGGTGACATGAGATTGGAAAAAATAGATCCGGAAGAATACAATTGGCAAGTATTTGAGATGAGTTATCATCCAGAAGGAATCGGGAATCTATCAAATCCTGAAATTCCAGAGTATCAATCAAATGCTAACTTTCTCATTGACATGAACAGAATGCTGATTGCTATAGAAGCTGAAACAGTTCGCTTTGATGATCAATCGTTTTATGCATACCAATTAAACACTAAATAAGAAAAGAGAGGTTGTCAGCCTCTCTTTTCCTATAGAACATAACAGCAGCCAGACGAAATGTAAAACACAACGTCATCGGGATTTAAGACTGAATTGGAAAGTAGCTTTATATCAAAACGATTAATAAACTAGGCTGTCCGTTACTAATAGCTAATAAATGGCTTATTCTTATCACTTCATTTCTAACCTGGAAGCGTAACAAATGAAAAAAATTAAAAATGAATAAAATCATCAACATGGACACCCAAGATTATTTTTTCCATGCTGAGTCGGATGAAGCACCTGAATTAGAAGCATTTGATCAGCTTATAGTATCAAAAGAAGGTTTTTGGATCGGGACGGTCAACTGTTACAGTGCAGACCTTAAGCCGTCTCTTTGTTTGATTTCTGCCGATGTGAGTCAAGAGATGGAAGAGATCACATGCTGTGATTCGAACGATGAAGCCCTAGACGTTCAACAGCTGAAACTGACAAGTAACGCTGTTTACGCAGTGACCTCTTCTGGTGTTTATAAGCAGGATATCCAATAATGTGTAGGGGTGGGATGATGATGAATTGGCGTGTTTTAAGTCAGACAAAACAAGACCGCATCTGGTTAGAAGTGAACAAGCTCATAAAATGGAAACCCGGAAGCAGATGTCATCATATCATCCCGCCTGAACCTTATCGAGTGTTTGATATCTCAAACTGGATGAGCAGTAAAGCTGATCTTAATGATGTGAGCGGAGAGCTGAGTGATTTAAAGACTTCTATTTTAAAAGCATTTCAATCATGTACTGGAAAGAACGATGTGATGTACGCTTTAGATTGGCAGCATGACGGATATACCTTTAGCCCTCACCAGGCAATGCCTAAGGATGAATTTGGCGAATGGCCTGTTCCCGTATTTCCAAATGGAGACTATTATTTCTTTTTTTATCAGGATTTTTCTTGGGGGCTTTTGGGTGATCCGTAGAAATGTACAATCCTGTGTTTGGGAAAGAGCTGTTAGAGGCGATTGATAAATATCCGTCTATCCTGTTTCAAGATCGCTAAGGGAGAGGATCAGCGTGCTTCAAAAACTGAGAAAAAGAAAGCAAGAGCTTGAAGAAACGCCATATCCTGATGACTTGTACGGCTTTGAAGCGGAAGTGTATGAGTTTTTTATGCTTATCGCCGGCAGTTTGGGTTATGTGATGGCGAATAAAAGGATGCCCCGGCATCAGCGACGTTTGTTGGGGAAAAGCTTTTTTGAGCTGTATCCTGAAATCCCGCCGGATATGATCAAAAACGATATCGCTCTGCATCATCACATTCTCTTGTATGAGCAAGTCAGACAAGAGATTTGCAGCGTACTATCCTAACGATAAAGGGGTACCATATGAATATCACACAATATAGTGAAAAAGCATACAGGCCCATTTACATTCAATGAGTTTACTTTCTATATGAAAGCTGATGAACGTTATATTCAAATTCCTGTGTTTGAATTAAAACTATCAGCTCAAACCTGTGACATTCATCTGCGGTTTGAAGACATCAGTGCATCGAAGCTGGATGATCTTGAATCCATCGATGGGGTTGAGTTGGAGATTGAACCGACTGATGATCAATGGGAAAGGCTCCGCTATTATGTGTATGATCAAGAAAACCAAATGAGTTTCTATTGCGGAGGATGGGATGTGATCAAGTGTGGCAAGAAGTCACACTGATTTTCGCCTTTTTTGCTTGAGACCCACCTTTTTGAAAAATGGCACATCAATTTTATTTGTCAACGCAATTTTTTTCTCCCTACAATCATCATAAAGAAACAATCACCGAGTATGCATTAATGTATGCGTTTTCATAGAGGGGGAATCTTAATGAAAAAATGGATGGCTGCGGTTTTTATGATGATGTTGATGCTTGGTTTGGGCGGGGTTAAGAGTGTGAAGGCCGCGGAGCCGAAGGTGTATCAGTTTGACTTTGGGAGCGGTTCGGTTGAGCCTGGTTACATTGGTGTCAGGGCGTCTGATCGGTATGACCGGTCAAAGGGTTACGGTTTTCAAACACCGGAGAATATGAAGGATGTGGCGGCATCCGGGATTGGTGTGAAGAGTGATGCGGTTCAGTTTTTGGCGTATGGGACGAAAAGCGACAATACGTTTAACGTGGATCTTCCGAACGGCCTTTATGAGGTGAAGGTGACGCTTGGCAATACAGCAAGGGCCAGTGTGGCGGCGGAGGGTGTGTTTCAGGTCATCAATATGACGGGGGACGGCGCGGAGGATACGTTCCAAATCCCTGTCACTGACGGGCAGTTGAATCTGCTGGTGACAGAGGGGAAAGCAGGCACCGCTTTTACGCTCAGCGCCTTGAAAATCAAGAAATTGTCTGATCAGCCTGTGACGAATCGAACCATTTATGTCGGCGGTGATTCGACGGTGTGCAATTATTATCCGCTCAACAGCAGCAAGCAGGCGGGCTGGGGGCAGATGCTGCCTCACTATATCGATAAACATACCTTTCAAGTGAGAAACATGGCGTCTGGCGGGCAGATCGCGAGAGGATTCAGAAATGACGGACAGCTTGAGGCGATCTTGAAGTATATCAAGCCAGGGGATTATTTTATGTTGCAGCTTGGCATTAATGACACAAATCCGAAGCATAATGAATCTGAAGCGGAATTTAAGGAGTTGATGCGTGATATGATCCGCCAGGTGAAAGCAAAGGGGGCGGAAGTCATCCTTTCCGCACCACAGGGACGGGCGACAGATTTTACGCCTGAAGGCATCCATTCGTCTGTCAACCGCTGGTACAGGGCTTCTATTTTGGCCTTGGCCGAAGAGGAAAACACACACCTCATTGACTTAAATGTCCTCAGCTCGGCTTACTTTACATCAATCGGCCCGGAAAAAACTCTCGCGCTATACATGGACGGAGATACGCTGCATCCAAACCGCGCGGGAGCCGACGCACTGGCGCGATTAGCCGTTCAGGAGTTAAAACGTCAGGGAATCGATGGCTTTTAATACGTGATTTTTCGACAAAACACATATGCCCTCGCCAATTAGAGTATAATGAGAACATCTGCAAGAGACAGGAGTTTATACATGAGTCATTTTACAAACTATCAAATCAGCCATGACATTTTACGAGCATTAGATGGACTGGGATATACAGAACCGACCAAGGTGCAGCAGAGCGTGATCCCCGCAGCCCTTGAACGAAAAGATCTTGTCGTCAAATCACAGACGGGAAGCGGAAAAACGGCTTCATTCGGGATTCCTCTTTGTGAGCTGGCGGATTGGGATGAAAACAAGCCGCAGGCGCTTATTTTAACACCGACCCGGGAGCTTGCGGTGCAAGTACAAGAGGATATCACAAACATCGGACGCTTTAAACGGATCAAAGCGACCGCTGTGTTTGGAAAGTCATCCTTTGACAAACAAAAAGCTGAACTGAAGCAAAAAAGCCACATCGTTGTTGGCACGCCGGGGCGTGTTCTGGATCATATTGAAAAGGGCACGCTGCCGTTAGACCGTCTCTCCTATTTGGTCATTGATGAAGCAGATGAGATGCTGAATATGGGCTTCATCGAGCAAGTAGAGGCGATCATCAAGCATCTGCCGACTGAGCGCACGACAATGCTGTTTTCGGCGACGCTGCCGGAAGATATTGAGAAATTAAGCCGTCAATACATGCAAAACCCCGAGCATATCGAAATTAAAGCGGCCGGGCTAACGACAAGGAATATTGAACATGCGGTAATTCAAGCAAGAGAAGAGAATAAGTTTTCTTTGCTGAAGGATGTGCTGATAACGGAGAACCCCGACAGCTGCATCATCTTCTGCCGGACGAAAGAGCATGTCAATCAGCTGACCGATGAATTGGATGACTTAGGATATCCATGCGATAAAATTCACGGCGGAATGATTCAGGAGGACCGGTTCGATGTCATGAATGAATTCAAACGGGGCGAATATCGGTACCTCGTCGCGACAGATGTCGCCGCGCGCGGGATTGATATTGAAAATATCTCCCTTGTCATCAACTATGATCTGCCGCTTGAAAAGGAAAGCTACGTCCACCGTACGGGCCGGACGGGGCGCGCAGGGAACAAAGGAAAGGCCATTTCATTTGTCACAGCTTTTGAAAAACGGTTTTTAGCTGACATTGAAGGGTATATCGGGTTTGAGATTCAAAAAATAAAAGCCCCTTCTCAAGAAGAAGTGGCCAAGAAGAAACCTGATTTCCTAGCTAAACTAAATGACCGTCCGGCATTCAAAAAGGAAAAAAGCGAAGAGCTGAATAAAGAGATTATGAAGCTATATTTTAACGGCGGAAAGAAAAAGAAAATCAGAGCCGTTGATTTTGTAGGAACGATTGCCAAAATTGATGGTGTGTCAGCTGATGACATCGGCATTATCACGATCATGGATAACGCCTCCTACGTGGAGATTTTAAACGGAAAAGGCCCTCATGTTCTCAAAGTGATGAAGGATACAACCGTCAAAGGGAAAAAGCTCAAGGTGAATAAAGCGAATAAATGATAAAGTGACCTGCTCCCAGTTAAAGGGGCAGGTCATTTTTTTGCTGGCTGACATCGGCGCCAGTCTCCTCCGGAACGAAAGCAAGGATCACAATGCCGATCACAAATAAAACAATCAGGCTGAATACCGCGGTTGACGATTTTCCAGTCAGCTGAGCGGTAACGGCGATGAGCAGCGGCCCCATAATGGAGGCGAATTTACCGAAAATGTTGTAGAAGCCGAAGAATTCATTAGCGTGGCGCTTTGGCACGAGCTTGGCGAAATAGGATCGGCTCAGGGCTTGAATGCCGCCCTGTGAGGTAGCGACAAGCATAGCCAGTATCCAGAAATCAAGCGTTGTTTCCATAAAGTAAGCATATACACAGACGATCATATAAATGACGATCCCAACGTACAGCATTGTTTTCCCTGTAAAGCGTTCCGCAAGCCTCCCGTATACAATAGAAAACGGCGCGGCGACCACCTGGGTGACAAACAGGATGATCAGGAGGCTGGTGGGACTGATCCCTAAATCAGACCCATAGGAGGTCGACATCGTAATAATCGTGCCGACTCCGTCGATATAAAAGAAATAAGCAAGCAAAAAAAGGAATAACGCCCGATACTGCCTAATCCGCATCATCGTTTGGCCGAGCCGCTTAAAGCTGTTGAGGACGATATGCGGCTCTCTTTTGATGGAATAGCGCTGATGGACATGTTTAAGCATCGGAATGGTAAACAGCCCCCACCAGGCAGCCGTTATGAAAAAGGATAGCTGGCTTGCGGCAGATACAGACATCGGTATCTTCTCTGATTGTGCAAGCAGGATTACAGCAATGCTGATGATAAATGGAATCGTGCTTCCTATGTAACCCAAACCAAAACCCCGCGCAGAGACGACATTCATCCGTTTTTCCGACGTGACGTCAACGAGAAAGGCATCATAAAACACGTTGGCGCCGGAAAAACCGATCGCCGATATCGTATAAAACAGCAATAAAAGCAGCCAATGTTCACTTGGAATAAAGGCAAGCGCCGCGGTGCTGGCGACACCGGCTGACACAAAGAAACCGAAGAACTTTTTTTTGCATCCTTCATAGTCGGCGATCGTGCCTAAAATCGGTCCGAGCATGGCAAGAATAAATGTTGAAATCGCAATGGTGTATCCTAAATAGGCAGTCGATTGAGCGGCTCCGACGCCGCTTTGTGCAACCGCTGCTTTATAAAACAACGGAAACACCGCGGTGGTTACGACAATCGAGTAAGCGGAATTTGCCCAGTCATATAACATCCAGCTGTTTTCTTGTTTCGTAAAACGTTTCATCATCAGAGCCCCTCTCCGGTAACGATATTTCTATTGTACGAGAAATGGGACAGAAAAGAATGGAATGCACGTCAATTTTTACAAAATATTTATGTTTTTGTGCTTTAAATCATACTTTTGGTTTATTGCTGGGTGTAGGTGTATCTGGTACCATTTAACTATATTTTGCCGTATTTTCCAGCAGGGATTCATCAGAGAGGAGACAGAGCATGAGGCGAATAGGCTTATGCATAAGCCTGCTGATCACAGTTCTTGTGATGAGCGCATGCGAAAGTGAAGATGAGGCTCAGACGTTTGCCGATTGTGGTCAAGAGACAGTAAAACAAACCACAACCAAACCGATGAGCAATAAGAATAAGCGGGACTTCCAGACCCTCCCAAACGATATGCAGCTGGCCATTGTATTCAGTTCCATGATACGTGTAAGCGAAGCATTTGATTATGGAATCGGCAATCCTGAATACTTCGTCCGGAGCGGCATGACGGAGGAAGAAGCAAACATTGCGAGGCAGAATCTTGAATCGATTCAACTCGAAAATAAATCGCTCAAACAACAAAATAGCGAGTCAATCGCTTTGATTCAAAAAAGCCGCAATCAAGAAATGAGCCGCAAAGAAGTGCAGCGGCTGAAAGAAAACCGAGCCGCTTTTTTTGAGGTCACAGACAGTATGATCACACTTATCAGCCAAGTCACATCGAAAAACGCGAAGAAGACAAGACGGCAGCTGGATCAGCTGAAAACACAATATACGCAATACAGCGCTGAAAGCGTGAAAATCATGAACAGCATTGTCGAAAAGCAGGGAGCAGACAAGGCGTCATTTGAGCGCCATCTAGAGGAGCTGCTTCAGAAACACCCCGGACAGCCGGTGCTGAGTGGATTGTATTGACCAACCCGACTCTTTCCCTGATGATATTGACCTAGTACAAAAAGAATGTACAATCAAGGTGTAGTCTGTTCTTAGTTGATTGGAGGAACATATCATGAAAATTGCGAAGGTGATCAACAATAATGTCATCAGCGTGGTCAATGAACAGGGAAAAGAATTGGTCATTATGGGTAGGGGGCTCGCATTCCAGAAAAAGACCGGCGATGATGTCGATGAGGCCCGCATTGAAAAGGTGTTCACGCTCGATAACAAAGATGTATCAGAAAAATTCAAAACCCTTTTGTATGATATACCGATCGAGTGTATGGAAGTATCCGAAGAGATTATCAGCTATGCGAAATTAAAGCTTGGCAAAAAGCTCAATGACAGCATCTATGTGTCGCTGACCGACCATATTAACTTCGCGATCCAGCGCAATCAGAAAGGGCTTGATATCAAAAACGCCTTGCTGTGGGAAACAAAGCGGCTGTATAAAGACGAATTTGCGATCGGCAAAGAAGCGCTGAAGATGGTGAAAAACAAGACTGGCGTGTCTCTGCCGGAGGATGAAGCAGGCTTTATCGCACTGCATATCGTAAACGCCGAGCTCAATGAAGAGATGCCTAATATCATCAACATTACAAAAGTCATGCAAGAGATTTTGAGTATTGTAAAATACCATTTTAAGATTGAATTCAACGAAGAATCGCTTCACTATTATCGGTTTGTCACCCACTTAAAGTTTTTCGCCCAACGTCTTTTTAACGGCACACACATCGAAAGCCAGGATGATTTTTTGCTGGAGACAGTAAAAGAAAAGTACCATCGCGCGTATGAATGCACGAAGAAAATTCAAACTTATATTGAGCGGGAGTACAAACACAAACTCACCAGTGACGAGCTGCTGTATGTAACGATTCACATAGAAAGGGTCGTCAAACAAGCATAATGAAAGCGTTGACAATTTTATTTCCTTATGTTAATTTTTTCTTACATTCTTATATGATGTTATTAGGATTGTTACTGATAAGCAGGCAAAACCTAAATTACAATAAGTGCGGATGATCTCTGTCTGTGCTGATGTAATTTAGGTTTTTATTTTTTTCGGAGGGATGGTGATCATAGCGTTTTACAGAAAAAAACGAATGAGAGTGTATCATAGGATTGTTACTGGTCAGGCAGGCAAAACCTAAACTACTTGTTCCTATTGCGGTAGGGGTAGTTTAGGTTTTTTATTTTTTAACAGAAGGGATGAGAGGGAAATGGGGGTTCAAGCAGCGGCAAAAGACATTTTACATATGGTCGGCGGGGAAGAAAATGTGCGTTCTCTTGTACATTGTGCGACACGCCTGCGGTTTACGTTAAACGATCGGTCGAAAGCAGACAAAGATAAAATTGAAGCTTTGGACGATGTCGTAACGGTCGTGGAAAGCGGCGGGCAGTTTCAGGTCGTGATCGGCAATCGTGTTTCAGAGGTATATCAAGAGATTGGAAGAATATCTAACCTGCTGAATGACGACCGAGATGAACGTTCTGCCCAGAAAGGGAATCTGTTCGGGCGGCTTGTGGACATCGTATCAAGCATTTTCACTCCTTTGCTTGGCGTGATGGCGGGAGCGGGAATTTTAAAGGGCCTGCTGATGATATGCACAAATGCCGGCTGGCTTAAAACAGAGGAAACGACGTATACCATCCTGTATGCCGCTGCGGACAGCCTGTTTTACTTTCTTCCGCTCTTGCTGGCTGTCACCGCTGCCCGAAAGTTTGGCGCGAATCTCTTTGTTTCTGTCACAGTTGCCGGAGCGCTTATTTATCCAACGATCATTGAGCTGAAGAACGGCAATGCGGAAACGGACTTTTTCGGAATTCCAGTCGTGTTAATGAACTACACCTCAACTGTGATACCGATCATTCTGGCGATTTTTGTGATGAGTTATGTTGAGAAGTATTTGAACCGGGTGATTCATGACAGTGTGAAAACCTTCATCACCCCGCTGATTTGTCTGGTAACCATTGTGCCGCTCACACTAATCGTCTTTGGCCCGGTTGGTGTAAACGCGGGAAATGCCATCGCGTCTGCGATTCTGGCCATCTTCAGCTTTAACCCGATGCTGGCCGGTGCTGTGATCGCGGCACTCTGGCAGATTCTTGTCATCTTCGGCATCCACTGGGGGATTGTGCCGGTTATTTTAAATAACATTGCGGTCAATGGGCAGGATTCGATCAAACCGGCTACTGCCGCGGCCGTATTTGCACAAACAGGAGCGGCTCTCGGTGTCATGCTGAAAACGAAAAACAAAAAATTAAAGGCGCTTGCCGGTTCCGCCGCTGTTACAGGGATTTTTGGCATTACAGAACCGGCCGTGTACGGCGTGACGCTCAGACTAAAAAAACCTTTTGTATGCGGTGTCATTAGCGCAGCCGTTGGCGGAGCGATTATCGGGCAGGCCCACAGCGTCGCCATTGCTTCTGGAGCACCGGGTCTGTTGACAATTCCCATTTTCTACGGACAGGGCTTTGCCGGGTTTATCTTGGGAATCTCAGTATCTTTTATTCTATCAATCATCCTCACGTACATTGTCGGGTTTGACGATCCCGCGGAGCAAACAGAAACCAGAGCGGAACCATCTGTACCTTCCATTCGCCGTGAAGAGATCAGCAGCCCGTTAGAAGGAAAAGTGGTTCCGTTAACAGAAGTGAAGGATAAAGTGTTTTCATCTGAGACACTCGGAAAGGGAATCGCGATATTGCCGGTAAAAGGCAGACTTGTCGCGCCAGCGGATGGCGCAATATCAACCGTTTTCCCGACTGGCCACGCATACGGCATGGTGACTGATCAGGGTACAGAAATCCTTATTCACCTCGGATTTGATACGGTAAAGCTGGAAGGAAAACATTTTTATCCTAAAGTCGTGCAGGGGCAAGCCGTCAAACAAGGTGATTTGCTTGCTGAGTTTGACCTTGATGACTTGTTAAAGGCGGGATTTGATATGAATACGCCGATCGTCATCACAAACGCAGAGCATGATACTGACGTCATTCAAACAGATCAAAAGCATGTCAAAATAGAAGAACGAATTTTCTCTTTAATCTAAAACCATTGGAGGAATAGACGATGAATTATCAAACACTTGCAGCATTTCCAGAGCATTTTTTGTGGGGGGCATCGACTTCAGCCTATCAAGTGGAAGGGGCGTGGAACGAAGAGGGGAAAGGTCCGTCAGTGATTGACGCGCGCGACAGCTATCCTGAGGGAACGACTGACTTTAAAGTCGCCAGTGACCATTACCATCGCTATAAAGAAGACGTTGCCTTGTTTGCTGAAATGGGCTTTAAAGCGTACCGTTTTTCCATCGCGTGGACGCGAATTATTCCTGACGGCGACGGTGACATCAATCAAAAGGGAATTGAGTTTTACAGCAATCTGATTGATGAGCTTCTCAAATATAAGATTGAGCCGATCGTCACGATGTATCACTTTGATCTGCCGAATGCCCTGCAGAAAAAAGGAGGCTGGTCGCAAAGGGCGACAATTGACGCGTTTGAACGGTATGCCAAGGTATTGTTTGAGCACTTCGGCGACCGTGTGAAGTACTGGCTGACTATCAACGAACAAAACATGATGATCCTGCACGGCAGCGCTTTAGGCACACTTGACCCGAATCTCAAAAACCCGAAAAAAGAGCTGTATCAGCAAAACCATCATATGCTGGTGGCGCAGGCAAAGGCCATGAATCTCTGCCACGACATGCTGCCGGGCGCGAAAATCGGCCCTGCCCCAAATATCGCGCTCATCTACCCGGCGTCTTCGAAACCGAAGGATATTATGGCTGCTTTCAATTATAACGCGATTCGAAACTGGCTCTATTTAGATATGGCCGTTCACGGGCGCTACAATACGACGGCGTGGGCTTATATGAAAGAAAAAGGCTATACGCCAGTTATTGAAGATGGTGACATGGAGATTCTGCAATCCGCGAAGCCTGATTTTATCGCTTTTAACTACTACACCTCCCAAACAGCGGAAGCAAGCAAAGGCGACGGATCGGATGAATCGACACGCGGAGGAGACCAGCATTTGAAAACGGGAGAAGACGGCGTTTACCGCGGCAGCAGCAACCCGCATTTAAAGAAAAATGACTTCGGCTGGGAGATTGATCCGGTCGGTTTCCGATCCACACTTCGAGAAATCTATGACCGTTACCAGCTGCCATTGATCATCACAGAAAATGGGCTTGGCGCTTTTGATCAATTGGAAGAAAATGATACGGTCAATGACGAGTACCGCATTGACTACTTAAAACAGCACATCGAACAAATTCAATGGGCGATCACAGACGGCGTCGATGTATTTGGCTACTCTCCATGGTCAGCTATTGACTTGATTTCTACACACCAAGGCTGTTCGAAACGCTACGGCTTCATTTATGTCAACCGGGACGAATTTGACCTGAAGGACCTGCGCCGCATCCGCAAGAAAAGCTTTTATTGGTATAAAGAGCTGATTGCTTCAAATGGCGAGGCACTGAAAAATAGTTAATTGTATACAAATTATGAATATTGAGTTATAAATGTAAATAAGTTAACATTCCCTGCCGATATGTACTGTATAAAATCTGGAAGGAGTTTGTATATGAAGAACAAAAAAAGATTGTCATTGCCCTTTTTGTGTACGGTCTTGATTGTGGCCTTTAGCTTTTGCCTGAATTCACATGCTGCTGCACAAAGTGTTCCAAAAGAGAAGGCGATCATGAAGCAGCAGGAAACATTGAAAAACCATAAGGAAATGAAGGATGTTTCTTTAAAGCAAGCAGATGCAGGAAGCCTTAAAATGGATCAACATGAAGAAACCATGAAAGTAAAGAAACCGGCTAATGAGAATGTGTTTAAGACAGCTTCCATGTACAACTCCGAAGACCAGGTATTTGATACTTCCTCTGTACTTAACGAAAGTAACCCGGACGATATGTACTTTTTCAGTACGTCGTCAGACCGAACGCTGATTACACGAATTTTGTCTGCCAACAGCCAGTATCATTTAACATTGTATGTGGTCAATTGGGATACGGGTGAAGCACAGCCGACTACAATCGAAATGGATGCGGGGAACCTAGTGCTTTTAAAAGAGCTTCCGGCCGGCGATTATATGATTCGGGTGTATTCTAAAGGAACGCTGGGCGATTCATATGACATTCAGTTAAATGCAAAAAACCCTGCAAATTACACGAGCGTGCAGTCGATCACCTCTAATCTGCAAACCTTTGTAGCTGAGTACGCAGACGGTTCTGTTTATGCAAACGGGTCATTGTTATACAATACCGGCACAAAAACATCTTCATTAAGCTGGGAAAGAGAATATTATTTTTCGCATGGCGGCGGGTATAATCAGCGTACCCACTCTATTTCGGATGTCAAAGTGAAAAGTGTTTCGGCTCCTGTTACCTATCAATCAAGTTATGCAAGTTCAAATTCGGCAATAATGGTTTACTTAGATACAGGCACTTTGTTCATGCACCATGTATCAGCGTATCAGTCAGGGGGAGGTTACGAAGACTCTTTTCTTGATACATTGGGCAAAAAAACCCCTAGAAGGCTAGATGCGGATGATCAAACTTACGGAGACCATATTTTAATCGTAGATACAAAAACCGGCAAAGCAATCGATTTTTTCAGTGTTTTAAATTACTACTATGCATCGGGTGTAGAAAGCTTGCCGGTCATTTCATATATCCAATAAGTTCAATCACTCAGGCTGTTTCTGCACAAGGAACAGCCTTATTTTAGTTTGCCAGATGGCGTGGAATGGCCGTTTTTAATTTCTTGAAAAATGTTTTCTTGTTGTTCTGATTCAGGCTGTTGAACTGTGGTCTCGGCCGGCATGTTCATCAGTTTCTTAAAATCGCCCATCGTGAGCGGTTTCTTGTCATCTTGTAATTCATATCCGATTTGGCCGTTTGCTTCAATCGTTGCATGCTTAATGTCCTTTATGCTGGAAACTCCATGAATCCTGATTCGCATTTCAAGCTGGTCAACGGTCAGCCGCAGTTTTTTCATGTTTTCTACATGGAGTTTGCCATCTTCAATCACTAATTTCGCTTTGCCGGTTAAGAACTTTTCCATCCAATTGGCCTTCACCTGGAACCATTCCATGAGGATGAGAGCAACAGTAAAAATACTGGCTGCCACAAGGGTTTTCCATAGACTTGTCTCTATTATTGGCTGGACAATAATTGTACCAATGGAAATCATCACCACAGTTTGTGCCAACGTCATTTGAGAGATTGACTTTCTCCCTGAAATTCTGAGTAATATGATGCCGGATACAATTAAAATGAGTGCTTGCCAAGCAAAATTCATGCGATCACCTTTTTGTTTTGATTTTTTCATAGTATGATCTTAAGGTCTCGGATTATACAGGAGAAAAGGGAATCAGCCAGCGGAATCGTTTTCTCATTAAAACGAAATAATCCCAATCAAAAGCGCCGCAATCGTCATCACAATCGTTGTCCCCACTGCCCATTTGATGGTGAATTTTTGATGGTCGCCAAAGCTGACCCCTGCCATACCGACTAATAGATAGGTGGAAGGCACAAGCGGGCTGAGCAGATGCACTGGCTGGCCCAGCAATGAGGCCCTGCCGATCTCGGCTGCGTCTATTCCGTAAGCGGAGGCGGCTTCTGCGATGATGGGAAGGACACCGAAATAAAAGGCGTCATTCGACATGAAAAAGGTGAATGGCATGCTGGCGATAGCTGTGATCAATGGCAGGTGCGGGCCCAAAGCATCGGGGATGAGTGATACGAGAGAATGGGCCATCGCATCCACCATTTTCGTGCCTGAAAGAATGCCTGTGAATATACCTGCCGCAAACACCATCGAGACAACGTTTAGCGCATTTCCCGCATGAGCAGAGATCTGTTTTTGCTGCTCTTTCATATTTGGATAGTTGATCATCAAGGCGATGGCGAAGGCCGTCATAAAAAGAACAGGGAGCGGAAGCAGGCTGGTGATCAGTGCAGCCATGAGAGCGACAGTCAGAAGAAGATTAAACCATTGTAGAGCGGGACGCTTGAGCGGTGCTGCATCTGAATCGGAGGACGGCGCGTGTTCAATCGACATGACGCCGAGACGCTTTCGCTCTTTTCTTCCAAGGATATAAGCAACGGCGATCACCCAAAGAATGCCGGCAATCATAGCGGGAATCAGCGGCGTGAAAACCTCCGATGTGTCCAATTTTAAAGAAGACAAAACCCTCGCCGTCGGCCCGCCCCACGGAATAATGTTCATCACCCCCGAACCAAGCATCGCAATGCCCGCTAATACCAAACGGTTCATGCCAAGCCGTTTGTACAGAGGAAGCATCGCCGCAATGGTCATCATGTAGGTGGTTGTTCCATCCCCGTCCAGCGAAATGGTCATCGTTAAAACCGCTGTGCCGATGGTGATTTTTAACGGGTCTCCTTTAACAATTGATAATATTTTTACAATGAGAGGATCAAACAAACCTGAGTCAATCATAATCCCGAAATAGAGAATGGCGAATAACAGCATGATGCCGGTCGGAGCGAGGTCTGTTACCCCTTGAATCATCATCTCGCCAAGGTCTTTTCCAAATCCGCTGATCAGGGCAAACACAACAGGGACAACAATCAACGCAATAAGTGCGGAAAGCCGGTTAGACATAACCAAGTACATAAAGACAATGATCATTACAAAACCGAGTATGGCAAGCACAATATGACCTCCCTCTCTATTGATTTTTAGTAAGCGCTTCCAAGCGGCGGAAGGCTCATTTCTTATATGTATGTCCCTATCATAATAGGCAGACCAAAAATCCTAATGAGCCGAATCAGTAGTTTATCTGAAGAATGCAGCGGGTAAATGTGCTGTAGAATGTTTCACTTTGGGAAATCAATAAAAGGGGGAACGGACATGAGTGATGATCAAAACAAACGTGTCAATGAACACGCAAAGGACGAGCAGCTTGAACAGTACAGGGTTGATAACAGCGGGAAGAAAATGACGACCAACCAAGGCTTGCGGGTGTCAGAGGATGAGCACTCGTTAAAAGCGGGGGTTCGCGGCCCGACGCTGATGGAGGATTTTCACTTCCGGGAAAAAATGACACACTTTGACCATGAGAGGATTCCGGAGCGTGTTGTGCATGCGCGCGGATTTGGCGTGCATGGTTTTTTTCAGGTTTACGAGCCGATGACAGAATTCACGCGGGCCAAATTTCTTCAGGACCCTTCAGTGAAGACACCGGTATTTGTCCGATTTTCTACAGTCGCGGGTTCTAAAGGCTCCGCAGACACGGTGCGGGATGCCAGAGGGTTTGCGACGAAATTTTATACGGAAGAAGGAAACTATGATCTTGTAGGAAATAACATCCCGGTGTTTTTCATTCAGGACGCGATCAAGTTTCCAGATTTGGTTCATGCGTTTAAGCCTGAACCTCACAATGAAATGCCTCAGGCCGCGACCGCTCATGATACGTTTTGGGATTTTGTCGCCAATAATCCTGAGTCAGCGCATATGGTGATGTGGACGATGTCTGACAGGGGCATCCCTCGCAGCTACAGAATGATGGAGGGCTTCGGCGTTCACACGTTTCGTTTTGTCAATGAACAAGGAAAGGCGCGTTTCGTGAAATTCCACTGGAAGCCAGTGCTCGGTGTGCATTCTCTCGTATGGGATGAAGCGCAGAAAATTGCCGGGAAAGATCCTGATTTCCACCGCCGCGACCTGTGGGAAACAATTGAAAACGGCGGCACGGTAGAATATGAGCTCGGCGTACAGATGATTGATGAAGAAGATGAATTCAAATTTGATTTTGATATTCTCGATCCAACCAAGCTATGGCCTGAAGAGCTCGTGCCGGTGAAAATCATTGGGAAAATGACGCTGAACCGCAATCAGGACAATGTGTTTGCGGAAACAGAACAAGTCGCATTCCATCCGGGAAATGTCGTGCCGGGCATTGATTTTACAAATGACCCGCTTTTGCAGGGACGGCTTTTCTCCTACACAGACACGCAGCTCATCCGTCTTGGCGGCCCGAACTTCCATGAGCTTCCGATTAACCGTCCGGTATGTCCGTTCCACAACAACCAATACGACGGCCATCACCGGATGACGATCAATAAGGGGCAGGTCGCTTATCATAAAAACTCTCTGCAAAACAACGACCCGTCCCCTGCGACAGCTGAAGAAGGCGGCTACGTCCATTATCAGGAAAAAGTTGAGGGCAAAAAAATCCGCCAGCGGAGTGACAGCTTCAACGATTATTACTCACAGGCGAAGCTGTTCTGGAACAGCATGTCCCCGGTTGAGAAGAAGCACATGATTTCCGCTTTTTGCTTCGAGGTCGGGAAGGTGACAAGCAAAGACGTGCAGCGGCAAGTCGTTGACGTCTTCAGCAATGTGGATGCAGGCTTGGCGGAGGAAATCGCCAAAGGAGTAGGTGTGGCGCCGCCATCGAAACGTAAAGCGTCTAACGAAATGATGACCTCACCTGCGTTAAGCCAAGCCCATACAGTGAAAACAGCATCATCAAGAAAAGTCGCTGTTCTCGCCGGAAACGGATTTCATGAAAAAGAGCTGCAAACGGTGCTGGACGCTTTAAAGCAAGAAGGAATCACAGCGGATGTTATCAGCGAAACGCTGGGATACATCACAGGCGGAAATGGGCAGCAGCTTGAGGTCGGCGGCACGTTCCTGACGGCTGACTCTGTTTTGTATGATGCCGTCTATGCCGCGGGAGGGCCAGCGTTAAAAGACAACAAACAAGCGATGGCGTTTATGAAAGAAGCTTACAATCACTATAAAGCGGTCGGTGCGGCAAATGAAGGAATTGATCTTCTCCAAGCAGCTGTCGGCACAACAGAGGGGTCGGGCATCGTAACTGCTCAAGATGAAGCTGACTATACTGCCTTCAGCAAGGCATTTATCGAGGCGGTCGCCGCTCATCGCCATTGGGATAGACGAATGTGACCCGCTCCTGTATCTTAAAGGAAGATACTTTTCATAAGGAGCATGACAGATGAACGAAAAACAGCTCGCTGAAGCTTACGAACGCGATGAAAATATGATGATTTTGGTATTTGCCCAATGGTGCGTGAACCATGATCTCGATCCGCTGGAGCTCTACACCAAAGCGTATCCGCAGCAAAAACTCAATGAAAGTTTGAAAAAAACCATGGATGAACTGGTCGTGCCGAAACACGAATCAGAGCACATCCCGGACCAGACCGTCCTTGCAGTGTTAGAGATGTTTGGAAATATAGATTTGGCACAAGCGGTTCATGAAGCGATTTTGGGGCGTAAACAGTAAAAAAAAGAGGCATCCTGTCTCTTTTTTTATTTGGTTTAAAACAGAATCCCATCGTCTTCGGCCACTATGGACTTAGGGCCATATACAGCCGGCATCGGGGATGTGCATGTGCCTTCCTCTATTTATCTATAATCAAAGAGCCATATCCGCAAAGGGATATGGCTCCATATTTTTACCACACAAACAGGCCGACAATCGCGGCACTTAGTAAAGATACCGCAATTCCGCTGACGAGCAGCTTCCACACGTTTTTCCCGATGACCGTTGACTTTTCGCCGTCAAGAATCGAGTTGTACGTGCCGTAAATCATGCCGACCGTACTGAAGTTGGCAAATGACGTCAGGAATGTCGTCGCCACCGCAACAGTATGAGGCGGAAGGGATGTGAGATTTTCTTTTAAATCAAGCATTGCAACAAACTCGTTCGTTGCCAATTTCATTCCCATCAGCTGAGCGACATACATCGCATCGTGTACCGGCAGCCCAAGCAGGAATGCGAACGGGCTGAAGAGATAAGCGAAAATCGTTTGAATGGTCAGGCCGTGAACGAAAACGCCAAGAATGCCATTGACCGCTGACGTTAACGCGACATATCCGATTACCATTGCCAAAATGACGATCACCATGTTCATGCCGACAAGCATACTGTTAGAAATCGTAGAGAAAAAGTCTTTCTTCTCTTCTTTAGGCGGCGTATAGATGATATCTTCATCTTCCGGCACGTGAACAGGGTTCAGCAGGTTTGCGATAATCAGCGCGTTTAAGCAGTTCAATGGAATCGCTGTAAACACATATGTCGCCGGCACCATTGACAGGTAAGATCCAATAATGGAGCCGCTGATGCTGCTCATGCTCATTAAGCCGAATGTGAGCAGGCGGTTGTTGTTTAATACCGTAAGCTGCTGGCGGATGACCGCAAGTGCTTCTGTATTTCCCAAAAACATCATTTGAATAGAGAAGAAGCTCTCTAATTTCGGCAAGCGGGAAGCCTTTGAAATCACCCAGCCAATTTTATCAATCAGCCAAGGCAAAATGCCAAAATATGTTAAAATATCAAAGAATGTGACGATAAAGATAATTGGAAGAAGTGCACTAAAGAAAAAGTCTACTGTTTCATTTGCCATCACTGACGGGAAGGCAAACGCGATACCATCACTGGCGCAAGCAATCAGAAAAGTGAAGAACTCGCCAATTTTACCGATGGTCCAGCTTCCGACTTTTGTTCCCAGCATAAACCAAGTAATCAGCAATTCCAGAACAATTAACGTAATGATCGGTCGCCACTTGATTTTCTTTTTCTGCGGAGAACATAGGAATACAACTGCCATAATCACAATGAGACCGACAAGGTTTAATAAAAAGTACATGATAGCAACTCCTATGAGGTTTATTTTGGAAATGAAAAAAGCTCTTATCCTTCACAAATTCTGGAAATGCAGAAAGTGTGAAAAATAAGAGCAAACAGAAAAGAACATGTCCTTTTCAACTCGTTCAAATTTATTCAAACTTTCTTGTAGTCTAGTTTTTTACGGTTACTAGGTAGAAACAATCAGACCATATTTCTGATCATATACAAGAATGTCTATTTCTAAGATGATAGCAGTATTTTATCCTTTCACTTTTTGAAAATCAACCTTTTTAACTATTTTCACAATAATAAAATTTATATTTTGGAATGAGAAAATAAAAGCAGGACATGTTGGATTGTTATGTTGAAATGATGATTAGGAAATCAGGAGGGGAAAAATGAAGCATATTATCATTACGGGCACGTCAAGAGGAATTGGCGGAGCCTTAGCCCAAAAGCTCATCGATTCTAACCATCGGCTGTACTGTATATCAAGACAGCCTAATCAAAATCTGATTGATCAGGATACCCATATGCAATATTTCTCGTTCGACATCAAAGAGACTCACAAAATTGAAGCACTTTTTCAAAATTTGTTTGCACATATCAAACGAGATCCACATCCGGAAGGTATTTATTTGATCAATAATGCCGGCATGCTGTCTCCTGTGGGGCCGATTGAACACAATAAAGCGGAGGACATTCTTCAGCATATGCAGGTGAATCTAATTGCTCCGATGGTCATGACCTCCCAATTTGTGAAGCACACAAAGCTCATCGATACGGATAAGCGAATCATGAATATCTCGTCAGCCTCAGCCAAATATGTATTGCCCTCACAAAGCTGCTACAGCACGTCAAAAGCTGGTTTGGATTCATTTACGAAAAGCATCAAATTGGAACAGGAGAATCAGCAGAATCCAGTGAAAATCGCAGCGGTTTATCCCGGAGTGATTGATACACAGCTGCAAACCGAAATCCGCTCGGTCCGCAAAGAAGATTTTCCTTATGTTGATGAATTCATTCAGTTAAAGGAAGCAGGAAGGTTACAGTCTCCTGAAGAAACCGCAGACGCATTGATTCATTTTCTGACTCATGATGAATTTGGAGAACAAGCAATCGTTGAACATCTATTTCCCATTTATGAATAATAATTTTATACAGGGGCGGGAAACGCCATGAAGCAAAATAGAGAAACGGTAGATGTCGATATCCTATTAGGCAGAGGAAAGCTCCGAAAAAAGAGCTTTCCTTTTTTATTCGGAATAGTTGGCCGCGGCTCCCCGTACATATGGAAAGGGGAAGAAAACAACGAAAAATTGTAAACGCTTTCGTTCCTAAAGTTGATGGAGAAAACGAAAGGAGCATCAATATGGGGAAAGTACTGTCTTCAAGCAAGGAAGCCGCGGAACTGATTCAAGATGGAGATACACTGATCGCAGGGGGATTCGGGCTGTGCGGCATTCCTGAACAGCTCATTTTGGCGATCAGAGATCAGGGAGTCAAGGATTTAACCGTGGTCAGCAATAATTGCGGAGTCGATGACTGGGGGCTCGGTTTGCTTTTGGCTAACAGGCAAATCAAGAAAATGATTTCATCTTATGTCGGTGAAAATAAAATTTTTGAGCGGCAGTTTTTAAGCGGAGAGCTTGAGGTCGAGCTCGTTCCCCAAGGCACGCTCGCCGAGAGGATGCGCGCAGGCGGCGCGGGCATACCGGGGTTTTACACGGCGACAGGGGTCGGCACCTCAATAGCTGAGGGAAAAGAACACAAGACGTTCGACGGCCGGACGTATGTGCTGGAGCAAGGCATTACCGGCGACGTGGCGATTGTCAAAGCGTGGAAAGCAGACACTATGGGAAATTTGGTTTTTCGGAAAACGGCGAGAAATTTCAATCCCGTTGCCGCCATGGCAGGCAAGATCACGATTGCCGAGGCGGAAATCATCGTGGAAGCGGGAGAGCTCGATTCAGATCACATCCATACGCCGGGCATTTACGTACAGCATGTGGTGCTTGGCGCGAGCCATGAAAAACGGATTGAAAAGCGGACAGTTCGACAAGCGGCGGGAAAGGGTGAGGCGAGATGAAAGAGGCGAGAAAACGAATGGTCAAACGGGCTGTACAAGAAATCAAGGATGGCATGAACGTCAACCTTGGGATTGGAATGCCGACGCTTGTCGCAAATGAAATACCAGCTGGCGTTCACGTCATGCTTCAGTCAGAAAACGGCTTGCTCGGGATCGGCCCGTATCCTGTGGAAGGAACGGAAGACGCGGATTTGATCAATGCAGGAAAGGAAACAATCACTGAAGTCACGGGCGCTTCCTATTTTGACAGCGCTGAATCATTCGCGATGATAAGAGGCGGGCATATCGATTTGGCTATCCTTGGCGGCATGGAGGTTTCTGAGCAGGGGGATTTGGCCAATTGGATGATCCCCGGCAAAATGGTCAAAGGGATGGGAGGCGCCATGGATCTCGTCAACGGCGCGAAACGGATCGTTGTCATCATGGAGCATGTCAATAAGCATGGCGAGCCAAAGGTGAAAAAGACATGCTCTCTTCCGCTGACGGGGCAGAAAGTTGTTCACAGGCTGATTACGGATTTGGCTGTGTTTGATTTTGATCACGGCTGCATGACACTGACTGAACTTCAGGAAGGTGTCACAATGGATGAGGTTTATGAAAAAACAGAAGCCAATTTTGCTGTCAGCCAGTCTGTGCTCAAATCAAACGCCTGATATGAAAAAACACACTTGCTCCGCCAGGGAATCAAGTGTGTTTTTCTTTGCTTATTTCCAAACATCGTTCGCGATTTCAACCACATGGCGCAGCTTCGCCCATTGCTGTTCTTCAGTCAGCTTATTGCCTTCTTCAGTGGAAGCGAATCCGCATTGAGGGCTGAGGCACAGCTGGTCTAAGTTCACATAGCGGGACGCTTCTTCGATACGGCGTTTCACATCGTCCGGATGTTCAAGCTCACCGAATTTAGAGGTTACTAAGCCAAGGACAAGCTGAAGATCGGAGCGCTTCACATAACGGAGTGGTTCAAATCCTCCTGAGCGTGAATCATCGTATTCCAAGAACAGGCCGTCAAGGTTCAAGCCGTCAAAGATGGTTTCAGCTGCTGCGTCATAACCGCCTTCCGCTGTCCAAGTGGACTGGAAGTTGCCGCGGCAAATGTGCATGGTCACCGTCAGGTCATCCGGGCGGTCCGCAATCGCGTCGTTAATGGATTTTGCAAACAGCTGGCGAAGTTCGTCAGGTGTTGTTCCGAATGCTTCGATTTGTTTCAAGCCTGTTTCTGATAAGAAAACAGCCCATGCCGTATCATCAAGCTGCAGGTAGCGGCAGCCTCTGTCATAAAACGCTTGAATGGCTTTTTTATATGCTTTCGATACATCGTGCTGGAAAAGCTGATAGTCGTTTTTGTATGCGTCCTTTTCAAGCTTTCCGCGGAAAAACAGCATATTTGGGCTTGGGATCGTCATTTTTGGTGTCGCGTCACCGGCAATGCTATGGAGGAAAGAGTAATCTTCAAGCATTGGGTGAGTTGAAAAGTCGATATCACCTGTGACTTTAATGCCGCGTGCTTTTGTCTGTACGTTATGGAATTGAATGCCTTGCTCAGGAATAAACGGCTCAACCCCATCCAGATTTTCCAAGAAATCGAAATGCCACCACGCCCTGCGGAATTCACCGTCAGTCACGACGTTCAGGCCGGTTTCCTTCTGTTTTTCCACAATGCGGATGATTTCATCGTTTTCAATTTGGCGGAGCTGCTCAGCCGTAATCTCGCCGGCCGCTTTTTGCAGACGCGCTTTTTTGACGGGCTCAGACCTCAGCAGGCTTCCAACTTGATCTGCGCGAAACGGCGGCTTTTTTCTTTGAAGTGTATTTTGTTCTGTGTGTGTTGTTTGTTGTGGCATGTTGTCCATTCCTTCTTTCCATTTGAATATAAAAAAGCTCTTCCTTGGGATAAGGAAGAGCTTGTGTGACAATCTCAACCTTATCTTCAAGAGCAATCTTTGCTCTAAAGGATTTAGCACCATTCTGTTAAACAGCGGTTGCCGGGTATCGCAGGGCCAGTCCCTCCACCTCTCTTGATAAGGAAAACCTTTTTATGAAATTTTCTGATGATATCTATTATTCACACATTTTCTGTTTCTGTCAATGAAAGATTATCTCCACACATCGTTGGCGATATCGATGACGTGGCGCAGCTTTGCCCATTGCTGCTCTTCTGTCAACAGATTGCCTTCTTCCGTAGAGGCGAAACCGCACTGCGGGCTGAGGCACAGCTGGTCCAAGCTGACAAAGCGCGCCGCTTCATTGATTCGGCGCTTCACATCCTCGGGATTTTCCAACTCCCCGTATTTTGATGTAATCAAGCCGAGCACAATTTGCAGATCCTTGCGTTTCACGAATCGGAGCGGATCAAAATTTCCTGAGCGGTCATCATCATATTCCAAGAACAGGCCGTCTAAGTGTAAGCCGTCCAAAATCGTTTCCGCTACAGCGTCATAGCCTCCTGATGCCGCCCAAGTCGACTTGAAGTTACCGCGGCAAATGTGCATTGTGATTGTTAAATCATCAGGCCGGTCAGCCACTGCATCGTTAATCGTTTTGGCGAACAAGGCAGGCAATGTCTCAGGGTCGCCGCCGAGGGCACGAACGACCTCTCTGCCTTTTTCCTCAAAGAAGAGAGACCATGACGTGTCATCTAGCTGAAGGTAGCGGCATCCAGCGTCATAGAAAGCGTTGATTGCTTTTTTGTACGCTTGGGCCAGATCATGAAAGTATTCCTCTTGGTCGTCATAAATTCCTTTATCGGCCTTTTCACCGAAAAACAGCATATTCGGGCTCGGAATCGTCAGCTTTGGTGTCGCATCACCGGCAATCTTATGTAAAAATTGATAATCGGCAAGCGCTGGATGGTTCGTAAAATCGAGTTTTCCCGTCACTTTGATGCTACGTGCTTTTGTTTTCACATTATGGAATTGAATCCCTTCAGCCGGGATGAACGGCTCCACACCGTCAAGCCCTTCGAGAAAATCATAATGCCACCAGGAACGGCGGAATTCACCGTCTGTTACCACATCGAGTCCGATTTCTTTTTGTTTTTCCACAATGCGGCTGATTTCCTTGTTTTCGATCTCACGAAGCTGTTCCGCCGTGATCTCGCCGGCCGCTTTTTTTAACCGGGCTTCTTTCACCGGAGCGGAGCGCAGTAAACTGCCGACATGATCGGCGCGGAAAGGGGCTTTGCGTTGTTTTTCTGTTTTTTGTCCTGCAACATTTGTTTGTTGAGCCATGTGATTCGCCTCTTTTCTGATATATGGTAAGCATGAAAAAAGCTCTTCCTTTGAGTAAGGAAGAGCTTGAATAATCAAATCTCCGCCTCATCTGCAAGAACGCAATGTTCTTAAGGATTTAGCACCATTCTGTTTGAAACAGCGGTTGCCGGGTATCATAGGGCCAGTCCCTCCACCTCTCTTGATAAGGTAAAACGTCATATTTACATTTCAATTATCTTAATATTATTACTTTTGGATTAATTGTCAACACTTTTTCAGAAAAAATTTTCGGCTTTGTCGCTCATCATACGATATTAGCAGTTAGCGATGGGCGTGTAATTCAGCATCCACCTCGTTTGCACAATCAGAAAAATACTTTTGAATTTGCCTGATCACGGACAAGAGGCAAGGGATTTCAAATTCCAAATTTATTGATCAGAAATGCTGCTGAGTTTTTAGCACCGTTTTTTCCGCGTAATAATTGTTCCATGGCAGCAGCACCTTCCTGATAACTTTTGTTGTTTAATAACGAATGAAGGGCTTGTTCTATATGTCTTTTATTTACTTTATTTTTGTGTAGCTTCACTGCATTTCCGAACGACACGCAATCATCAATGTTTGCTTCTTGTTCAGCCTGCAAACCAATGCCTATAAATGGTTTGCCAGATAAGCAGGCGGTTTGTACAGTCCCTTCACCGCCATGAATAATAGATAAATCCACGATTTTAGAAACTTCATGTGCAGGCAATAAATCACAAATGTAAATATGTGGATCGTTCTGATATTCTCTTACACGATCTCCTAACAGTTTTTTCATAGGACAAATCGCGGTTACATTTAAATGGCTAAGAATATGAAGGATAGCAGACACCAGCTTTTTTCCGCCTGAACTTCCCATTGCAAAATAGATAAGAGGTTTATCTCGATTCAAACGAGTGAGTTCGCGCGGTATTTCAGTGTCCAGTTTAGCAAAAATGGGGCCAACGTATCGATCGCTTTCCGGTAATCTGCTCACGCCTGTGATTTCAGGGATGTTTGTAATCAAGTTATAATCAGCGTCTAACATATCTATCGTGTATTTTGGGAATTGAACGTTGTACATCGCACTAACTTTGGAAAATGAACGGGGGATGTAGCGCATATGTAAAATCATATTTCGGTACATCGATAAAAGCCTTTTCTCTGGCATTAATCTTGATAAGCAACTTAAAAAACCAGGTAACTTTACATTGCCGTATGAAAGGTGGGTTCTTGTGTATGCGAAAGGCTTTATATAAACGAGTTTTACATCACAAGCTCTTGCTGAGATAAATAAGCTTAATGTCGTTCCAATCACGATGGCGGCAGGTTTATATAGAGAAATGAGTTCAATCTCACTTTCAACTCTCTGCTTCACCATTTTAAAGGTGAAAGGATTTTTGATCGTTTTCATTTGATCGGCTTTCATGATGAGTTCAACTTGAGCATCTGTTACATGCGGCGATAACAGGTGAAATGTAAAACCGGCTTCTTCAATGAGATACGAATATGTTGTAGAGTACCCCATAAAAATACACCGGAAGTGATTTCTGCAATGTTTAGCGGTTTCGATGGCTCGGGTTGTTTCAGCCAAATTGAAAGTTTCTGGCGCGAATATTAGCGTTTTAATGACAGACATCCTTTCTCTGTTCATGAAATGAAAAAAAGCTGCGTGATTCAGCAGCCTTTTCAGTTGAAATATCGTGTTAGGAAAGATTCATCCGGCGCTTTTGGCGGATGGCGTCAAGGTCGATTAGGTTGTTTTGATGAGGTGCGGCTGCTGGCTGAGGGCTTGTCTTTTGCGGTTTGCGGCGATTGTCTTTGCTGAAAGAAAAAAGAAGATAGCCGCATAATGCGATGATAACAACTAGGATCATGTTACATACCTCCCAAAAAAGTTTTGGTATTCTCTATTGTACGGATAGATGGTCAAAAAGTATTCAAAAAATTCAAAATAAATCCAGTATTACATAGCTGCCCCTCTAAAACAGTCTAACCTGATAGCCTGAAAATAGTCTTATATCATGGTGATTTCTCTTGTTGGTGATTGGTTCTATCGTTACTATCGACAGAAAAATAAATCCCTTTATATTACTTTTAACCTAAATTTATGTGATTCAAAATTCCTGTTTTTGGATGGTTTTTTTCGTGCTTGTTTGATGTATACCCTATTTTACGCAATTGAACACAAAAAACCCAAATCACGGAGCATTTGGGTGGTACGAGGAAACGCAGATAGTGGTTTTGGGGAATGGGATGACTGATTAGAAGAAGCGTTTGAACATTTTTCTGATTTTTTGAAATGCGCTTGATTTCTTTTGGATGATAGGCGGACGGGTCATAAACCATTTTTTTAATAGACTTTTTGCAGCGATTGCATGTTTTGTCATTGTTTCTCCTCCTCAACCGTTGATATTTGTTTTACGGAGGACGCATGAGAAATGTTTCATTTTCACGTAAAAAACCAGTCCTTTTTTGGACTGGCTTTGGCATTAGGCATTATGCCTGTTCTTCAAACAGCTTTGCAATCTCAATGATGACGTTGACGGCTTTGACCATGTTATCGGCTGAAATGTATTCGAATTTGCCGTGGAAGTTTTCTCCGCCGGTAAAGATGTTTGGCGTCGGGAGTCCCATATAGGACAGCTGGGAACCGTCCGTTCCGCCGCGGATAGGAGAAATTTTTGGTTCGATGCCGAGGTTTTCCATCGCTTGCTTTGCAATGTTGACGATTTCGATGACAGGTTCGATTTTCTCTCTCATGTTGTAGTATTGATCGTTCATATCAAGCTGAATCCGGTCTTGCCCGTATTCGTTTTGCAATTCCTCAACGACACGCTTCATCGTTTGTTTTCTGCTTTGGAAGTTCTCTTTGTCAAAGTCTCTGATAATGTAGTGAAGCTTTGTTTCTTCTACATCTCCTTGAATGGACAGCAGGTGGTAGAATCCTTCATAGCCGTCTGTATACTCAGGTGCTTCGTCTGCAGGCAGCAGGCTGTTGAGCTTCATCGCGATTTTCGCGGAGTTGATCATTTTTCCTTTTGCAGTGCCGGGGTGTACGTTGTTGCCTTTAACTGTGATTTTTGCGGCAGCGGCATTGAAGCTTTCGTATTCAAGCTCGCCAAGCGGGCCGCCGTCAACTGTATAGGCAAAGGACGCATTGAATCGTTTCACATCAAATTTGTGCGGCCCTCTGCCGATTTCTTCATCAGGCGTAAAGGCCACTCTGATGGTGCCGTGTTTGATTTCAGGGTGTTTGATGAGGTAATCCATGGCTGTCATGATTTCGGCAATCCCGGCTTTATTGTCCGCGCCGAGCAGGGTTGTGCCGTCTGTGGTGATGAGTGTGTGGCCCTTATAGCCAGTTAGCTCTGGGTATTGATCAGGTGACAGGATGACCTTCAGCTTTTCGTTCAGAACGATGTCTTTTCCATCATAGCTTTCAACGATTTGCGGATTGACATTTTTGCCGGTAAAGTCTGTGGCGGTGTCAACATGGGCGAGAAAGCCGATTGTCGGCACGTCTTTATTTGTATTGGAAGGAAGAGTCGCCATGACATAGCCGTTTTCATCAATGGTTACCTCTTGCATGCCGATTGATTTCAATTCATCAACAAGCATATTTCCTAACGTCAATTGGCCGGGTGTGGAAGGGCAGGTGTCGACCGATTCATCAGACTGCGTGTCGACTTTTACGTATGTAGTAAACCGTTTCATGATTTCTTCTTTCATTTCCAATCATCTCCTTTGTCTTATCTTATCATGGCGGGACGAGAGATTTCTATTGCACAATACCGTTACGAATGGCAAACACGACTGCCTGTGTCCGGTCTTGGAATATAGGGGCTCATCGCCATGTCATCAAATCCTTTCTGTATGAAGCATAGCGAATATTGGAAAAGAAAACGTCAACCGGCAGATTGATTTTTCAGATGCTATACTTGTTCGCGCTGCATAAAGTCATGTAACATGGCGTGAAAGTGCTGAATGTCCTCGCTGTTTCTTTTCCACATCATAAACGTCTGGGACGCCGGCAATTTAAGTTGCGGGGGCGTGCTGACAGCCATCAGCTTTTTTTCTGCCTCTTCCTGCTTGATGATGTAGGTGGGGAGGAATGATGCCCCCATTCCCGCTTTTATCATATGGACAGCCGCATCAATCTGCCCGGCAGCCATCGTTTGAAGGTGAGGGTAATGTGAACGGATGTTGTATAAAAAAGCATCCTCATATGCAGGATGATCATGCGTGAGAAGCCGATAATGGCTGAAGACAGAAGCAGCATCAGCAGTCGTGTTTTCCTGGAAAGGAGCCGCCAGACACAGCGTGCCTTCGCATATGTGCTGATAATAGAGCGTGTTTGCGTTCGGATCTTTCCGCGACAAACCAATATCAGCTTCATTTTGTTCCACCGCTTTTTTGATCTCATCAGATCCAGCCACATGAGTTGAAAGTTCAACATGCGGGTGTTTTTGGATATAAGTCGGGAGAAAACGAGGCAAGATATAGGACGCAATGTAGGGATGGACGGCCAGTGTAAGTGAACGGCTGTATCCCTGCTTCCATTGGCTGACTTTTTGCTTTCCCGCTTGGTATACATGGATCATTTCTTTGGCATAAGGCAGAAACAGCCTGCCTTCGTCAGTCAGGACGACGCGTCTCCCGGGATGCAAAAACAGCCGCATGTCCAGTTCATTTTCTAATTTTCGTATATGTTGAGAAACAGCCGGCTGGGTGAGGTAAAGACGCTCAGCCGTTTCTCTGAAGTTCTCTGATTCCGCTGCGACGATAAAGGTTTGCAGCCATTTTAAATCCATAACTTATCTCCTTCACTGCAAGTAATCAATAACAAATTGTTAAGTGAACATACGCATTTGCTTTTCACTGATTATACATCCATTCGTTTAGTATACCTATAGAATGAGAAAATAGAGAGAGGGATTCATATATGAACATATACGTAGAAGCAAATCCGTATTTACATGACAAGTTTTCAAAATACACTGATGAAAAATATAAAAGAGAAGGGAATCCATTTGTATCCTTTCCGATTCGTTTTGAGGACGTCCCGCCCGGCGCAAAGACGCTCGCGCTTACTTTCATTGATCATGACGCCATTCCCGTATGCGGATTCAGCTGGATTCACTGGACAGCGGCAAACATTCCGGCGCGCATCGCAGAACTTCCTGAGCATGCGAGCGAGGAAAGACAGGACTTGATGATACAAGGGCAAAACAGCTTTGCTTCACCGCTTGCGGGAAGCTGCAATCCAAAGGTGATTCATCAGTATTGCGGGCCGACACCGCCTGACAAGGATCATGCTTACACGCTGACGGTCTATGCTTTAGACACAGAGCTGAATCTTCAGCAGGGCTTTTATATGAATCATCTCTATCAGGAAATGAAGGGGCACATTCTCGCTGAGATCTCTATTGAAATACTGGCAAGGGTGTAAGAAGAATATGAACAAATGATTAATAAACGATTAAACTTCTTGAAAATGGATGTGGAAAGCTTCTGAAAACTTTATAATAGTAAACAATACATTCTCTTTAGGAGGTTATACTTCATGGCAATACTTGTTACAGGCGGCGCGGGCTACATCGGAAGCCACACATGTGTTGAATTATTAAATATCGGCTATGAGATTGTCGTTCTAGATAATCTGTCGAATAGTTCGGCTGAGGCGCTGAACCGCGTCAAGGAGATTACAGGAAAAGATGTAACGTTCTATGAAGCGGATTTATTGGACCGGGAAGCGGTAGAAACAGTCTTTGCGGAAAACGAGATTGAAGCTGTGATTCATTTTGCGGGGTTAAAAGCGGTCGGTGAGTCTGTTGCGATTCCGCTCAAATATTATCATAATAATCTCACAGGAACGTTTATGTTATGTGAGGTCATGGAGAAATACGGTGTTAAGAAAATCGTGTTCAGTTCGTCCGCGACAGTCTACGGCATTCCGGAAACATCGCCGATTACGGAGGACTTTCCGTTAGGCGCGACCAATCCTTATGGACAGACAAAGCTTATGCTGGAACAAATTTTGCGTGATCTATATACAGCCGACAATGAGTGGAGCGTTGCGTTGCTTCGTTACTTTAATCCGTTCGGCGCTCATCCAAGCGGACGGATCGGTGAAGACCCGAACGGCATTCCGAATAACCTCATGCCATATGTGGCGCAGGTAGCGGTAGGCAAGCTGGAGCAATTAAGCGTATTCGGAAATGACTATCCGACAAAAGACGGGACAGGCGTACGCGATTATATTCATGTCGTTGACCTCGCAGAAGGCCATGTCAAAGCGCTGGAAAAAGTATTGAACACCACAGGAGCCGAAGCATACAACCTCGGAACAGGCACAGGCTACAGCGTGCTAGAAATGGTCAAATCCTTTGAAAAAGTGTCAGGAAAAGAGGTTCCGTACCGTTTTGCGGACCGACGCCCTGGAGACATTGCGACCTGCTTCGCAGATCCCGCAAAAGCCAAGCGGGATCTGGGCTGGGAAGCAAAACGCGGCCTTGAGGAAATGTGCGCCGATTCCTGGAGATGGCAGTCTTCTAATGTGAATGGGTATAAGAGTGTAAAATCATAAACAAAAGGACTGGGGGTTCCCCCAGTCCTTCTTTCTATTGATCTAAGTTTACTTCAAATGTAAATGGATTGATTGTTATATCGTAATTTTCGGAAGATCCTTCTAACATAATTTTTGCTGTTTTGCTTTCAATTTTAGGGAAAACAATAACCCCTTCAGTGTTAACTCCTGGTAAGATTTCACTTTGAATTTTAGGATAACTTGATAGGTCGTCTTTACGCTCAAGCTGTTTATTATCAGCGATGATTTTGGCATTGAAGTCATAAAAGTTGATTTCATCTTGTGATTTGTTTTCTATCTTAACATAAAGACGAGTTTCTTTTTCCGCAAGTTCAACTTTTTGAAGCGTAAGTGCAAATCCGTGCTGGTTCTGTGTTTTATCCACGTTAATTGTTTTTTGAGCTGGGGCGAAAGCTGTTGCATAGTCGCTTTTTTCAATGGAATCGGCAATGATTCTCGGCGCTGAAACAGAACCACCCAATGCGTTTTCACCATCATATTTATCTTTCACGGTACCGACTACATGAATAATATCGTCATCTTTAATATCTAAATCAGAGTCGTCGCTCATAATAAGTGTATTCTTGCTTAACTTTTCCGGATTGTTATAGCCTTGAAGGTATGTGCCATCGTCGTCTTGTTCAACGTCAAAAACCTTTACATACAGATCGACTTTATAATTTTTAAATTGATCGGCATTAGTATATAGTTTTTCTATATCAGCCTTTTGTACTGTTTTTGTTGACTTTTTAGAATCGGAGCCAGTTGTAGTAGAAGCTTGAGAGTCTTCGCTGTTTCCGATGTTTGCAAGAATGATAATGACTACTATCGCTAGAATAAATGTAATGATTTTATGCCTCATAAAAAAGTTGCGTTGATCTTTACCGCAATTGGGACATTTCTTAACACCTTTTGCGATCTCTTGGCCGCAAGCTTTACAGTGTAGTAGCTTTCCTGACATTATATTTCCTCCTATGTAATTAATTTCTTTAAACATATGTTCTATTTTGCCTATATATTTTCATGTAGTCAATGATAAATCGGAAAAAATATTTTAATTTATATCTTATTAAAAAGGCACTTTTTATCATATCGGCCGAATCTTTCATTTATTAACAGATAATGATCTTTTTTGTTTCTCTTAATCTAATGAATAAATCATCGCAAATACCCCTTGAACCAATTCACACCGTCCCTTATAATGCTAATATTGGAAAGTAAAGAAGATATGATAAAAACAGTGGTTTTCTAGGGTTCCGCAATGCATATTGGACTGTGACCGAGAGAAAACACATAACAGCCTTGCTGTTATGACACGGTGGGATAAAAGCCCAGGAGTTTCTGCTCTTTTTGCGAGAGCGTACTCCTGGGTTTTTTTGTTGATACTATCTGGAGAAGGAGTGTTTTCGTGATGAAAAAAAGAATACTGGATGTGCTTATGCTTGTAATTGGCGCTTTTTTCTTCGCGCTTGCGGTGAATTTGTTTGCGATTCCCAATGACCTTGGGGAAGGCGGGGTCACAGGGATTACGCTGATCTTGTATTATGTATTTGAATGGTCTCCTGGGATAACAAACTTTATCTTAAATGCGTTTCTGCTTTTAATCGGCTACAAGTTTCTGGACGGTAAAACCACTGTCTATACCATCATTGCCGTAGCGGCGAATTCGCTATTCCTCCATCTGACACATGGGTGGAGCACGCCGTCTGATGAATTGATCATCAATGCGATTTTTGCGGGTGTATTTGCGGGAATCGGTATTGGCATGATTATTCGTGTCGGCGGGACGACAGCCGGTTCTGCGATTCTGGCGAGAATCGCTAATAAATATTTAGACTGGAATATCAGCTATGCGCTCTTGTTCTTTGATTTAATTGTGGTATTCAGCTCTTATTTTATTATTGGCGCGGAAAAAATGATGTTTACGATCGTGATGCTGTATATCGGTACGAAAGTGATGGACTTCATTATTGAAGGCTTGAATACGAAGAAAGCGATTACGGTCATTTCGGAACATAAGAGTGAGATTTCAGAGCAAGTAAATACCTTGATGGATCGGGGCGTGACGATTTTATCAGGGAAGGGGAGCTATACGGGCCAGTCAAAAGAGATTTTGTATATCGTCGTTAACAAACAGGAGCTGTCCATGCTGAAGAAAATCATCAGAAGCTGCGACAAAAAAGCGTTTGTGATCGTTCATGACGTACGCGATGTGTTTGGCGAAGGGTTTGTTGATATATCGAAATAAAGAAAATCCCTCTGCGGGTGAAGCAGAGGGATTTGTTCGTTTAGAACGGATACTTGCGGTATTGCTTCTGAATCGAAATCCATTTTGTCACGGTAAACTCCTCGACCACCCAAGGGTTTCCGAAGCGGCCGACACCGCTTGCTTTGTTTCCGCCAAAGGCGATGTTCGGCGAATCATTGACAGACTGATCGTTGACATGGGTCATGCCGCTGTCAATTTGCAGAGCGAATGTTTCACCTTTTTCTAAATCAGAAGTGAAGACCGCCGAGCTGAGCCCGTATTCAGTATCATTTGCCATATCAATCGCTTCCTGATCGCTGGAGGCTTTGATAATGGTGGCGATCGGGGCGAACAGCTCGGTTTGGGCAATTTTGCTGTTGTTGTCAGCACCGACGAAAACATACGGTGTGAGTACGTTTCCGACGCGTTTGCCTTCAACCGCAAGCTCGATGCCGTCTGCTTTTGCCTGTTCAATGATTTCCAGCGCTTTCTCGATTTGGCCCTCGTTGATCAGCGGGCCGACTACGGTTTTCGGATCGGTTTGATCGCCGTACGGGAGTTGTTTGACACGGGCGGTGAATTTTTCAACAAACTCATCATACACATCTTGGTGAACGATGATCCTGTTGATAATCATGCAGATTTGTCCCTGGTGAATAAACTTCCCGAAAATTGCTGCGTCTACAGCACGATCGACATCCGCGTCTGAAAGGACGGCAAATGGGTTGTTGCCGCCGAGCTCAAGGGCCATTCGTTTAAAGTTACGCCCGGCGATTTCACCGATGTGGCGTCCAACCGCGGTTGATCCCGTAAAACTGATTAATCTAGGGATTGGATTTGTCAGCATGCCGTCACCGATTTCTTTTAAGTCCGTCAACATGACGTTAAGGACACCCGCAGGAAGACCGGCGTGTTCGAACGCTTTCGCAATGATCGTTCCGCCGGAAAGAGCGGTTTGAATATCAGGCTTGTGAACAATGCTGTTTCCTAGCGCGATTGCGGGAGCAATTGTTCTCATTGATAAATTCATCGGAAAATTAAATGGAGAAATCGATGAAATCACGCCGAGCGGAAGGCGGTAAATCTTATTGATTTTCCCTTCAATGTCAGATGGAACCTCTTTGATACCGCCTAATTCACCGGTATACGTGATGGCTTCATCTATAATTGCAATGGTTTGTTCAAGCTCAATTGTCGCTTTAATAATGGTTCCGCCCGTTTCGCGGGAGATCATCATAATGATGTCATCACGATTTTCCTCTAAATAACCGCGTGCTTTTTTCAGGACTGCTTTTCGGTCTTCCGTTGTGCTCTTGGCCCACTCTTTTTGCGATCGCTGTGCAATGTCAAACGCATCCTCCAGCTGCTTGTTTGTTGCCAGAGATGCTGTTGTAATCACAGACTGGTCGTATGGATTCAAGATATCCTCCGTACGTCCGCTTTCCCCTTCTGTCCATTTTCCATTGATAAAACTTTTGTTTAACGCTTCTAAAGCCATTGATGATCATCCTCCTTTTGTCCTGCATTACTATTCTATTTCCGTTGAGACCGATATGTAAACGAATCGGCTTTCCCTTTCAGTTTCTCGTCTTCCTGTGCCGGATATACGCTTTTTTATTGGAGAACTTGTGTGTTTCGCCTTATACTGGAAATACAGATCCTTACATAAGAGAGGAGACCATATGAAATCGCTGCTGTCTATTTATCCCGGTTCGATTGTGTCTGAAGAGCTTTGCGTACAGGATGGCTGTCTCTGTTTTTTTGATGAGAACAACCAGAGATATATTTCCATTCCGAAAACAGAAATTAGCGAAAAAGAGTTATTGCTGCTTCAGTCATTTTTGACGCCTGCGGATGAGGTCAATCAAATGTCTTTGAAGTCGCCGGAAGAAAACAAGTGGTTAGCATTTCTATTTTCGAGAGGGGAAGTGCCGGCGAATACCAAGAAGCGGACGAGATTTGTTCATTTTCATTTGATCGGCAAAATAGAGCGGACGTCATTTGCGGAAGCGGTTCGCCATTTTTGGCCGGTGCCTTTTGTGATTGTGTGGATGCATGAGGACAGAGGCGTGATTGTCGAGCAGGAAAGTGAAGCGGCGGCGGGGAAGGATGAACTGGAATCGCTTGCTAAGGTCCTCGAGAGTGATTTCTACTTCAGTGTCCGTTTTTACGCTGGTAGATTTTATGAAACGGATGAAAGCCTTCGTACACATTACACCCGCGAACAGACGTATTTTCTCTTTGCAGAAAAACGGCTGCCTCAGATGCAGAGTATGACCTTTGAGGTCATTTTCCCCATTTTATTATTGGGAACAGAAAAAGAAAAGCTGAAAACGCAGCTCTCAGAAGAAGCTGAGCTTTTATTTGAAAATGAGCCTGAGCTGAGAAAGACCATCAAGCTCTATATTGAAAACAACTCAAATGTGACGTTAACGGCGAAACAGCTGCATCTGCACCGCAACAGCCTGCAATATCGAATTGATAGATTTATTGAGCGGTCGGGGATAGACATTAAAACATATAAAGGCGCGCTAGTCGTTTATTTTATCTGCTTGCAGAGCGAAGGTTCAGAATAAATTGGAAATCTGCACGAAAAATGGCTGCTGATTTTATGAACCCTGCCCATTTCAACGATATGGAAATGCTGTTACACTCGAATTAAGAAAGCGTTTACAATTACAAGGGGGATATAAGATGGCTGAATTGCGGATGGAGCACATTTTTAAATATTATGATCAGAAGGAAGCGGCTGTTGATGACTTTAACCTTCACATTGCCGATAAGGAATTTATCGTATTCGTCGGCCCGTCCGGCTGCGGAAAATCAACGACGCTGCGGATGGTGGCAGGACTTGAGGAAATTACAAAAGGCGATTTTTATATTGAAGGAAAACGGGTAAATGATGTAGCGCCAAAGGACAGGGATATCGCGATGGTTTTTCAAAACTACGCGCTCTATCCGCATATGACGGTCTATGATAACATCGCATTCGGGCTGAAGCTTCGGAAAATGCCAAAGCCTGAAATCAAAAAAAGGGTAGAGGAAGCAGCTAAAATTCTCGGGCTGGAGGAATATTTGCACCGTAAACCGAAAGCGCTCTCAGGCGGACAGAGACAGCGGGTCGCGCTAGGCCGTGCGATCGTGCGGGATGCAAAGGTATTCCTGATGGATGAGCCTTTGTCAAACCTTGACGCGAAGCTGAGGGTGCAAATGCGGGCGGAAATCATCAAGCTCCACCAGAGACTGCAAACCACAACGATTTACGTGACGCATGACCAGACAGAAGCGCTGACGATGGCGACACGGATCGTGGTCATGAAAGACGGAAAAATCCAGCAGATTGGGACGCCGAAGGATGTATACGAATTCCCTGAAAATGTGTTTGTCGGCGGTTTTATCGGATCACCGGCAATGAACTTTTTCAAAGGAAAGCTGACGGAGGGCGTCATCAAAATCGGTTCTGCCGCATTAACCGTTCCGGAAGGAAAAATGAAGGTACTGCGTGAAAAGGGCTACATCGGGAAAGAGGTTATCTTCGGCATCCGTCCAGAGGATATTCATGATGAATTGGTTGTCGTGGAGTCATATAAGAATTCTTCAATTAAAGCGAAAATCAATGTCGCAGAGCTGCTCGGTTCTGAAATCATGATTTATTCGCAGATTGATCATCAAGATTTTATTGCGCGGATCGACGCCCGTCTAGATATTCAATCTGGAGATGAGCTGACGGTTGCGTTTGATATGAATAAAGGCCACTTCTTTGACAGTGAGACAGAAGTGAGAATTCGATAGGTTCAGAAAACCGGACATGGCGACATGTCCGGCTTTTTCTTTCTCTAAGGTTTACAGAAAAAACCGCAGCGGGTAGTGGTTGGTAAGAAAGGGGAGATAGAGATGTGGCATGCGGCAATGTGGGGCGGGATCTCAGGCTCTGCTGTTTTGCTGGGCGCGCTGGCGTCCATGTTTTTTTCGATTCGCAAACAGATCATCGGTTATATTATGGCTTTTGGCACAGGCGTATTAATTGGCGCGGCGGCTTACGAACTTCTCGGGGATGCAGTGGCTGAAGGCGGAATTGTATCGACAGGCGCCGGATTTATTGCGGGAGCGGTCGTTTTTACGATGTTTGATTACGCGGTTTCTAAAAGAGGCGCGTCACATAGAAAACGATCGGGACAAGCAGCTGCCAGCGGCGGAGGAATCGCCATTTTTATCGGAACCGTCATGGACGCTGTACCCGAATCGATTATGATTGGCGCTAGTCTTCTTGAGGAACAATCGGTCAGTCTCCTTTTGGTGATTGCTATATTTATCAGCAATATACCTGAAGGGCTGTCCAGTACAGCAGGCATGAAAGGCAGCGGGTATACGAGAAAGAAAATTTTGCTGCTTTGGGGCGCGGTGCTCATGATTTCAATTCTCGCTTCATGGTCAGGGTATTTCTTTCTCGACGGCGCTTCTGAAGAAGTAATGTCAGCAATCGCGGCGTTTGCGGGCGGGGGAATCATTGCGATGGTTGCGTCGACGATGATGCCCGAGGCGTACGAAGACAGCGGTCCGATGACAGGTTTAATCGCTGCACTTGGGCTGTTAACCTCGCTGGTTCTGAATCAGTTTCCTTAACCTTATTAATCTAGTTTTGATAAACAGCGGTTTTCTAGCTACATCATATTGAAAATATTAGCTTTCACTCGTATATCCATTTAGTTTATATACAATTTATTCCAATTTATAATCTTCTAAAAGATGTTCACAGTTATTTAACAATTATTTACAAGGTATAAATTACTTTTAGTGGAATTTATACTGTGCAACAAAAAATATGACAAAGGAGTGTTTCAAATGAATGTTAAAAAAACTATTGTTTCCGCGTTATCGATTTCTGCATTAGCTTTATCAGTTAGTGGGGTGGCATCAGCGCATGAAATAAGCTCCTCTCCTGTGACAGATGCTAAGAATATTACTGTTTCTCCGTCACACATTATAAAGATTCAAAATTATAATTTGCCGCCGTTACACGTAGGGAAAACAGCCTCTGTTTACAATTCAGTAGCGACTGAATATTGGTCAGATAACTCATCTGTTGCATCTGTAGATCCATATGGTACAGTTACAGCTAATGCAGTGGGAACAGCGAATATTACTTTATATAAAGGGAATAGTGTGCTCGGTGTTGTACATGTGAGAGTTTGGTAAACTTAAAGGGAGCATCTGCTCCCTTTTTATTGTTTCTAATTTAAAAAGCGGAATGCCCCTTTAGCCGCTCTTTATTTGTGAGCGCTATTCCCCGATGTCAGTGCCTCGATAGAACAATTACTATCTCCGAGTATTCAGTAATCTTTGCTGCTAATTTATCTAATATTAATAAACTATATTGAATAACATTCCTATCTCTTGCACTTGAAAATCCCAGAAAAAAACCGATGAAAAAGGAGGAAGAAATAGACAGAAAGCAGGAGAACAATGAAACGATTGATGGTAATCATATTTCTTTTGGGGAGCTGCTTGGCTCTGGCGGCTTGCGCTGATCAAGAGGCGAACGCGGAGCAGGAGATGCCGAAAGCGGAACAACAGAAACCGGAAGAAAAAACAGTACATGTTCAGAAACAAGAAGAAGATACATCCACATGGATCAAAACAGAGAAACTGGCAAAGCTGCCGATTTTGATGTACCACAGCATTTCCTCTGGAAACAGCCTCCGTGTCCCAAAGGGAGAATTCGAAGCGCATATGAAGTGGCTGCACGATAACGGCTATCAGACAGTAACGCCAAAAGAGGCATATCTTATGCTGACGCAGGATAAAAAACCGAGTGAGAAATGCGTATTGATCACGTTTGATGACGGATACACCGACAATTACGAGGACGCGTATCCGGTGCTGAAAAAGTACGGGATGAAGGCGACGATTTTTATGATCGGCAAATCGATCGGACGTAAGCATCATCTGACAGAGGACCAAATGAAAGAAATGGCGCAGAACGGCGTATCAATTGAAAGCCATACAATTGACCACCTTGAACTGAACGGGTTATCGCCTGAACAGCAGTACAGTGAGATGGCTGATTCGAAAAAGCTGTTTGACAACATGTTTCATCAGGAAACCTCCATGATCAGCTATCCGGTAGGGCGCTACAATGAGGAGACGCTGAAGGCAGCCGAAGAAACGGGCTATCAAATGGGTGTGATGACAGAACCGGGCGCGGCATCGAGAGACCAGGGAATGTACGCCCTCCACCGAGTGCGCGTATCTCCGGGCATGTCGGGCGCGTCATTTGGCGCGTACATCGAATCGATGAAATGAAAAAGGCGGCGTTTAAACACCGCCGTCTCCTCCTCCGCCACATCCGGAATCGCTGAAGCCTCCGTCATTGCCGCATCCATTATGGTGCGAGCCATGATCTGAATAACCGAAAAAACCACTGTCCGCCTGCTGGCGGCTTTTGTTTTCCGAGGGCTGCGGCTGTATGACTGAAAGAAAAACGATAATAGCTATAATCAATAAGATGATCACAATCACTTCTCATCACTCCCTTTTTTCACCATATCTGTTATACGGATGAAGTGGAGATCGGTTTCACTTCAAAGAGATTGATTCTTTCAGCCGGTCTCTGAGCCAGCGCTTCAGCACCCCGTGCCCTTTATTTGACAATAATGTGCTGACACGCCAATACATAGGGGGATGTGGTGCGAACTGAAAATCAATGAACCTGAAAAGCCAGCTTTTATCGCGGGTGAGAGAGTCGATCTGAAGCTCGTCTTCATCTGCCTCAGCGCTGTAGGCGCTTTGTTTCTGTATATCCTCATCCTGCCGAATCGCCAAGATCCTCAAGGCTTCGGCCATTTGGCTGTACCCGCCTTCCAGCAGTGATGCGCCAAGGTTGTCGGCGCGCACCTCCATCCATTGTGAACAAAAGGATTGATACAGCTGAAACAAAAGGATGATTGTCATAATGAAAGCCCAAAGCGCGATTTTGTAAGCCTCGGGGTGGGCGACATGCCGCTGAAATAAGAGGATGATGCCAACGACGGCTCCAAGATATAGAAAACGCAAAAGTTGTGACGACAGAACATCACGTTTTTTAATATGAATCGCTTCATGGGCCAGAACGCCTTCGATGACACGCTGCGGAAGTGTTAGTGTGGCGCTTGTCAGAATGACCATTGACCTTCCGACATTCACGCCGACTGCCATTCCGTTGTAATCATCACTCTCCGTTTCGTATATGCGGACATGGGAAATGCCGGCCTTGCGGAAAATCTTGTCGGCCGCTGCCTGTACATGCGGGTGATGACAAGGCCTGGCGTCCATTGCCGCCCGCAAAACACGGTCTGACAGATACATGTTGAATACCCAGTACAGCATCACAGCACCGCCCATGATCCAAGGGGAGGCATGTAATGCGTATAACGCGAGCACCAATAAGGCGTAAGCTGATACGCCTTTTACGCTGGCGGCAAAATAAAGCTTCCCAAGCAGCCGCTTCACATTTTTTCTATGATAAAACGGCAAAACAGAAATCACAGTGTCCTCGTTGTTTTCCGAATCTGTGTATTCCCGGAGAATCGCTTTCCACCTTTGCGGTTCCTTCACCGTCAAAAACACCGTTTCACCGGGAAGAGACAGCTTGATGACCTGCTGAAAGCTTGTGGTCAGATCCAAACGGGATGAATACATCGTCAGAAGCGGGTGAAGCTTTAAGAGGTCAGCCGTTGATTCAAGCTGAATGCCTTTCAAATCAGTAAGCGGGTATGTACGGGTTTCATAACGAGAGCTAATGTGCAACTTTTCTAAGGACGCCGAATACAAAACGTTTACACTGAAGACATTCCATATTCGTTTCACCAGTGCCCCTCCGCCGGAAATCACACCCAAAAGAATCACATATTTGAGAGGGCTTGAGTCGGGCCCGTAGATGAAAAAAATAATGGCGCCCGCAAACACTGCGGCGGTCAGTGTGACGTCTGATAGAAGGCGTGTTTTGTTTCTGGCAAGCTCGATTTCCTGCCAGTCTCCCGTTGGTGTTTCCGCGCGCTTTGAGACAGTGAGATCCATGGCGGTCCAGTAACAGTAAAACATGGTCGCGATCGAGACAATGCCGTCCATGAATGATTGATGAGAGAAGGTATACACAGCAACACAAACCCAAAGAACGATATCGATCCAGAAGTCTATGACCGGAATGAGTTTTGCTGCCAGGGCTGATATCAAATAAAGTCCCAGCCCGAGAATCATATAGAGAAATAGATGTGTTCCCATAAGCATGCCAGAGTCCTTTCTATCTAGTATTTCCAACTATTACTATAGCATGGCGCGGGAACTTGCAAAAACAGGAATATGCAAAAAAAGCAAGCTCTTTCGTTTGACGAAGAACTTGCTTGCGGTGCATCAATAAAACTGGTGAAGCAGCAATAAGGTTAAGGACACTGTAATCGCTCCCCCGATTCGGGTAGATACCTGGGCGAATGGCATGAGTTCAAGCCTTTCGGCGGCGCTTAAAATGGCGACGTCCCCGGTGCCGCCTTGTCCTGAGTGGCATGCATTGATAATGGCGGTCTCAATCGGATACATGTTCAGCCACTTTCCAGTGAAAAAGCCGACGGCCATCATGGTCACAACGACAGACAGAATGGTTATGATATTGCTGAGGTTAAAAGCGGCGACAAGCTTGTCCCACGGCGTCATGGACACCCCGATCGCAAAGAGCAGCGGGTAGGTCACAGCTGTTGAAAAGAAGCGGGACACCCCAAACGCGCCATTTTCAATTGAGGCGGGCGCCAATCTGAACAGTTTAATCAGAACAGCCAGTAACAGCATGGCAACGGGTGCCGGAAATCCAAAAAAGTCGTGAGCGAGCATGCCGACTAAGTATAAAGAAACAGCAAGAATACCGCCTGACGCAAATAAGGAGAGGTTGAACATTTGCTGTCCGCTTTGCGATTCCTCCAGCGCAGGGTGCTCTTCCTCGGATTGGTCCACTTTGCCGTTGCCTGTCCATTCCGGTCTTTTTTTTCCGATTCTGTTCAGCAGCCCCGAAAGAATGATCGCGCACAAGCTGCCCAGCATAATGGACGGCAGAACAAGTGCAAACGCTTCCCCTTGAGACATGGGCATGATGTCGGAATACCCGATGGACAGCGGGATAGCGCCTTCGCCGACACCCCCGGCCATGATCGGAATGACGATGTACAGCAATGTGTGCTGAAATCCGAGCCCGAGTAATGTGCCGACAGCCAGTCCGACAATAGCGGCCGCGACAGAACCAACAATAAGCGGAATAAAGATTTTCATAAATGCTTTTACGAGTGTTTCTCTTTTCATGCCGAGGATGCTTCCGACGACAATCCCGGCGATAAATAAGTAAAGGAAGTTTGAGTTTTCTGTAAATTCTGTGGTGGATTTGACGATATCATTTGGCAGCAGGTGATAGTAGACGACAGCGGACGGAATAAACGTAGCTAAGATGGCCGGGCCGCCGATAGAACGAACAATCGGTATCGATTTGCCGATTTGGGCAAAGGTAAACCCGAAAAATGCCATGACGGCAATGGATGTCAAGATGTCACTTTTTACATCGTGATGCATCACAAAAACTGTGATTAATATAAACAGCAAGGCATACACAGGAAGCGGTATGATGCCTACTTTTATATTCATGGCTCTCGCAAACCAATTCTCTTTTCGAACCCCTTCTTGAATTGTATCCGTTTGCAATTGCAGTTGTGTTTGAAGCTCTCCCATTGAAAAACCCTCCCCTATTCTTGATGCAGTGAAATAGTTCACTACAACAAATATACTAAAAAATTGAAATTATTAATATATTAAAATTTTACTATTATACCTTTCGGGTTCTCCCGCTCCAAAGGAAAAGAGGCGTTCTGACTAAAAACGGTCCATGACGGAGTGCTGAGAAACGAGTGCGGGTGCCGGATAAGCATTTTATTCGCAAGCAGCGGAGTATTGATGTACGATGATAAAGGGTCATTTATCCTAGCAGCCGTCAAAAAACATCAACAAAATAGACAACAATCCGTCACATAATATGGGACTTTTTAGGTATTTTAGACTTTATTTTTGAAATAAATCGTTGTAAAGTACTTAATATGAACCAGGAAGAGAATGTGTCATTAGATCAACCTGGCAATCTGGCATCAGATCGGTTCATCTTTTGACATGTTTGTGAAATATTGAACAAATATTTTTTTCGTCTACTTTGTGAATTGATGATCAAAGCCTTGGTTTAATTTGTGAAGTAGTGAGCAAGTAGAATCAGTTTTTACCCGGAAATGGAGGAGAAAGCATGAGTGAATTGGTTTTAGCCCGCATTCAATTTGCATCAACAACGTTGTTTCACTTCTTGTTTGTGCCGTTGTCTATCGGGCTTGTGTTTATGGTTGCGTTGATGGAGACTCTTTATCTTGTGAAAAAAAATGAGCAGTACCTCAAAATGGCAAAGTTTTGGGGGCACTTATTCTTATTAAATTTTGCAGTCGGTGTTGTAACGGGGATTTTGCAAGAGTTCCAGTTTGGTATGAACTGGTCTGATTACTCCCGTTTTGTCGGAGACGTATTTGGCGCTCCGCTTGCGATTGAAGCATTACTGGCGTTTTTTATGGAATCTATCTTTATCGGTTTGTGGATTTTCGGATGGGACCGCCTGCCGAAAAAAATTCACGTTCTCTGTATTTGGCTCGTTTCATTTGGAACGATTATGTCGTCTTTCTGGATTTTAACCGCAAATTCCTTTATGCAGGAGCCGGTCGGCTTTACGATTAAAAACGGCCGCGCGGAAATGAACGACTTTGCCGCACTGATCACAAACCCTCAGCTTTGGGTTGAGTTTCCGCACGTCATTTTCGGTGCGCTTGCCACCGGAGCTTTCTTTATCGCCGGTGTGAGTGCTTTTAAACTATTGAAGAAAAAAGAAGTGCCGTTTTTCAAGCATTCTTTTAAACTCGCAATGATCGTCGGCCTTTGCGCAGGTCTTGGCGTCGCACTTAGCGGCCACGCGCAGGCTGAGCACTTGATGGAATCTCAGCCGATGAAAATGGCTGCCAGTGAAGGCCTTTGGGAAGACAGCGGTGACCCTGCTGCTTGGACAGCTTTTGCCATGATCGATACAAAAAATGAAAAAAGCTCAAATGAAATCAAAGTTCCTTATGCATTGAGCTACCTGGCGTATCAAAAATTCAGCGGAAGTGTCAAAGGGATGAAAACTCTTCAGGCTGAGTACGAAAAAATATACGGAAAAGGCGACTATATTCCGCCTGTTAAAACGACATTCTGGAGTTTCCGTATCATGGTTGGCGCAGGTGTTGTCATGATTGTTGCCACGTTAGGCGGCCTTTGGCTAAACCGCCGCAAAAAACTTGAAACCAGCAAATGGTACTTGCGATTGATGATCGCCTTGATTTCCTTCCCGTTTATCGCCAACTCCGCGGGCTGGATTATGACAGAAATCGGGCGTCAGCCGTGGACGGTCATGGGCTTGATGACAACCGCTCAATCCGTGTCGCCTAACGTAACAGCGGGCTCCCTGTTATTCTCAATCATCGCATTCGGTGTGATGTACTTGATTCTGGGCGCACTGCTTGTCTTCTTATTCGTCCGTGAAATTAAAAAAGGCGCGGAGCATGGTGATCATCATGATGTTCCTGTATCAACAGACCCATTTAGTCAGGAGGTATACCATGTCTCTTCATGATCTTTGGTTTATACTCGTTGCTGTATTGTTTGTAGGTTTCTTCTTTTTGGAAGGCTTTGATTTCGGAGTCGGCATGGCGACCCGTTTTCTTGGCCATAATGAATTAGAGCGCAGAGTGCTGATCAACACGATCGGGCCGTTTTGGGACGCGAATGAAGTATGGCTATTGACTGGAGCAGGCGCCATTTTCGCGGCGTTTCCGAACTGGTATGCAACGATGCTGAGCGGTTATTACATTCCGTTTGTCATTGTGCTGCTTGCGTTAATGGGCCGCGGGGTCGCGTTTGAGTTCCGCGGCAAGGTGGAGCATGGAAAATGGGTGAAGATTTGGGACTGGGTCGTTTTCTTCGGCAGTCTGATTCCTCCGTTTGTGCTCGGTGTATTGTTCGCGACATTATTCCGCGGGATGCCGATTGATGCCGATATGAACATTCACGCGCATGTATCCGATTATATCAATGTGTACTCTGTACTTGGCGGTGTGACTGTAACACTTCTTTGCTTTTTACATGGATTAATGTTTATCACACTGCGTACGATCGGTGATTTGCAAAAACGCGCCCGGAACATGGCGCAAAAGATAATGGGTGTTGTTTTTATAGCGGTTCTTGCCTTTGCGGCTCTTTCTGCCTATCAGACAGACATGTTTACACGCCGCGGCGAGATTACCATTCCGCTCGTTGTTTTGATTGTCATCTGCTTTATGCTGGCGGCTGTCTTTATCCGTAAGAAAAAAGACGGCTGGACATTTGGGATGACTGGCGCGGGGCTGGGGCTGACGGTAGGGATGATCTTTATTTCATTATTCCCTCGGGTCATGGTCAGCTCCCTTCAAAGCGCGTACGATTTAACAGTAGCTAACGCTTCTTCCGGTGATTATTCGCTTAAAGTCATGTCAATTTTGGCGTTAACGCTATTGCCGTTTGTCATTGGCAGCCAGATCTGGAGCTATTATGTCTTCCGGAAGCGCGTCAGCCATAAGGAGCCTATGATTTATTAATGGGAAAAGACCTGTTTCGATATAAAGGAATGAAGCGAATTCTCACCGTGATTACTTGTTTAACGTTATTTCAGACAGCCGCCATTATCATGCAGGCAGAGTGGCTGAGTGAAGCCGTAACCGGGCTGTTCAACGGGAAGAGCGTGGCCTCCCTGTTTCCGGTGATCGGCTTTTTCCTCATCGCTTTCGTCGCCCGACACGGGGTGGCGGTGGCGCGCCAGAAAATCGTCTATCAATATGCTGCCCGGACAGGAGCAGATGTGAGAAAGAGTTTTCTTGATCAGCTGTTCCGGTTAGGTCCCCGCTTTGCAAAGAAAGAGGGGACGGGGCAAATGGTGACGCTGGCGATGGAAGGCATCAGCCAGTTCCGCCGTTACCTTGAGCTGTTTCTGCCGAAAATGGTCAGCATGGCGATTGTGCCTGCGGCTGTTGTCATTTATGTGTTTTTTCAGGATCGCACATCAGCCCTTATTTTGATTGCGGCGATGCCGATTCTCATTATTTTTATGATTCTCCTCGGTTTTGTCGCGCAGAGAAAAGCGGATCGCCAGTGGAAATCCTATCAGAGGCTTTCCAATCATTTCGTTGATTCTCTTCGCGGGCTGGAGACATTGCGTTTTTTGGGTTTGAGCACCTCGCACAGCAAAAACATTTTCTACGTGAGTGAGCGGTATCGCAAAGCAACGATGAGCACGCTTCGGGTGGCATTTTTATCTTCATTCGCGCTCGATTTTTTCGCCATGCTGTCGGTGGCAACAGTTGCCGTGTTTCTGGGCCTGCGCCTGATTGACGGCGATATTTTGCTTGGTCCGGCTTTAACGGCGCTTATTCTCGCACCTGAGTATTTTCTGCCGGTGCGGGAAGTGGGAAATGATTATCATGCGACGCTGAACGGACAGGAAGCAGGCAAAACCATTCAAGAGATTTTGTCGCAGCCTGGTTTAAAAAAAGAGGCGCCGCTTCAGCTTGAGGCTTGGTCCGATCAGGATGAGCTGAAGCTGTCAGGCGTGTCAGTCGGCAGGTCAGTGTCCGATATTGATCTGTCATGCAAAGGCAAGAAAAAAATTGGCATCATTGGCGCAAGCGGTGCGGGAAAATCAACTTTAATTGATATCCTCGGCGGGTTTTTGGAGCCAAATGGCGGTACGATAGAGGTCAACGGTTCAGAACGGTCCCATTTGCAGGATGGCAGCTGGCAGAAAAACCTTCTATATATTCCGCAGCATCCGTACATTTTTGATGATACACTGGCGAACAACATTCGCTTCTATCATCCAAGCGCTTCAGATGAGGATGCGGCCCGCGCAGCTGCCGCGGCGGGACTGGCAGAGCTGGTGGACAAACTTCCGGACGGACTAGAGGGACGAATCGGGGAAGGCGGCCGGGCGCTCAGCGGCGGCCAGGCTCAGCGTGTCGCCCTGGCCCGCGCCTTTTTGGGAAACCGCCCGATCCTGCTGCTGGATGAGCCAACCGCCCATCTTGATATCGAAACAGAATATGAAATCAAAGAAACGATGCTGGATTTATTTGAGGATAAGCTCGTCTTTCTCGCGACTCACCGCCTTCACTGGATGCTCGATATGGATGAAATGATCGTGCTGGACGGGGGCAGGATTGCGGAAATCGGGACTCACGATGAATTGCTGAAGAAAAACGGTGTGTACGCCAAACTCGTGGAGGCACAACTGGGGGAAAGAGCATGAAGAAAGAAGAATGGATTCTGCCATATATCAAGCAAAATGCCCGTCTGTTCGTTCTGGTTATCCTTTTGGGCGCGGTGACAATTTTTTCTGCTGCTTTTCTCATGTTCACCTCAGGGTTTTTGATCTCTAAGGCGGCGACAAGACCGGAAAACATCCTGCTCATTTATGTGCCGATTGTCGCTGTCCGCACCTTTGGGATTGCACGGTCTGTGTCACGATATGTGGAACGCCTCGTCGGGCATCATATCATTTTGAAAATCGTGTCCGACATGCGTGTCCGCCTGTACAACATGCTTGAGCCGGGTGCTTTGATGCTGCGTTCCCGTTTTCGCACGGGGGATATGCTCGGCATTTTATCTGAGGATATTGAACATTTGCAGGATGCCTTCTTAAAAACGATTTTTCCTGCGATCTCAGCCTTGCTCCTGTACGCTGTTTCAGTGATTGCACTCGGGTTCTTTTCTTGGCCGTTTGCCGTATTGCTTGGGCTTTACTTGTTTGTTCTCGTTGTGTTGTTTCCGGTTGTGTCTTTGCTCGTGACAAGAGCGAAGAATGCAAAGCTGAAAAGTGGGAGAAACGTGCTGTACAGCCGACTGGCAGATGCCGTGATGGGTGTCAGCGACTGGATGTTCAGCGGCCGCCGGCATGAGTTTGTTGACTCCTTTGAAAAGGAAGAACTTGCTTGGTTTGAGCTTGAACGGAACAAACACCGCTTTATAAGATGGCGGGACTTTGCCGCACAATGCCTTGTCGCCGGCCTTATTTTGCTGATGCTGTTTTGGACGGCTGGGCAGCATGCGGACGGCGAACTCGCCAACACGATGATCGCAGCTTTCGTGCTTGTGGTGTTCCCGCTGACAGAAGCCTTTCTGCCGCTTTCCGATGCCTTGGGAGAAGTGCCTGGCTATCAGGATTCCATCAGACGCATGAACAAGGTGGCCCCTCAGCCAGAGGCGTCACAAACAGAATCAGCGGCTGAAACGCTCGATCTCCAAGATGTCACACTGTCCTTTCGTGATGTGGCGTTTTCGTATGACAACACCAGCCATGTGCTGCACGACTTTTCTTTTACACTGCGCCAAGGAGAAAAAATGGCGCTGCTCGGCCGAAGCGGGTCTGGGAAATCAACGTCGCTCGCATTAATCGAGGGCGCCTTGAAGCCGGATTCAGGATCTGTGACGTTAAACGGAGTGGAGACTGTGCTGGTAAAGGATCAAATTGCCGATGCGGTAGCTGTGTTAAACCAAAAACCGCACCTCTTTGATACAAGCATTCTGAACAACATCAGGCTTGGAAATGGAGACGCAAGCGATGAGGATGTGCGCCGCGCCGCAAAGCAGGTGAAGCTCCATGATTATATTGAGTCACTCCCTGACGGATATCATACCTCTGTTCAGGAAACCGGTATCCGCTTTTCTGGAGGGGAGCGCCAGCGGATTGCGCTCGCCCGCATTTTGCTTCAGGATACGCCGATCATTATTCTCGATGAGCCGACAGTCGGCCTTGACCCTATTACAGAGCGTGAACTTATGGATACGGTGTTTGACGTGCTGAAAGGAAAAACAATCTTATGGATTACGCACCACCTCGCCGGAGTGGAAGCGGCCGATAAAATCGTGTTTCTTGAAAACGGAAAAACAGAAATGGAAGGAACACACGAAGAACTGCTGGCGGCAAACGAACGGTATCGCCGCCTGTACCATCTTGATGTTCCTGTAAAATAGAAGGCAGCCCAAAGGCTGTCTTTTTTGTTTGAAATAGAAAAGGTGCAGGAAAAATACGAAGAGAAAGCAGAGGAGGGATAGAGATGAAGATTCCATTTTGGACGGAGGAGCATGTGAGAGCCTCGCTTCCTGAAAGAGAGGCGGAGAGCCATAAAGGCACGTACGGTACCGCATTGCTTCTGGCGGGAAGCGACGCTATGCCGGGCGCAACGCTTCTGGCGGGGCTTGGGGCTATGCGGAGCGGTCTCGGAAAGCTTGTCATCGGCACGTCGGAAAGCGTGATCCCGCTGGTCGTTCCTGTTCTGCCCGAGGCGACCTATTGGCGTAATGGCTGGCAAAAAGCGGCGGACGCTCAGCTTGAAGAGACGTACCGGGCCATTGCCATCGGTCCGGGTCTTCCGCAAACCGAAAGCGTGCAGCAGGCAGTTGATCATGTGCTTGCGGCGGATTGCCCTGTTATTTTGGATGCCGGAGCGCTGGCCAAGCGCACGTATCCGAAACGGAAGGCGCCCACCATCCTCACGCCGCACCCGGGCGAGTTTTCCCGCATGACAGGGGTGCCTGTAAAAGAGCTGCAAAACAAAAGAGCGGAATATGCAAAGGAATGGGCGGCTCAGCTGCAGGCTGTCATTGTGTTAAAAGGAAATCAAACCATGATCGCGTTTCCCGATGGTGACTGCTGGTGCAATCAAACCGGAAACGGGGCGCTCGCCAAGGGCGGCACCGGTGACACGCTGACAGGTATGATATTGGGCATGCTCTGCTGTCATGAAAACCCGAAACATGCGATATTAAACGCGGTCTATTTGCACGGTGCGTGCGCCGAGCTCTGGACTGACGAGCACTCCGCCCATACCCTGCTCGCTCACGAGCTTTCGGATGTATTGCCTCGCGTGTGGAAACGGTTTGAATAAGGTAGTAGTAACATAAAAAGCTGTCTTCACAAGGAAGACAGCTTTTCTTGATAACCGGCTTGTTTTTTCAGACGCGGTTTCATCAATACATAATAAAGAACAGAAGGCACGACCAAGCCGACAATCCATGCGATGTCTCCGCCCCCAAACATTTTGGCCAGCGGCCCGATGTAAAAGGATGTATTGATAAACGGGATCTCTAGCAAGATGGAAAGAACAAACGCCATCGTCGTGATCCAATTGACCTTTCCATACGGCCCGTTTACATCGAACATGGCTTTGACTTGATAGTTTCCATGGCGGACGAAGTAGTAATCGACTAAATTGATTGCCGTCCATGGAATTAAGAAATAACTGATGAAAAAGATAAAATTCAAAAACAGCTCCATAAAATTACTTTGTCCGAGCAGGCTTAAGACTGTACCGACAAGCGTGACACCAAGGATCATGATGATTCTGACGTTGGGCGTGACTTTTAACTTCAGAAACGGCTCAAGCGTTGTTGTTGTGGACATGAAAGCCCCATACAGGTTAAAGACATTGATCGCCATTTGCCCGAATAACACGATGATCAGCATAATGAACGAGAAAGGGCCGAACAGTTGGACAATCTGGCTGCCTGAGTTTGTTGTAAAGTCAGGCAGTGCCGTCGTCAGTAAAGCGCCGAGCAGCATCATCCAGATGGAGCTGACAGATGTGCCTGCATAGCTGTACCAAAATGTTTGAGAAGCCGGTGTTTGAACTGGCAGATATCGTGAATAATCGGCAACATAAGGCGCGTATGCCAGCTGCCACGTCGCGACTGCGCTGACCGCAACCAAGAAAACAGGCAGATCAACCGCCCCGGGAATCCAGCTGCCTGCCGGGATCGGCAATTGAGAAATAAGAATCGTTGCAGCAAAAAATACAGCAAAAGAGGTCCAAGACAGGATTTTTTGCATTTTGTGAATCAAATCATGGCCGAAAATGGTGAGTAAAAAACATAAGGCGCTTAAGCCTATAATGCTCCATGATCCCGGGATGGGAACAAAGCTGCTTAAGGTTCCGGCCGCCAAAATCGTGCTGCTTGCGAAGAAACCAAGGTAGATAAACATGACTAAGAAGAGGGGAAGAATCGCTCCGATGACGCCGAATTGGGCACGGCTTTGAATCATTTGCGGGATGCCAAGCTGAGGGCCTTGCGCGGAATGAGACGCCATAAATATGGCACCGAGTAAGGTTCCGCAAATAATAGCGGCAACACTCCAAAACAGATTAAGTCCCATTGCCACGGGAAGAGTACCGGTCACTAACGTAGTGATATGCATATTAGCCCCAAACCATACGGGGAATAAATCTTTCGCTTTACCATGTCTTTCTTCATTTGGAATATGTTCAATCGTTCGCCTTTCTACTTTCAATGCATCGTCCTCCATATTTGGATGTTATTTTAAAATCGACATAAAGACATAGCTTAACAGACTATGAGGGGGTTTACAAATGCGGATATGCGGCCAATTGGCCGGGAAGCCTATCTGTCCATAGCTGAATAGAGTTGTAAAAAAAATGAACGGCTTTGAATCCGGTGTCGTCTCATAAGGCAGAAAAACAAAAAAGGGGGGATCGCTGCCATTGGATACACTTGAAGAACAGAAGCTGATTCAGCAGGCGAAAGAGGGGAACGACGAGGCGTTTACAGCCCTATTCCACTATCATTATTCTTTTTTATACAAATACTTGTTGAAGCTTTCCCTTCACCCTGATCTCAGCGAGGAACTTGTTCAGGAAACCTTTCTAAAAGGGTACATTCATTTAAAGAGCTTCCAAGGCCGTTCCAAATTCTCCACGTGGCTGATCTCTATTGCGTCGAGGCTCTACCTCGATCACCAGAAAAAGAGAAAAAGAGAATGGAAACGGAATCAGGCGGTTACAGAGGAAACAATACGCAAAATAAAGTGGGACATGTCAATGAAAGGATTTGAGTGGAGCGAGACGCTTGATCTCTTTTCCCGGCTTGACCCGAAGCTGCGCACGCCCGTTTTATTAAGGCACTATTACAGCTATACCTACGCCGAAATCGGGCTGATGCTGCAAATTAAAGAAGGCACGGTTAAGTCTAGGGTTCATAAAGGGCTCCAGCAAATCAGAAAGGAGTGGACTGATGAATAAAGAAAAGCGATCCGTTCATTTAAAATCGGAATTGCAGAAAATCGACCAATGCGCCAACGCGAATATACCGAGTCAAAAAGAGTTGCTTGATCAATTGGCACAAATGAAAGCCGAACGAAGAAAAAGCCTGCTGAAAGAAGTGATCTTATTTCTGTTCTGTGCGCTGGCGATGGTAAGCGCGGCGATGCTGGCATTTGATCAAATTCCCGTTGTTTTTGTCGTGCTTCAGGTCTGTGCGCTGGTTGTCCTGCCGATTTTGATTGCGGCCGAGAAAAAACGATACCTCGGCGAACGTGAGGTGAAGCGCTGATGTCCCAACCAGAAATGATCGTAGCGGTGGTTGCTTGTCTCATCCTTTTGGCACAGGGAATCTTTTTATTCATTGATGCGAAAAAACGGGATCGTCTGGCATGGGTCTGGGGAATTGTCGGGTTAATTCAAGCGCCGACGCCTCTGATTTGCTATTACTTTTTTGTGATAAGACCAGACCGGAAGAAAAGGGGGATAAAGAAATGAATATTTCTTGGGAAATGATTTTGCCGCTGATTGGATTGCAGGTTGTACTGGCTGTGTTCGCTCTTATCAGCTGTATAAAAGAAGAGCGGACAAACGGGCCAAAGTGGATGTGGGCAGCGGTCATTGTGTGTATCAATATTATCGGGCCGATTTTATTTTTTACCGTCGGCAGAAAGCAAAGGTGAGCAGGCATGCTGTCTATTGAGTCATTATGTAAATCGTACCGGCATCATGAAGCTGTAAAGGGTGTCAGTTTTCATGTGAATGAAAACGAGTGTGTCGCACTATTGGGACCAAATGGAGCCGGTAAAACCACAACGCTGCAAATGCTGGCCGGCATGCTTTCGGCAACCTCTGGAACCATCAAGCTGTTAGGGGAGAAAAAGCCTGATAGGCGTTTGATTGGGTACCTCCCGCAGTATCCCGCTTTTTATTCGTGGATGACCGCAAACGAATGTTTAACATTTGCCGGAAGACTGTCCGGTCTTTCGAAGAAAAAATGCCAAGAGGAAATCGGCGAGATGCTGCAATTTGTCGGCTTGCAGGAATCCGCGCACAAAAGAATCGGCGGTTATTCAGGCGGCATGAAGCAAAGACTCGGTCTGGCACAGGCGCTGCTTCATAAACCGAAGCTGTTGATCTTGGATGAACCGGTGTCTGCTCTTGATCCGTCAGGGCGGTTTGAGGTGCTGGATATGATGCGAGAGCTGAAGAAGCATATGGCTGTCCTGTTTTCCACACACGTTTTGCACGATGCGGAGCAGGTGTGTGATCAGGTGGTGATCATGAAAAACGGGGAGGTTTCCTGGAAAGGCGAGTTACAACAGTTGAAAAAACTGCATCAAACGAACGTTTTCACCCTTTCAGTGAAAGAGAATCTGAAGGGCTGGCTTGAAGATAAGCCTTACGTATCAGCAATTGTCTATATCAATCCGTCCCAAGCTGTTTTTGAGCTGCCTGGTATACATGCTGGGCGGGCATTGTTGAGTGATTGTATCCGGGCGGGATTGACCGTCACCCATTTCGAGCAGAAAACGGAGTCTCTTGAAGACGTCTATCTACAGGTGGTGCACGCATGAAAGTGTTGATGACGCTATTTCAAAAAGAATGGCTCGAGGGATGGAAAAGCGGCAAGCTGATCTGGCTGCCGATCGCGATGATGATCGTGGGGCTGACACAGCCGCTGACCATATATTATATGCCGGAAATCATCGCACACGGGGGAAACCTTCCCGACGGCATGAAAATCAGTTTTTCAATGCCTTCCGGACCTGAAGTGATGGTCAGCACGCTTTCTCAATTCAACACGCTTGGCATGGCTCTGGTCATCTTCAGCGTCATGGGCAGCGTGGCGAATGAAAGAAATCAAGGCGTCACGTCGCTGATCATGTCGCGGCCTGTTTCGGCCGTGCAGTATATCTTGAGCAAATGGTTTATCCAAAGCGTGATCGGTATCGCGTCGTTTGCCGCTGGATACGGGCTTGCCTATTATTATGTCCGGCTGCTGTTTGAGGACACATCCTTCAGCCGCTTTGCCGGAAGCCTTGGCCTTTATGCTCTTTGGATCATGTTTATGGTGACTGCCGGCCTTGCCGGAAGCACGATGTTTCGGTCTCTCGGAGCAGCCGCGGCTTCCGGAATCGGGCTAATAGCTGCCGTTTCCTTTGCGGCTTCGCTATTTCCCGAAGAAGCGAAGTGGCTTCCGGCTGCGCTTTGCAAGCAGGCGGAGCATATCCTTCTTCATGGAGAGCGGGCGGATTTTTTCGGATGGTCGCTTACATGTTCCTCTTTGTGCATCGTGCTTCTGGCCATGTTTTCAGTGTGGCGCTTTCGGCGGTATGAAAGCTATTAATTGCTCATGCCACGCTTTTGCGCGAGCATCACAAGAAAGGCGGCAAATGCCAGCGCCCCGGCTCCATAAAAAACTCCCGCAAGCCCGAAAAGCTGTGCGATTTTTCCGGCGAGAAGGGGTCCGAGGAAGATGCCCAACGCATAAAACGATTGATAAAATCCCATGGCCGACATTTTTAAACGGGCCGAACTGATATCGACGACCCGGCTGAGCAGCAGAGGAAACACGAAACCGAGCGCCAGCCCAATGCAGGCGTGCGTAATGCAAACCGTGAACAATGTAGCTGAAAACGGAACGAATAGCAAACAGGCTCCGGTCACAGCAAAACTTGAGAGCAGCACGGAGTAAGCGGTTCGGCTTGTCATGCGCAGAAATACAATGCTTAATGTGGCGGCTGCGTGAGGGAGGAAAAAGGCGCTCATCACCCAAAGCAGCTCCGCGTCACCCATTCCAAGCTGTTGAATGTAAAGCGGTGTAAAACCAAACACGGTCATAAATAACACCGCGTGGGCGGTCATAGACAGGATGGTGAAAAACTTGAGCTTCGGCAGCCGCAATGTGTCTTTGATGGATTGCGGCACACGGATTGTGTCGCGATTCGCTGGAGCGGCTGAAGGGTCTTTGATAAAGCAGCAGATCACCAAGCCGATGGCCGAGGCCGCCAGCGCCATCCAAAACGGAACATGCCTGCCTAAGCGGGCTGCCGCAAGCCCGCAGAACACAATGCTGGCAAACTGAGGCATGACAGTGAAAAACTGCATCATGCCCATTGCTTTTGAAGCGTTTTCACTGTTGACATACTGCGCGTATAAAATGGTCGCCATGACCCACATAGAGGCGGTGATTCCCGCAAACAACCGTGCGGCCAGCACGAAGAAGAAAGAATCAAACAGCAGAAAAAGCAGGCTGCTGAGGACGGAAAAACCAAATCCGCAGATTAACAATTGCTTGCGTATAGAAAACAGGATGTCTGACAGCAAGCCGAGCGGAAATCGAAGAAGGATTTGCGTCACCCCGTAGCTGCCGAGAATGATGCCGATGGCACCGTATGAAAAGTGCAGGTCCTCCAAATACAGGCTGAAAACAGGCACGTAAATATAGCTCGAAAACCAAAAGCAAAATACCATGCATAAAAAAACGGCGTGGTCTAAAGCGCCGATTGTTTTTTTCTGAGACATCATGTCCTGCTGTAATTCCATCTTTCCTCTCCACCCTTTTCTTCCAGTACAACACAAATGCTGAAAGTGTTTCAATAGAAAATAAAAAAACAGGACCTAAAAAAAGTCCTGTACGCTATGTTTAATACGGATCAGACGGATGGCTCTCCTGTTCAGCCTGCATGGCAGCCTGCTTAGTCTCTGTTGTGCCGATCGGTCCGTTGCTGTTGTTTTCTGAGACTTTTTTCAGCCCTTCCGCCACACGTTTTCCGTAGTCGGGATCAGCTTTTGTGAAATTTTCAATCATCTGATCCTGAATTTCTTTTCGGCATGTGGAAAGGGTATTGACCAGATTCGTGATCAATTCGTTCCGTTCAAATTCAGAAAATCTCCGATAGGTCTCTCCAGCCTGCCCGAAGTTGTTCGTTCTGTCGATCGCTTCACGCTTCACATCACCTTCGACATGCGGCGTATGATCTTTGCCATCCTGCTTCGCTTCCGTCAGTCCGCCCATAATGGATGGCTCATAGTTGACGTGCGGGTTTTGGCCTTCTGCTCTATCGGTCCGGTATAGCATTTGCCCGCCTTCCTGGTTGGTGGCGACATGCTTTTTCGGCGAGTTAATCGGAAGCTGCAGGTAATTTGCGCCTACACGGTAGCGCTGCGTATCAGAGTAGGAAAACGTCCGCCCCTGAAGTAATTTATCATCTGAGAAATCAAGCCCGTCAACAAGCACTCCCGTTCCGAATGATGCTTGTTCCACTTCCGCATGGTAGTTTTCAGGGTTTTTGTTCAGAACGAGTTTGCCGATCGGCTTCCATGGGAAATCGTCTTTATACCACAGCTTTGTCGGATCAAGCGGATCAAAGTCCAGTTCAGGATGCTCATCGTCGCTCATGATTTGGGCATAGACTTCCCATTCTGGATAATCGCCATTTTCAATCGCTTCATACAAATCCTGTGTTGCATGGTTAAAATTCTTCCCTTGAATCTCTTCCGCTTCCTTTTGTGTCAGGTTGCGGATGCCCTGCTTTGGCTCGAAATGATATTTCACGAGAACGGCCTTGCCCTCCTCATTCACCCATTTATAGGCGTGTACGCCCGAACCCTGCATTTGCCGGTAGTTGGCCGGAATGCCCCAAGGCGAAAATAAAAAAGTGATCATATGTGTCGCTTCAGGAGACTGAGAAATGAAATCGAAAATACGTTCACCATCTTGGATGTTGGTCACTGGATCAGGCTGAAATGCGTGTACAAGATCCGGGAATTTCAGCGGGTCACGGATAAAAAAGATTTTCAGGTTGTTCCCGACCAAATCCCAGTTTCCGTCTTCGGTATAAAGCTTAACGGCAAAACCGCGCGGGTCTCTCAATGTTTCAGGTGAGTGTTTGCCGTGATTCACCGTAGAAAAACGGACAAATGCCGGCGTTTGCTTGCCTTTTTCCTGAAAGAGCCGGGCCCTGGTGTACTTTGAGATCGGCTCGTCTCCAAAGGTTCCATAAGCTTCAAAATACCCGTGTGCCCCCGCCCCTCTGGCGTGGACAACCCGCTCCGGAATGCGTTCCCTGTCAAAGTGGCTGATTTTTTCGAGAAAATCGTAGTTCTCAAGCGTTGTAGGCCCTCTGTTCCCGACCGTCCTCACATTTTGGTTGTCAGTGACAGGGTGCCCCTGCCTGTTCGTCAAAGTATCCTCTGACTCGTTTTTCCCGGATGTCTTATGAGAAAGCGCATCCTCGCTGCTTTGGGCATTTGTTCCGTGATGCTTGTTTTGATGATCATCTTTCATTGGTTGACCCTCCTTTTTTGAACGGTATCAATATTCCCTGAATGGAAAGATTTTAAAACAGCTTTTTTTTTCAGCGGGTTCGGGAATGGTACAATGTACAAAAATCGGTAAAAGGAGAGGTCGCTTTGTGACGAGAGAAAGACATCCGCTGCCCATCACGTTTTACCAAAAAAACGCCCTTGAGCTTGCCCCGGCGCTTCTCGGCTGCCTTCTGGTCAAAGAAACAGACGAAGGCACAGCGTCAGGCTATATCGTGGAAACAGAAGCCTATATGGGGGCTGAAGACAGAGCGGCCCACAGCTTTAACAATCGCCGGACGAAGCGGACTGAAATTATGTTTGCGGATGCTGGGCGCGTGTATACATACGTCATGCATACCCATACGTTGCTGAATGTCGTCGCCGCAGAAGCAGATATCCCGCAAGCGGTATTAATCAGGGCGATTGAGCCCCATGAAGGCCAGCTGTTAATGGAGGAAAGGAGGCCGGGCCGTCGTCCGAGGGAATGGACAAACGGACCCGGAAAGCTGACCAAGGCGCTTGGCGTTACGATGAATGACTATGGACGCTGGATCACGGAACAGCCGCTTTACATCGAAAGCGGGTATACACCGGAGGACATTTCAACGGGCCCGCGCATCGGCATTGACAACAGTGGAGAGGCGCGGGATTATCCGTGGCGTTTCTGGGTGACGGGAAACAGGTACGTGTCGCGTTAGCATGTTTATGCAAAAGGCAATCAGGGGAATGGTGAGAAAAAAGAAGGGGGAATCGGAGCGTTGAAAAAGATGATCAAAACCGTTATCAAATGGGCGCCGGTCGTTTACCCGATTGTTCGGAAAATCATGAAGGATCGCAAGGCGTCTAAACAAAAGAACACGTCCTCATCCCGAAAAGCCGGCTGAACCCGGCTTTTCAGCATATCAGCAACCCCTTGCATTCGTGATAAAACTCCAAGTGGGGAACGGCTGCTACATTCTCGGGGCGTCCTGCCTATACGCCGCCGCCACTTCGTTTGAAAGTCCGCTCCCAATGTTTGCCCGCCCTAGACTTCAAGGGTTTTTAATCATGCGGAAAAGCCTAACACGTGAACGTGTTAGGCTTTTGTCAGCAATCTGATAGCCGGCTGAACCCGTCTGTTTTTTTATGGGTCCGTTTTCCCTCGTGCCCTCCCGATGTTCATTGACTTGCCATTCTCACCATTATAGAATTTATGTACATTTCATTCCTTCACCATCCTTTCTGCCTATTCACTTTATTCCCGCATCTACTTGATAGGAGGTTTTTCTCATGATTCATGGGCGACTTCGTGAAATTCTGCGCTTGCTGATGGCGGCTGAAGCCCCGGTGACGAGCTCGTTTTTTGCCGCGCAACTAAACGTAACGACGCGGACGGTCCGCAATGATATAAAGGAATTGCAAAGCGTGCTGAGCGGCCATGGCGCCTTAATCCACTCGGCCAGAGGCTCCGGCTACAAGCTCCGCATTCATGACGAGCAGATATTCAGAACCCTGCTGCAAGATGTGCTTCAGCAAAAAAAGGGCCTGCCGGTGTTGCCGGAGGAGAGAATGGCCTATCTTATGAAACGGCTGCTGCTGGCGGAGCATTATCTCAAGCTAGATGAACTGGCTGAAGAACTATTTATCTCAAAATCTACACTCCAAACGGATTTAAAAGAAGTAAAGAAACGGCTTCTGCCTTACCGCATCGTTATGGAAACCCGTCCGAATTACGGCTTCAAACTGCGCGGGGACGAGGTGCAAATGCGGTACTGTATGGCCGAGTACATTGTTGATGAAAGAGAAACGGAGATTGATGTTCTGAATGAAAAGGCTGATATTTTGCCAAAAGAAGAAATTGAGATCATCCGGTCCGCTATCCTGAAAAAAATGAAAAGCGACCGTATTCCTCTCTCTAACTTGGGGCTGAACAATCTCATCATCCATATCGCCATCGCCTGTAAACGGATCAGGACGGAAAACTATGTTTCTTTTTTTCAGGATGATATGGATCATATCTTGCATCAAAAAGAATATCAGGCTGCCGAAGCCATTATAAAAGAGCTGGAATCAGCTCTCGCCGTTACATTTCCGCTAGACGAGGCGGCCTATATCGCCATGCACCTCCTCGGCACAAAACGAATGACGCTGCCGCAATGCGGGGAGGAGACAACATCAATAGACGAAGAAACCGATCAGCTGACTTTTGCTATGATCAAAGCCGTTGATCGAGAACTGAAGCTTGGCATTCTGCATGACAGAGAGCTGAAAATCGGCTTGGCGCTGCATGTGAAGCCGGCGATCAGCCGCAACCGATACGGCATGAATCTTCGAAATCCGATGCTGGCAGCGATCAAGGAACATTATCCGCTCGCTTTTGAAGCCGGAATCATTGCGGGGATGGTCATAAAGGAACAGACGGGCATCGATATTCATGAAAATGAAATTGGATATCTGGCTCTCCATTTTGGTGCCGCGATTGAACGGAAAAAAACAGAGGTCCCGCCGAAACGCTGTATTATTGTGTGCGCATCTGGCGCGGGAAGCGCCCAGCTGCTGCGAGAAAAACTCCGCTCCCATTTCGGAAGGCGGCTCGATATTCTTGGAACCGCTGAGTATTACAGTCTTGACCAAATGTCCTATGACTCCATTGATGTAGTCATCAGCACCATTCCGATCAAAAAAGAGCTCCCTGTACCAGTGCTAAAGGTCAACACACTCTTGGGCGGAACCGACTTTACAAAAATCGAATCCATTCTGAGCGATGAAAAAGAAAAAGCGGTCCGCTACCTAAAAAAAGAACTCGTTTTTTTTCAGAAGGATCTGCGCTCAAAAGAAGAAGTGATTCAATTTTTAGGGCAGAAAGCGGTTGATTGCGGCTACGCCAATGAAGAAATCATAGATTCCATTTTTGAAAGAGAAGACATGTCGCCAACGTGTTTTGGCAATCTTGTCGCCATCCCGCACCCGCTCGTTCCGCAGACAAAAACGACGTTTTGGGCCGTTTGCACGCTCGAAAAGCCGATAGATTGGGAGGACCATCGTGTTCAATTCGTCTGTCTGCTTTGTGTTGAAAAGGAGAACAAAGCGGATTTGCAAAGCATGTATAGATTGCTCGGCAGCATCTTGGATGACCCGGCGGCGGTGAACCAGCTGATCAAATGCCGTTCGTATCAAGAGCTGTCAGATGTGTTTGACAAAAAAATGCCGAGCTGACAGCCTGTATATACCTTTTTTCCGTTTCCTGCGGAAAAACCTTGAGTGTTTATGAAAGCGATTTCATAATATGATGATACCAACAGCAGGACTAAACAAAATTGATCAAACTCTAGGGGGTCTTTTATATGAATATATTACTCGTTTGTGCAGCAGGAATGTCTACCAGCTTACTGGTAAGCAAGATGGAAAAAAGTGCGCAGGAACAAGGAAAAGACTATACCATTTGGGCAGTTTCAGGCGATTCTGTACAGAATCATATCGATAAAGCGGATGTACTGCTTCTCGGCCCGCAAGTCCGTTACATGCTTCCGCAGCTGAAAAAATTAGGAGAGTCAAAGGGGGTTCCGGTAGACGTCATTAATACCGTCCATTATGGCACGTGCAACGGGGCGGAAGTGCTGAAATCAGCTGAGCAGCTTGGACATGTGTCATAGAGAGGGGCGGGCTATGTGAATAAAGTCAATCAGATCTTAGAAGAAAAGGTCATGCCTATAGCGGGAAGAATTGCGGGACAACGTCATTTGCAGGCGCTGCGTGACGGTATCATCCTCACAATGCCGCTGATTATCATCGGTTCCTTTTTTCTCATCATCGGCAACCTCCCGATCCCGGGATACGCTGATTTTATGGCAAAAACGTTTGGCAGCTCCTGGTCTGAAAAACTGGCCTATCCAGTCGACGCGACCTTTGAAATTATGGGGCTTGTCGCCGCGTTCGGCATCGCCTATCGGCTCGCCGAGAAATACGGCGTTGACGCCCTGTCAGCCGGAGCCATCTCACTAGCGGCATTTCTGTTGGCGACACCTTATCAAGTGCCGTTTATACCGGACGGTACGACGAAAGAAATCATGGTCGGCGGCGGAATTCCGCTCACGCTGATGGGGAGCAAAGGCCTGTTTGTCGCCATGATTATCGCGATGGTGTCGACAGAGATTTACCGCCTCATTATCCAGCGCAATTTGGTCTTCAAAATGCCGGATGGCGTTCCGCCGGCTGTCAGCAAGTCATTTGTCGCGTTAATTCCCGGCTTTGCCGTCATCTTCCTGATTTGGGCGGCCCGTCTGATTGTTGAAGCGACACCGTTTGAAAGCCTTCATAATATTGTAAGCGTTTTACTTGGAACGCCGCTTTCTATTCTTGGCGGAAGCCTCGGGGGAAGTCTTGTAGCAGAATCTGTCAAAATGCTTCTATGGGCCTGCGGCCTTCACGGCGCTAACATTGTCGGAGGCGTCATGGCACCGATTTGGTACGGCGCCATGGATGCCAACAGGATTGCCTTCCAAGCCGGTGAGGCATTGCCAAACATTTTCACCCAGCAATTTTTCGAAATCTGGGTCAATATCGGCGGAAGCGGAGCCACTTTGGCACTGGTTGTCACGATGTTCCTGCGCGCTCGAAGCAAACAAATGAAACAGCTCGGCAAGCTTGCGATCGGACCGGCCATCTTTAATATCAACGAACCGATTATTTTCGGAATGCCGATCGTCATGAACCCGATGCTCTTGCTTCCGTTTATCATCACGCCGCTTGTCACGCTGACACTCACCTACATCGGAATGAGCACCGGCCTTGTCGCCAAACCGGCGGGAATCGCAGTGCCGTGGACCATGCCGCCGATCTTTTCAGGGTACTTGGCGACAGGGGGGAAAGTCTCAGGCGCGGTCATGCAAGCCATTAATATCGTTGTATCCTTTGTTGTCTACTATCCGTTTTTCAGAATGTGGGATAAGCAGAAGCTGAAAGAAGAAACCGATCTGGAGCTAACTCAAAAGCCGGCCATATTAGATGACAAAGAAGCGGCTCTCTAGAGAAAGGAAGTGAATCGCGTGAATGAGAAAATGGAGCACATTATTTTTCAAATCATCCTTCACGGAGGAAACGGAAGAAGCTCCGCAATGGAGGCCATTGCCGCTGCGAAAAGCGGTGACGCAGAAGAAGCGCGGAACAAGCTTCAAGAAGCCGCGGAGGAATTGTCAAAAGCCCACCACTATCAGACAGAGCTGATCCAAAGTGAAGCGGGTGGAGAAAAAACGGAAATGACGCTTCTAATGGTTCATGCACAGGATCATTTAATGAATGCGATGACAGTGAAGGATATGGCGGCGGAAATCATTGCGTTATATGAAAAGATTACCGAGCAAAGGGGAGCAAGCATATGACAAAAGGATTGAAGATTGTAACGATTGGCGGAGGTTCAAGCTACACGCCCGAGCTCGTGGAAGGGTTGATTAAACGGTATGATGAGCTGCCTGTTCGTGAATTATGGCTCGTCGATATCCCGGAGGGCGAAGAAAAGCTCAATATTGTCGGCACGCTCGCCAAACGGATGGTTGAAAAAGCCGGTGTCCCGATCGACATTCATCTGACGCTCGACCGGAGACAAGCGCTGAAAGACGCAGACTTTGTCACGACTCAATTCCGCGTCGGACTTCTGCAGGCAAGAGCCAAGGATGAGCGCATCCCATTAAAATACGGCGTCATCGGCCAGGAAACGAACGGCCCGGGAGGCTTGTTTAAAGGGTTGCGCACGATTCCGGTCATCCTTGAAATCGCAAAGGACATGGAAGAGCTTTGCCCGAACGCATGGCTCGTTAACTTCACAAACCCGGCCGGCATGGTGACAGAAGCACTGCTTCGCTACTCTAACCTGAAGAAAGTCGTCGGTCTCTGTAACGTTCCAATTGGCATCAAAATGGGCGTGGCCAAAGCGCTTGACGTAGATGTGAACCGCGTAGACGTCCAATTCGCCGGACTGAATCATATGGTGTTCGGGCTTGATGTTTTTCTGGACGGCGTCAGTGTGAAGGATCAAGTCATCGAAGCGATGGGGGACCCGAAAAACGCGATGACAATGAAAAACATCGCAGGCGCAGAATGGGAGCCGGAATTTTTAAAAGCGCTCAATATCATCCCTTGCGGCTACCATCGTTACTACTTCAAAACAAAAGAAATGCTGGAGCACGAACTGGAAGCATCACAAACGGAAGGCACCCGCGCTGAAGTTGTGCAGAAGGTTGAAAAAGAACTGTTCGACCTTTATAAAGACCCGAATCTCGCGATCAAACCGCCGCAGCTGGAAAAACGGGGCGGTGCTTATTACAGCGATGCCGCGTGTAATTTAATCAGCTCCATTTACAATGATAAACACGACATTCAGCCGGTGAACACGATGAATAACGGGGCAATCGCGAGTATCCCAGACGATTCCGCGGTGGAAGTGAACTGCGTAATGACGAAAAACGGCCCTCAGCCAATTGCTGTCGGCGACTTGCCGGTATCTGTCAGGGGCCTCGTCCAGCAAATCAAATCCTTTGAGCGTGTCGCGGCAGAAGCGGCGGTTACAGGCGATTATCAAACAGCGCTCCTCGCCATGACGATTAACCCGCTCGTTCCGTCCGACACAGTGGCAAAAGAGATTTTAGACGACATGCTGGAGGCGCACAAAGCGTACCTGCAGCAGTTCTTTAACAAAATTGAAGCGTAAAAAAAGCCGGCCTTCAGTGGGCCGGTTTTTTTACTTGCTCTCAGTAAGCGCTGCGACTTCGGTCGTCCATCCGAATTCGTCTGTGACAGCGCCTTTTTGAATGCCAGTAATCGTGTCATACAGTTTTTTTGCGATTTCTCCTGTTTCACCGTTGTTGATCGCAAGTGTTTCATCCTGCCAGATCAGCTCGCCGACTGGAGAAATAACTGCTGCTGTACCAGTTCCGAAGGCTTCTTCAAGGATGCCGTCTTTATGGGCTTGGATGACCTCATCGATCGCAATTTTCCGTTCTGAAACAGGAAGTCCCCAATGCTTCAGCAAGGCGATGACAGAATTGCGCGTGATGCCTTCCAGGATGCTTCCGTTCAGCACCGGCGTTATGATTTCACCGTTGATTTTGAAGAAGATGTTCATGCTTCCGACTTCTTCAATGTATTTCTTCTCAATCCCGTCCAGCCAGAGCACTTGAGAAAATCCTTTCTCTTCGGCTACTTGTTGCGCTTTTAAGCTTGAAGCGTAGTTCCCTGCGGTTTTGGCATTTCCCGTTCCGCCTTTTACCGCACGGACAAATTCACTTTCAACAGCGATTTTGACTGGTTTGATGCCTTCTTTATAATAAGAGCCGACCGGAGAGAGAATGATAAAGAGCTTATACGTATGAGATGCCGCAACACCAAGGAAAGGCTCGGTGGCGATGATGAACGGGCGGATATAAAGGGATGTGCCCTCCGCATTCGGAATCCAGTCTTTATCAATCGCGACAAGCTGTTTTAAGCCCTCGAGTACCTGTTCTTCATCGATTTGCGGAATGCAGAGGCGGTCGTTTGATTGATTGAGGCGCTCCATATTTTTTTCCGGTCTGAAAAGCAGGACATGGTCATCCTCTGTGACGTAAGCCTTTAACCCCTCAAACACGGTTTGGCCGTAGTGATATACCATTGCAGCCGGATCCATTGAAAAGGATTGATAAGGAATAATTCTTGGGTCGTACCATCCTTTATCCGCCGCATAGTCCATTACAAACATGTGGTCTGTAAACACTCTTCCGAACGAAAGCTGATTTGCATCTGGTTTCGGTTTTTTTGCCGTTGTCAATTCAACGCGAATCTCTTGTTTAGTCATGGTCAATCTCCCTGTTGTTAAATTGTTTGTATTATCAAACTTATTTGAAAATAATTTATATTCTATTGTATACCTTCAACAAATATTCGCAATAGGTTTGCTCAAATTTGTAAGAAATTCATAAGAAAAAAGCAGGAGACATTAATTCTCCTGCGTGTTCATTTGCTCAAACACCCTGTCGTAATCGGCTCGAGTGGCGTTCCGAAGACCTTCGACACGTTCATTTGTAATCTCTTGTTTGTCGTCCTTCAACCCGTCCAAGACATACTGAACATATTCCTCAGCTGATATGCCGCGGTACGTCAGGCCTTGTTTATCGCGTGATTTTTGGTTTAAACCTGTGTCAACCATAGGAGGCGCCATTTCAATCACTTCCACGCTTGTGTCACGGAGCTGGTGTCTCAGCGTAAGCGAGAACGAGTGAAGGGCCGCTTTCGTTGCGCAGTACACCGGATAAACAGCTAACGGGTTAAACGCAAGCCCGGATGTGACCTGAACGATTGCCGCCTCGGGCTGCTTCATCAAATGAGGCGTGAAAAGGGCTGATAAATGGACAGGCGCTTGGACATTAAGTTCAATTTCATCTCCGTCCACAAAAAGCTCTTCCGTCCCCTTTGTAAAGTCGATTTCCTTTTGAATGCCGGCGTTGTTGACGAGAACATTCAGGTTCGGGAATTCCTTTACAGCCCATTCATACAATGCTTCCCGCTGCGAACGGTCTGCAACATCGCATTGCTTTGTATGGATGGTTGGGAGCTTGTGCTTCGCTTCTGTCAGACGCGCTTCGCTGCGCCCGCAAATAATGACTTCATTGCCAAGTTCCAGCAGCCGCTTGGCCAGTTCAAGCCCGATGCCCGCAGAACCGCCTGTGATTAACACGGTATTGCCTGTCATCTTCATTGATGTAACACCTCTTATTCAGTTGGCTGTGATTCCTTTACTATTTCAAATCTTAGCAGGAAATATGCAGCCGCGTCCTATGAGATGCTCAGGATGATGTGACTTTTCCGGTTTTATAAAATTCGTCAATTGCTTTATCGACATACACCCAGCCTTTCCAGCCGATGTGAATGGTGTCTTTCATGAAATACGGATCGTATTCATGCTTTGAGAAATCAGCAACCTGGAAGCCCTTGGCTCTGATCTGTTTATTCACCTTTTGGTAATAATCAGTACGTCCTTTTTTCGGGAAGCCAGTGTAGTCATACCACTTTCCGTTAACAGGGATGGTGACAAACATAGGCTCTGCCCCCGCATCCTTCAGGATATCAAGCATCATCTCAAAATCACCGTATTCCGGTGACACTGCATACGATTTTCCTTTGTTTTTCCCTTTCAGCTTAGGCACTTTCGGCTTCAGCTTTTTAAATACAGGATTGTCAATGTGAAAATCGTTAGACCCGGAGTGGCGTTTTCCTGACTGATCTGCGAGTTTATTTAATTCTGACCATGACTGGTCCTTTACTGACTGCGAGATATAACGCTTTGGAACGGATGACTCCATTGCTGAATAATACATGTCCTTCTTTTCCAGCATGCTGTAATAGACTTTTGCCGCCGGCTTCAGCGCGTTCACTTTCCACGTTTGGCCGTTTACGATTGCTTTGTACAGCTCGCATAGAATCGCGTCATTTTGCACGGCCTTAAAGCGCAGCATGCGTTTCATCATTTTCTTTTTCACATCGGGGTCGATCTGCTCGTTAAATGCCAAATCAAGCCCTTGCAGCGCGGAATAGTTCGGCGCGAAATGCTGTTCATCAGACCCGCGCTTAATAAACCATTGCGGAGACACGATGAATACGATTTTTTTACCCTTCAGCTGATCCATATGGGCAGCGAAGTTTAAAGAGTGAATCAATGACTGTGATCCGCCTTTGCCGACAAGGTACGGCGTGAACCCCTCATTGTTCACCTGAAAATAATTAGATGGGTGGAACTCGTCCAGTCGGGAAAGCTCAGAAGATCCGTAAATCGGAAGGTATTCCGGATCTTTGAGCATTTGATCTTGTAAATAAAGCCCTTGAAACATACTCGGGTTCAAGGCTGTTGCCGACTCTTTCACCCGCTTATCGGTGATGAAGCCTGACAGCCATGAAGATGGAACTGCGATGGCGCCTGCGAATAGAATAAACGCCAAAATAATTGGACCGAAAAAACGCTTTTTCATTATTTCAACTCAGACAGCTGATTTACAATGTTGTTAGGCGTATTCCAAACATCCCGGTCAAATTCAGTGATCGGCACTAAAATATCAAAACGGTTTTCAATCGCAAGCAGCAATTCTACTGTTCCAAAAGAGTCAAGCAAACCTTCTTCGAAAATGTCAATATCAGGATTTTCCTTTACGATGTCATCCTGGCAAACCTCTGCTAAAACGTCTAATACCTCTTGTTTAAATTCCATAGCTTTCTATTCTCCTTTAATGGTGGTGATGAAATAGTTTTCCTGAGAAAATATAAAATCCGAAGCAAACGAAATGGAAAGTGATCACAATTGCAAGAGCGGTTGTCCAGCGGTTGGACGGCAGCCATTTGTATTTCTTATTCCACTTCTCGAAAAAGTTGTAACACGTCATCAGCACGGCGTGATAGAGGCCGTAGATGATATATTGCGGCGCAAGCCCGTGCCAAACCCCCATCAGCATAAACAGCAGGAAATACCCGATGTTTGAGACGGCCATGCGGTTTTTGATCCACTTTTTCTTTGTCATCCAAAATACGAATCTCATAAACACATAATCCCTGAACCAAAAGGACAGAGACATATGCCAGCGATTCCAGAAATCTTTAATATTCTTACTGATAAACGGTTTATTAAAGTTTTCAGGTGATTTAATGCCCATAATATAGCTGACCCCGACGGCAAACATCGTATAGCCGGCAAAATCAAAGAATAAATACATGCTGTAGCCATACATGTACAGCAGGTTCCCGAGAATCTTATGATGCGTGATCGCGGGAAGGTTCATGATGAAGTACGTGTTGATTGCGTAGCCGATAATAAACTTGTACAGGAAACCGATAAAGATTTTATGAATCCCTGTATATAATAGATCGGCGTATTCGTCTTTCGTCCAAGCCTTCTGTTCATCCTTGACGAACCGGCGGTATCTGTCGATCGGGCCGGAGGAAATCGTCGGGAAAAACAGGATGAAATACAGCAGGCGGTGGAGCGGCAGCTGTTCCTTCAGCAGACCGTCTCTTGCTTCCATAATCAGCTGAACGCCTTTAAAGGTTAAATATGAAATTCCTAAAAAGCTGATCAGGTTTTGTGCCGGGTGATGCGGCTGCGGGTGTGAAAGAAACGGCCATATTTTCGACAAAAATAAAGGCAGAATCGCCGCGATCACAGCTCCGCAAAAGACAAAGCCGCTATTCGCTTTCTGCCTGTACGCCAAGTAGCCGCTGATCAAAAGCACTTGCCATATCGTAAACAGACACAGTGCGATGACCCCGTGTACGTCGTGCGAAAAAATTAATGCCAATATAATGATAGATATGAACATGTTGTATGCTTGAAATCTTTTTCCGTTCAGGCCGAGAATGATCGTCGGCAGAAGGAGAATGCCAAGCAGTATAAAGAATAAAAACGAACTGTAAGGCGTCATACAAGAACCTCTTCGCCGATGCGTTTCCGGTCTATCTTTCCGTTAGCCGTCATTTGAATGTGATCTTGGTAAATGAATTTTCTGGGGATCATATACGCCGGAAGGGAAGCGGCAAGCTCTTTTTTAATGGCGCTTGTCAGCTGGAATTCCTTCTGGAACTCATGCTCCTCAGGCACAATGGCCGCGATCAGGTATTCAACTGTTCCGTTTGGCTGATACGGAATCACGACAGCAGAGCGAACGTACTGAGACTGTCTCACATGGACCTCGATTTCCTCGAGCTCCATTCGGTAGCCGTGAAGTTTGATTTGAAAATCCAAACGTCCTTGGCAGAAAATCTGACCCTCTTGGATATAGCCAGCATCACCAGTCCGGTATGCCCACTGGCCTTCATAAGAGAAAAACGCCTTTTCCGTCAGCTCAGGCTCACCAAGGTAGCCTCGGCTTACGCTTGGCCCCGCAATGACGATTTCTCCTTTTTCTCCATCAGGAAGCGGCTGTCCCTGTTCATCCATAATGAACATGTTCATATCAGGTTTGGCGAAGCCGACTGGCAGCGATTCGTTGCGGCTGATGACATCATCCGTAATTTCAACCGATGTGACAGCCACTGTGGCTTCGGTCGGGCCGTACGTATTAAAGATGTTTGCTTTCGGAAAACGCTCAAGCAGAACTTTTGCAACTGAAACCGGAAGAACTTCTCCGCAAAACATAAAGGTGTCCGCATCAGGCAGCAAGTCCTGTGAGAAACCCGGGTCCATCAGGCACATCTGCACAAAGGAAGGTGTTGATGTCCACACATTCAGACCAGATGTTTTCAGCTCTTCGAATAAGATTTTCGGCTTATTCACAGCATCTTTTGTCACGCAGTGTAACGTTCCGCCTGATTGAAGGCACGGATAAAGGTCCATGACTGATAAATCAAATGAAAACGGCGCTTGGTTTAAAAATGTTTTTCCTCCGTTGACTGGAAAGTCTGCGCAAATCCAGTTTGTGAAGCTTTGAAGATTCGCGGCGGAAATCTGCACGCCTTTAGGATTTCCCGTGCTTCCGGAAGTGTAAATGATGTAAAACGTCTCGTGATCCTTGACCCATTGATCTTGGCTAACAGTGCCGTCCGCGTTTTCCAGCAGTTCTTCTGCTGAAACCGTCTGAATCTGCTGGCCGAGTTCGTCAACTGGAAGCCCGGCTGCATGGATCAGCAATTCTGCTCCAGAGCTTTCGATAATTTTCGCAATCCGCTCGGACGGAATCGACAGGTCAACGGGAATATAAGGGTGTCCCGCTTTGACGCTTCCTAAAAAGGAAACGATCATGTGCGGCTCCATATGGCCATACACAAGGATAGGCGATTTCTTTTCCCCAGAAACGCGTTTTTGGATCGCGGCACCCGCACGGTCAGACTGCTCCCATAATTCCTGATATGTGAGCGACTGGCCTTGAGAGCGGAAGGCATCGGTTTGCGGATAAGATTCCGCATGTGTTTGAATAGCATGTAAAAGTTTCATCGTTATTCTCTCTCCAATTAGAAATCGTTATAAATATATGAACCGGTATTCGCGGTGTGAAAACCATACATGAAAAACAAAACAAGAAGTATAATCAAATAAAAACCTGTATGACATGTCCACTTGACAGCGGGCTTTTCATACAGCTGTTTCATCAATTGCAGCATATCAAAAGTTCCTTTCCCGTTTTTTCGACAATCACATGAGTATTGACGATTAGGTGCGCAAAAAGTTTCATTTTTTCCCTAAACTCCCTCAAATAAATATATCGGCGTTTTGCTATTGAAAATGAATCTTTATGCCTGATAGGGAAAAAAATGAATTGCCTGGTGATCATTTATAATAAAAGGATAAGACAGAAGGGGTTAAAACGATCTTTTTAACTTTTAAAAAGCGTAAAGCACTTAAAAAAATTTTTCTGTATCTGTTCGTTCTAGTGAAAGCAGAAACCTGATGAAATCGGGGCGGAAAGCGTATAATAAGAAAGAAAACGCCTTCTTTCGGTATCTTGTGAAATGGGGGAGAAGTCATTATGATAGATAAGGAAGCAAAAGGAGTTTTTATCAAAGCGCCGGCTGAAAAAAAGTAAGCCTTTTAATAGAAAGGAAGAGGAAGATGAACCAAACAAATAAGGGTGAGGGTCAGACTGCGCCGGAAAAAGAAAGCATGGGGCAGATCCTTTGGCAGTTAACCCGTCCTCATACGTTAACGGCATCATTTGTGCCTGTGCTGCTCGGAACGGTATTGGCGATGTTTTATGTCAAGGTTGATCTGCTGCTGTTTCTGGCTATGCTGTTTTCTTGCTTATGGATCCAGATCGCGACGAACTTATTTAATGAATACTACGATTTTAAACGCGGGTTAGATACAGCAGCATCTGTCGGAATCGGAGGGGCGATCGTACGCCACGGAATGAAGCCAATTACGATTTTGCAATTAGCCCTTGCAGCATATGGGATTGCTATATTGCTCGGCGTCTATATTTGCGCAAGCAGCAGCTGGTGGCTGGCTCTGATCGGCCTCGTCGGCATGGCGATCGGATACCTGTATACAGGCGGGCCGCTGCCGATTGCGTACACGCCGTTCGGTGAGTTATTCTCGGGCATTTGCATGGGTTCGGTATTTGTGCTGATTTCGTTTTTCATTCAAACAGATAAAATCAATTTGCAAAGCATCTTGATTTCGATCCCGATTGCAATTCTTGTCGGCGCGATTAACCTATCGAACAACATTCGCGATATTGAAGAGGACAAAAAAGGCGGACGCAAAACATTGGCGATTTTGATGGGGCATAAGGGAGCTGTTACGCTCTTAGCCGCGTCGTTTGCTGTCGCTTATATTTGGATTGTCGGCTTGGTCATCACCGGTGCCGCTAGCCCGTGGCTGTTTGTCGTCTTTTTGAGCGTGCCTAAGCCGGTTCAGGCAGTGAAGGGCTTCGTCCGAAAAGAATTACCGATGAACATGATTGTGGCGATGAAATCCACAGCCCAAACCAACACATTTTTCGGATTCCTGCTCTCGATCGGGTTATTGATCAGTTACTTCCGGTAAAAAGAAAGACCGTATGTTTCGTGCGGTCTTTTTTTGTTACATTCGATCACATTTTGTAAAAAAAATTCACAAAACCATACTGGAAGCAAGGACGTCTAGTACATGGACAGCGGATAAAGATCCGTTAAAGGAGATGATGGAAATGGATTTATCTGTAACGCATATGGACGATTTGAAAACAGTAATGGAAGATTGGAAAAATGAATTATTAGTTTATAAATTTGCGCTGGATGCACTGAATACAAAGTTCTCCATTATCAGCCAGGAGTATAACCTTATTCACGGACACAACCCGATTGAACATACGAAATCCCGTGTCAAAAGCTTTGAAAGCATCGTGAATAAGTTAATGAGAAAGGGCTGCGAGATTACGACGAAGGAAATGAAAGAGCACATTCACGACATTGCCGGTGTGCGCATCATTTGTTCCTTTATTTCCGATATTTATAATGTCGTGAATGTCTTAAAGCAGCATGATGACTTGCGAATCGTAAAGGTGAAGGATTATATTCAGACGCCAAAACCGAACGGCTACCGAAGCCTGCATTTGATCATTGAGATGCCTGTGAATTTAACAAACCGTGTGGAATACGTCAAAGCAGAAATTCAAATCCGGACGATCGCGATGGATTTCTGGGCGAGCCTTGAACATAAAATTTACTATAAATTGAATAATGACGTTCCGAAGCAATTAACAGACGAACTGAAGGAAGCAGCGGAGATCGCCCATTATCTTGATGAGAAAATGCTGGGGATTAAGAAAGAGGTGGATTAGAAAAGACGGCAGCTAAGTGCCGTCTCAGCGTGTCGACAAACCCTCGCATTCGTTGTCAGTCCTGCGCGTTGGTGCTCACGAATTGCTACATTCGCTGTGCTCCAATGCTCGTCCTTCCTAGACTTCAAGGGTTTTCAATCACGCTGAAAAGATGACAAAGTCATAAAACAAAAACCGTTTTATGACTTTGTCAACAATCTGAGACGGCAGCTAAGTGCCGTCTTTTTTATTTGATATCTTCATAAATGTCAGAGGCTTTGGCCTTCATTTGTTTCTTTTTGGTTTTCGGTTTCTTTTCTTTTTTCACAGCCTGATAGACAGCGGCTGTCACAAGATCGCCGGCATGCTGGAGGCGATCTTTGCTGATATGCTCGATCGAGTCTTCGGGAGTATGGTACCACGGCTCGACTTCTTCGGTTTCCGGGTCTCCCCAAATAAAGTTGGCGGAATCAATACCGGCTTCATGGAATGGCACGTGATCAGATGACCCTCCCTGTGTCAGAGACAGGCTGTCAAATCCGATGTTTTCAGCGGCCGTCCGGCTGGATTCCCAAACATCGTTCGATTGGCCGTCCAATGTGTTGACATACAGCTCAGACGCACGCTCCCAGCTTGTGCCAACCATGTCTAAATTGAAGTTCACTTCGCTTCGTTTCAACTCTTTTTCCGACAGATGATCTACATAATAAGATGAGCCGAGCAGGCCCAACTCTTCTGCGCCGAAAGCGATAAAGCGGATTTCTTTATCAGAAGGAACGCTTTTTAAGACGCGCGCCATTTCCAGCATGACAGAGGTGCCTGAGCCGTTGTCATTTGCTCCGGGCGAAAAAGGAACACTGTCGTAATGGGCCGTCACGTACACAATGTCTGGATGTTTGAAGTTCTTCGGTTTTTTGATCCCAATGATGTTCTGGGAGGTCTGGTTTGTGAATGCTTTTAGGTGCAAGGTTGCTTCTTTTTGCTGGGCAAGGGCTTCTCCGTCTTCTTTCTTAATGCCGACAACAGGGATGCCGACTTCATTGCCTGACAGATTTGGCGTCACAGGCACGAGGCTTTCTTTGTTGTTATAAATGATGACAGCCTTGGCTCCGGCGGCTTCGGCATGTTTGGCTTTCTCGTAAAACGTAAGGTCTCCTCTTGAAATCAAGGCGATTTTGCCCTTGGCGTCAGCGGTGAAGTCCTTTGGGTAGCCCAAGCCGGCATTGAAAAGCGGAGCTGTCAGCCCTTGTTTGTCAGTCGGGGCTGAGCCGGATGCCGCCCGTAGAAGAATATCGCTTCCTTCTGAAGACAGCGTTCCCTCGAGCCGGTCAGGAATATCGAATCGTTGTACCTTCACATCAAGCTTTACTTTTCTCATGAAAGAAGCAATGAAGAGGGCGCTCTTTTTTTCAGCGGCCGTTCCGGCTATTCTGGGGCCGATGGCTTCACTTAGCTGGGAAATGGTTGAGTACGCACGCTTTGCTTTGAAAGGAAGCTCTCGCTCGCTATCTGATATTTGTACAGCACGCGCGGCAGGGGTGATACTCTGTGCCGGCAAAAGAACTGTTCCGGCAGTTAAAACAGCCAACGTCACTACAGTCAAAAGCTTTTTCATCGGACATAACCCTCCCTAATGTATGGATGGGGAATATTTCGGGAAGCTAAGGGAATTTCCTGCAAAATGGAGAGCGTTTTTGAAAAGACAGTGCTTTATACCTGCAAAAAACGCTTATGAATGGAGAGTCATAAGCGTTTTGGGATATTGGGCTATTGGAGTTTTAAAAACTTGCGTTTGCCGACTTGGATGATCATATTTTCTTTGTGCCTCGCTTTTTGAAGAGAGGAGCTCTAAAGTGACGAGAAGATCGGCAGTTGTTCTTGTTTTCTCACTTGATTGAATAAAAAAGACCCATACAACACCACAATAAACAAAAACCCGCAAACGGGGGTGTGCTATCTTGCAAAAGTATGTTCAAGCCGTCTATAAACATGACCCGTTTCATCTTTTTTCTGCAGAGCATGTGGTGACATTAGTGATAATCGCTCTTTTGGCCATTCTGTTGTTTTTATTCCGCGAGGCAGTCAAGCGGCCTAAGACCAGCCAGTTTCTGCGTTATTTGTTTGTGTTTCTGCTGATTGGTTCGCAAATCGGTTATCAAATATGGATGATCGCTACGGGCAGGTGGTCGGTGCGCACTTCATTGCCTCTCCAGCTCAGTGATCTATCGGTGTATTTGTCAGCCATTATGCTGGTGACTAAAAGCTGGAGACTGTTTGTATTTCTATATTTTGTCGGCATTGCAAGCTCGATGCAGGCGCTTTTGACACCTGACCTCGGTATGTTTTCATTTCCGCATATCCGATATATCCTCTTTTTTATGTCGCACGGGTCCGTGTTTCTGTCCTGTCTGCTGTTGGCGGTGATCGGCACTTACAGAATGGGCCAGCGCTCTTTATGGATGACTGTCCTGATTGTCAATGTGTACGGCGTCTGTATTTACTTGATTGATCGTTGGCTTGGCGCGAATTATATGTATTTGACGAACAAACCGGGCGGCTCTTCTCTCTTGGATGTTCTCGGGCCGTGGCCATGGTATATTGCCTCAGCTGAAGCCATTACGATCGCAAGCTTTTACATCCTTTATTGGCTTTACCGCATGTTCAAAAAGTGATTCCTTTTTTGTTGTATAGCACATTCTGTTTTAAAAAATATTGTTGAATAGTGTTTTATTTTCTGAAATCGGGAATGTAACTTGTACAACACAAAGGGAGATGAATACCATTGAAGAAAGATGAAATTATGCATATCGTGTCATGCGCAGATGATAATTATGCTCGTCATTTAGGTGGAATGTTCGTTTCTTTATTGACAAACATGGACCGGGAGAGAGAGGTCAAATTATACGTCATTGATGGCGGAATTGAGACTGATAACAAAAAAAGACTGGAAGAAACCACATTGAAATTCGGTGTGCCGATTGAATTTTTAGAAGTGGATACCAACATGTATGAACATGCGGTAGAAAGCAGCCATATTACAAAAGCGGCGTATTACCGCATCTCAATTCCTGATTTAATTAAGGATGAGAGCATCAAACGAATGATTTATATCGATTGTGACGCGATTATTCTTGAAGATATTTCGAAATTGTGGGATCTGGATATTGCGCCATATACGGTCGCTGCTGTTGAAGATGCGGGGCAGCATGAACGCCTGAAAGAAATGAATGTCACTGATACAGGGAAGTATTTTAACTCAGGTATCATGGTGATTGATTTTGAATCTTGGAGAAAGCAGAACATCACAGAAAAAGTCATCAACTTTATCAATGAACACCCAGACGAAGATTTTCTTGTGCTGCACGACCAAGACGCGCTGAATGCGATCTTATACGATAAGTGGTATGAACTTCATCCACGCTGGAACGCTCAAACCTATATCATATTAAAACTAAAAACGCCTGCGACGCTGTCAGGCCAAAAGCTTTATAGAGAAACGAGAGAGAACCCGGCCATTGTCCACTTCTGCGGCGGAGAAAAACCTTGGAACTCCAATACCAAACATCCGTATCGCGATGAGTATTTCCATTACATGTCGTATACGAAGTGGAATACAATCAGCAATCCGGCGATGAACCAATAAATTTTTAAAAAACGCTTTTGATCATCTCAAAAGCGTTTTTTTTGTTTGCCTCAGCGCGCGACAGAGCGTTGGTAAAAGCGCTGAATATGCATGGCGATATAGCATAATTCTTTTTCAGGGAACACAAAGCCGTATTCCTTTTTCACAAATGTGCCGATGCTTTGGGCACAAAGAAATGCATCCTTAAATCTCTCTTTAATAATCTCGATCATTTCTGCATCCAGCTCGTATATGGATTCGCCCGCTTTGATATGCTGAATCGCAAAGCGGAGATGGGTCACAAGCCGTTCATAAGAAATGGTATCTTCCACAATGTTGATGGACAGCTGAATTTCAATAATCTCGATAATATCACGGATCATTGTTGTAATATCTAACGTCTGTGTCATATCTCCGGCATTGTTTCTTGCTGTGTGGATATGCATGGCGATATTGCCGATTTCATCATCAGGAATGTGAATCCCCAGTGTGTCTTTAATCAGCGCTCGAGCCCATAAGCCAATCTGAAATTCCTTCGGATAAAGGACTTTGATTTCATTCAGCAGCGGGTTTTTGATCACCATTCCATTGCTCAGTCGTTCGATCGCAAAGGACAGATGGTCTGAAAAAGCGACGTGAATGCGCTCGTTGATTTTGATGTTTAGCTCTTTTTCGGCATGGGAGATAATTTGCTCGGAAATCTGAATATGGTCTTCCGGCAAGGTTTCTAAAATCTCTTCGAATTGCTTATAATCAGGAGTATCTTTTCTGACAAACGTTTTTTCTATTTTTGACGGATCGACAATATCATTTTTCTTTTTGTCGAACGCAATTCCTGCACCTAAGAGAATCTTCTCTTCATTTTGATCCTTTACGACGATAGCATTATGATTTAAGATTCTTTTAATTTTCATAGCTTTTTTGTCCTTTCATCCCCCGTTTTATGAATGAAAACGAATAAATCCAGTTATTCTGTCTCTTCTTTAAACCCGAGAAACAGTGTAGCTATAAAAGCAGAGACGGCCGCGGCCAAAAAACCGATCATATAATGAACGAAATTGGCGGCACCGAACGGCAGCACGATTGAAATCATCGGAATGCCTGTCAGCCCGTAGGAATTCGACACCACATGTACCGCAACCACGTATGCTCCGCCAATCGCGCCGCCGATGGCAGCTCCGATAAAAGGCCGGATCAATTTGACATTTACTCCGAAGACAATCGGCTCCACAATGCCTAAAAACGCGGTCAGGGAAGCGGGGAGCGCAATTTTTTTCAGGCTTGATTGTTTCGTTTTGAAGAAGACCGCAAGTCCCGCTCCGCCTTGGGCCACATTCGCCATCGACCATATCGGAACTAAAAAGTTCACACCGACATGCGGGTCAGCAAGCAGTGTTGCTTCGATCGCATAAAAGCTATGATGCAAGCCAGATAGAACGATAGTGGAGTAGATGCCTCCGAATAGGGCGCCTGCGGCGATGCCAGCGTGTTCATAAATATAAACAATCGACTGTGTCATGATCTGGCCGATGATGGACGCGGCGGGATTCATGACAATCAGCGCGAGGAACCCAGTCATCAAGATCGTAGTAAAGGGAATGATGACGACATCAAGCGACTTCGGCACGATCGACTTTAATAGCTTCTCGATTCGGCTCATGACATAAACGGAAAAAAGAATCGGTATAATGGAGCCTTGATAGCCCATCATTGGAATATGTAGCCCCCATAAGTCTAAAGAAGCGGGGGTTTTGCTGCCGAGCATAGACGGGTCCAGAAGATCGGGATGCGTCAGAAGCCCCGCTATCACTGCCCCTAAATAGGGATTGCTGCCAAATTGCCGTGCGGCACTGAAGCCGACCAAAATCGGCAGCAAAATAAAGGCTGTGCTGGACACGAGGTCGAGCATTTTGATCCAAGGGCTTCCGGCTGCGAACCAGTGAAACACTTTAATCATGCCAATCAATCCCATGAGCAGGCCGCTTGCGGTTATGGCCGGAATGATCGGCACAAAAATATCGGACAGCGTTTTTGCAAAAGCTGCGACAGGGTTCAGCTTCCGGCTGGAGCTTTTCTGTTGGCCAGGCTCTTCAGATGGCGCGTTCTCCCACACGTGAATGAGTTCTTTATATATTTTGTTGACGACGCCTGCTCCAAAGATAATCTGGAATAACCCATATCGGAAAAAGGTGCCCTGCACACCTTGCAGCTGTTTAATGGCATGTATATCGATTTTCGTCTCGTCTTTTACCTCAAAACGAAGACGGGTCGTACAATGACTGATGCTGATAATATTGCTTTTTCCTCCTATGAGGACCAACAATTCGTTTGCAATCTCTTTTTGCAAGCAATCAAAACCTCCTTTGCTGAAAAAAAGTCGGCTTGTTCATCCTATCAAATGAAAAGTTGACAATCAAAATGAAAAAAGTGAGAAATACCGGCTCAAAATGACAAAACGAGCAGGGACAACAAAAAATGCCCGCGTCGGTGACGGAGCATGAAAAAAAGGATATGGGGTTGTCCATGGCGCCGTTATGAGCCCAACACGAAAAGAAGGGTTAAAATGCCCTGTTTATTAGGCACTAATACTCCCTTTGCATCATTGGGTCTTGCCTGCTGACCAGTCACAATCCCTCCATATGTGGTGATAACTGTAATAACGTTCATTTTATGCTGTTCATGACTGGATATCAATAGTAGGAAACGCCTGTGCGGCGAATGGGAAAAAGGTTGTGTGCGATGTTCTTTAGAATGGAAAAAGCCTGTCAGGCCTAGAATGAGAGGCTGACAGGCTTTTTTGGCTACCTTTTCGGTTTAACGGCATTCAGCCGTTTTTGCAGCTTTGTTTTTTCATTGGATTTTTGTAATTGATTCACTGCAGACTGAGCGGATGTCTTTGCTTTTTTCGTTTTGTCTTTTTCCGCTTTCTTCACTTTGTCTTTAGCGGTTTTAACCTTTTTTGTTTCGGCTGTTGCCACTTTTTTCTTCACTTTGTCTAACCGTTTTTGCAATGACGTTTTGTCCTTGCCTGATTGAAGCTGATTGACGGCTGATTGCGCTTTTACCGCATTGGTGTGAGTTGATTTCTTTTCTGCTGCAGATACGGATTGCTTCGCCGTTTTTAAATTGTTGTTTTTTACTTTGGCAAGGCGTTTCTGCAGGGATGTTTTTTCTGAACCTTTTGGCAGCTTGCTGACGGCTGATTGTGCGCTGTTAACATCTGTTTTCTTTTTGCTTTTTTCCGCCTTCGCCACTTTTTCTTTCGCCTGCTTTGATGCGATATAGCGTTTTACTTGGTCTAAGCGTTTTTGCAGGTTCTTTTTGTCTGTTCCATTCGGCAGCTTGTTAATGGCAGCTTGTGCTGTATCAACGGTTTGCTGTGTTTTATATTTTTCAGCTTTTACGACTTTATCTTTCGCGTCTTTTACATTTCTGAAAGACTGTACTTTATCCAGTCTTTTTTGCAGGGCTGTTTTGGCGTCAGAATCCGGCAGCTGGCTGACGAGTTCTCTCGCTTTGTTGATATCGGCTTGCGTTTTTGTTTGTTCCGCTTTCTTCACCGCTTGCTGTGCGGCAGCATACGCAGAATCTGCTTCCTGCGATTTAAACTGGATAAACCCATAGCCAAATTGTTGATCGCGGCCTGCGGTTCCAAGATCAACGACATGTTTTTGCATAGCTGCGCGAAGCTGCACGTTTGTCTCGGCAGGATGACGCTGCTGTAACAAGGCAAACATGGCAGCGGCGTGCGGTGTCGCTTGGGAAGTTCCGCTTCCTGTCGCATAAAATTGGTTTAAGTACGTGCTCGTGATGTTGGTTCCAGGCGCTGAAAATTCAACTTCATCTCCAGTTGTAGAGAATCCGGCAAGCTGATTCTTTTCGTTTGTTGCTGAAACAGCTACGACACTGCTGTATGCCGCCGGATAGTTCACTGGCTTGCCGTTCCCGTCGTTACCGCTGGCCGCGACAAGCAGAATACCTTGTTCATATGCTTTGTCCATGGCATCATGAAGGATTTGGCTGTCTGATGTCGTGCCAAGGCTCATATTGACGATGTCCATCCCGTGTGAGATCGACCAGTCGATTCCTTGGAGAAGGCTTTGTAGATCGCCCGAACCGTTCTGATCAAGCGCTTTAACCGCGTATATTTGGGCTTCCGGTGCGATGCCGTCAATTCCGTAGCCATTATGCTTGGCTCCGATAATCCCAGCGACATGTGTTCCGTGGCCGTTATCATCTTTGTAAGAAGAGGTGTAACTGGCAGCTGAATACCCGCCGGCAATCGACAGGTCTTCGTGGGGGGAGATTCCGCTGTCAATGACTGCGATTTTGACACCTTTGCCGGTTAGTCCTTCCTTCCAAGCCTGCTTCACTTGAATGGGTTCAAGGTTCCATTGTTCGAAGTTTTCAGTATCCTCAGTGCCGTCTGTCAGCACTTTGAAATCCGTGCTGCCTGCTGCGGTGAATGAGACATTGTTTTCCACATACAAAATATCAGGATCTTGTTTTAATTCTTTCACTGTATCCTGATCAGCTGTGACGGCTACAGCCGGAAGATGCTTATACTGCTGTTCAACCTCAGCATCGCTGTCAAGGACGGTTTCCTTGCCCGCTTTGTTTTTATAAACCACAATAACTTCTTTCCCGCTGCTGTTTTGCGCATGCGCGAAAGGGCTTATGGCGAGCAAACTGAAAAACAGAGTGACTGATATGGCAAGCTTGCACGACACGTTTTTCATGATTCATCTCCTTCTTTCTATGATGTTTGATATATATATCGGAGAAAAAAGACAGTTTAATAGTTAGGAGGAAAAATTTTTTCATTGACAAGAATGTCCAGTAGAATGCAGTTTTTTTCCGCAGGAAGAGGAAATTTTCCGAATGAATTTGTAAGCGTTTTCAAAATAAGATAAAGAAAACATTGCGAAGGTTGTTTACAAAGCAATGAAAAAAGGGGGCTTTTCAGATGAGCGCATTCACTCGGGTGATGGAAGAAAAAATCATGCCTGTCGCCGGGAAAATTGCCGGGCAGCGGCATCTCAGCGCTTTGCGTGACGGCATAATCCTGACCATGCCGCTGATTATTATCGGGTCTGTCTTTTTAATTTTAACGAGCCTGCCGATTCCCGGTTATGCTGATTTCATGGCGAGTGTGTTTGGAGATCAGTGGGCCGATAAACTCGGTTATCCCGTTAATGCTTCGTTTGATATTATGGCGATGATCGCCGCATTTGGAATCGCCTATCGGCTGGCGGAGAGCTATGGTGTCGATGCGCTGTCGGCCGGCGCGATATCAATCGCCGCATTTCTGTTGGCAACGCCGTTTGAGGTGCCGTTTACGCCGAATGGCTCAACGGAATCCATCATGGTCGGGGGCGGAATCCCGATCACACTGCTTGGCAGCAAGGGTTTGTTTGTCGCCATGCTGATCGCTTTGTTTTCGACTGAAATCTATCGGTACATTATTCAAAAGAATATCGTCTTCAAAATGCCAGACGGCGTGCCGCCGGCGGTAAGCAAATCATTTGTCGCGCTGATTCCCGGCTTTATCATTGTATTTCTCGTGTGGCTGGCGCGTCTACTGATTGAAATGACGCCTTTTCAGAGCCTGCACAATGTCGTAGGAGACTTGCTTGGCACACCGCTTTCCATCCTTGGAGGCAGTCTCGGCGGAAGCCTGATCGCTGAATTTGTGCAGATGCTGCTTTGGTCGTGCGGGATTCACGGAGCTTCCATCATTGGCGGAATTATGGCGCCGATTTGGTATGGCGCGATGGATGCCAACCGTCTCGCGTTTCAGGCGGGCGAGGCGCTGCCGAGTATTTTTACGACTCAGTTTTTTCAAATATGGATCAATGTCGGCGGAAGCGGAGCGACGCTGGCGCTTGTCCTGACGATGCTTGTGCGCTCCCGTAGCAAACAAATGAAGCAGCTTGGCCGACTAGGGATTGGCCCTGCGCTATTTAATATCAACGAGCCAATCATTTTCGGCATGCCGATTGTCATGAACCCGCTCCTCATCGTTCCATTCATCATCGCGCCGCTCCTCACGATTACCGCAACCTATATCGGCATGAGCACAGGACTGGTGGCAAGGCCGGCGGGAATCGCCGTGCCATGGACGATGCCCCCGCTCATATCAGGCTACCTGGCGACAGGCGGAAAAGTGTCCGGAGCCGTTATGCAGCTGGTGAATCTTGTGATCACCTGTGCTATCTACTATCCGTTTTTCAGAATATGGGACCATCAAAAATGGCGGGAAGAGAGTGCGGGTGAATCTTGAGATAATGTGTGTTGTTAAAGCTAATCAGCCTGGGCCGTTGGGATGATTAGCTTCTTTCAATTAAAAGCGATGTTAGAATATGTAAAGGGGGTGCGTAATGCTAGAATACATATGGTTCGATGATGAATCACCAATCTTAAAACAAATACCAGCAGAATATACATCAGCAGCTATTTTATTTTCTCCTTTTATTCAAATGCCTGAAGGATGGGAGAAAGAAAAGAGAAAAAATGAGTATGAACATATCTATCCAAATGATGAGGAAGTAAGGGAAAAAGGCAAAGCCGTTTCATGGAAGAAGGTCAAGTCCTCTTGCGGCTTTCAAACAAATGCCGAGCTGGCACTGGCTTTAATGACGTCGATAGGCGCCTTAAGGGATGAGTGCGGGAGAGAGGATTTGGCTGAAGTTTTACATGGGAATATAAATGAAGGCCTCTTTTATCCCAGTGAGGACCATATTTCAAATTTTCATATTTCCAGTTTGGTAGAAGTGTTTCGTTCGAACGGGGCCAATCAGTTTTATTACTCAGAACCAATTATCGAAAACAGTGGCTTTCTGGAGATAACTGAGACTAACTTACAGACAGTTCTTGATGATGCCGCCGCAGAGCTCATGTTGACTGATAAAAAAATGGATTTTGTGTTGATGAGTGTATATGACTCCTTCATTACTGTCTTTTTAGCGAAAGGTGGAAACATCAATGAGTTGGTTCAGCTTATGGGCTGGGAAGCCATGATTTGCGATGAGGGCACACATATCAGTTGGTATAGATGAAAAAAGAACGTACACCACAAAATGTACGTTCTTTATTTTTACCGCTGAAAGAATTCAATCCACTCACCATCAGGACCTTCGATATAGAAATAACGATACCCGTTTGGAAGTGTTGTGATCTCTTCGTCGATGAATGTCGCGTTCATTCTTTCCGCTTTTGTATATTCAGCCGCGATGTCATCCGTCAGCAGGGCAATATGGTGCACTTTTCCTTCGGTCGGAAGCTCGCTGCTGTAGCCTTGAATCAGTTCGATTTCTGTTTCCGGGCCGTCTTCAAAGCCGAGAAAAGCAAGCTCGATTACACCGTTCGTGTGTGTGATGCGATCCTTCAATTTCATGCCGAGGACCTCTTCATAAAATGTGATGGACGCGTTGATATCTCTTACCATAATGCCTGTATGGTCAATTCGTTTTGCCATGCTGCTCCTCCTCGTAACTCTTATTTGTCTATCGTAGAAAAACCTTTCCTTTCTGTCAATGCAGACATCTTGGCGTTTTATGGTACGATAAGAGAAAGCAAACAGAAAGAGGACGAACACACATGAAGCTACTCACCCTAAAAAAAGCACACACTGCAAAAATCAAAAAAGGCTACCCCCTCATCGAAAAGGAAGCGCTCGCAGGGAGTGCGGGGCACGTGAAAGAAGGAGACCTCGTTGATATCGTATCTGAGAGCGGGGAGTTTCTCGCGCGTGGTTATTACGGCCTGCAAAACAAAGGGGTCGGCTGGACGCTTACCCGCAATAAACAAGAACAGATTGATCAAGCATTTTTTCTCAGCAAATTATCCAAAGCGGTGCAAGCGCGCGCCAAACTTTTCGAGGCTCAAGATACAACAGCTTTCCGTATGTTTAATGGGGAGGGCGACGGTATCGGTGGTGTCACGATCGACTATTATGGCGGCTACCTGCTGGTTCAATGGTACAGCAAAGGCATTTACGCCTTTAAAGACATGCTGATTTCCGCTTTGGATGAGCTTGATCTTGATTATCAAGCGATTTACGAGAAAAAACGCTTCGACACGGCTGGACAATACGTCGAAGATGATGACTTCGTGAAAGGAAAAAGAGGCGACTTTCCGATCATCATTCAGGAAAACGGCATCCAATACGCGGTCGATTTGAATGAAGGCGCCATGACGGGCATCTTTTTGGATCAGAGACATGTGCGCAAGGCGATCAGAGACCGATACGCAAACGGAAAAACCGTCTTAAACACGTTTTCTTATACGGGTGCATTCTCCGTGGCAGCGGCGCTTGGCGGAGCGGAGAAAACAACAAGCGTGGACGTGGCAAACCGGAGCCTGGCCAAAACGATCGAGCAATTCAGCGTGAACAAGCTCGATTACGAGGCACACGATATAAAAGTGATGGACGTATTTAACTATTTTTCGTATGCGGCGAAAAAGAATCTGCGTTTTGATCTGATTATTCTAGACCCGCCTTCCTTTGCGCGCACAAAAAAACGCACCTTCAGCGCGGCCAAGGATTATAAAAATCTTCTGAAGGAAACGATCGCCATTACAGCTGACAAGGGCATCATCGTTGCTTCCACAAACAGCAGCGCCTTCGGCATGAAGAAATTCAAAAGCTTTATCGACGCAGCCTTTAAAGAAACCAATGAACGCTACACAATCATTGAGGAATTTACGCTGCCGGAGGATTTTAAAACGATTTCGGCGTTTCCGGAAGGCAACTACCTAAAAGTGGTCTTTCTGCAGAAAAAATAAAGCGAAAAGCTGCCCTGTTCAGGGGGCAGCTTTTTTTATGTAGAAATGATCTGCTGGACGCGGCCGATGCGGCCATCTTCAAGACGGACCTTAATGCCGTGTGGGTGAAAGCTCGACTTCGTCAAAATATCCTTCACTGTCCCTCTCGTCAGTTTTCCTGTTTTTTGATCTGCTTTCAATACAATATCCACCTGTAATCCTTTTGAAATGCTGCTTCGCTGTTGCCCGTTCATCACGCTCATCCTTTCTTTTTATTCATTATCGTCATTATGGTTTAAAAGTAACAGCCGGCTGATGAAGTGTGTTTTTGTTTTTTTCAGCCTTCATTAAATAGAATGTCAGCCCAAAGCCTGCTATGCCCAGAATACCAAAAAGCAAGTAGACTGCGAAGATCGACACGTAATCAAAAATATACCCGCCCGCAAAGGTGCAAAACCAGTTGCCGAAACCGTTGCCGATGGCCGCATACATGGTCAGCGCCGTCGCTTCAACGTGGCTTGGCGTGATTTTTTTCACGTATTGAAGCGCAGCCGGGATAAATAAACCGATAGCCACTCCCTGAAGAAAGACCGTCGCATAAATGATCCATAATGAAGGCGCTGTGAAATAGAGCGCCCACCTGAATAATGAGACCCCGCCTGACAGCATAATGACGTTGAGCAGCCCCATTTTATCTATAAATGTTTGGGCGAATCGCATAAATGGAATTTCCGAGATCACGCCGATAAAAAATAAAAGGCCGATAGCGGAAAGTGACGCGCCGCTTTTGTCCAGAAATAGACTGAAATACGTATTGTTCGCTAAATTCGGAGCAAATGTCGTAAAGGTGATGATCATAAAGATGAGGAACGTTTTGTTGCTGATAAGCTCCCGGAATCCTTTGCGGATATTGACCTTTGTTTTTGTTTTCTGCTGGCCGGGCATTTGTGAGGCCAATATGGCGGCAATGCACAGAAAGGCACAGCCAAAAATAAAAATGACGTGAATGGGGTACAGTTGATTCGTCACCTGGCCCATGACAAACACCGCGACGCCGAAGCCGAGAGAACCAAACAGGCGGATTCCGCCGTAGTTGCCGTTTGTTTTTAGTGTGTACCGTAGTGAAATGCTGTCCGATAATGGAATAATCGTGCTTTGAAAGGCTGCAAAACAAGCCGCAACCAAAATAAACAGGGGAAAGCCGTCAAATGCAAGATAGCCTAATCCAATGATGCCCGTGATTGCTGTGCAGATCGCCAGCAGACCCTTTGTTTTTTGCGTATAGTCGCTCAGCATGCCCCAAAACGGCTGAAAGAAAATCATCACAATCGGGCCGAGTGACATGATCAAGCCGACCTGTGAGCCGCTTAACTGCTGTTCTTTTGTTAAATACATGCTGAGTAAGGGAATGATGCTGCCTGTGCCGAGAAAAGCAAATAAATAAAATCCTTTTAACGCGGCATAATGCCGTCTCACCTGCAAGCTGTGCATGGGGTGCCTCCTTTAGTATCCACAAATTACATTATATTGTAATCTGCCAGCTTTTCAATAAGGAGCAGCACATAAAAAAACTGCCCTGAGAGGACAGTTTTCTTACATAAATGATAGTAAAAACGGCGCCGCGCAAAGCGTCATAATCGCAGCTAAGATCATCGACACGCTGGAAATCGTGCCGGATACAGAGCTGAGTTCAAATGCTTTTGACGTTCCCGCTCCGTGCGCGCTTGTGCCGAGCAGCACGCCCCGCGCAATTTCGTTATCAATGCGGAAATAGCGGATCACCATCGGGCCGATCACTGTGCCTAACAGCGCGGTCAAAATCACAAACACGGCTGTGACGGCAGGCATTCCGCCGATCATTTCTGATACGTTCATAGCGATCGGCGTGGTCACTGATCTTGGAACAAGGCTGTCGATTAAGCCGGTGCCGAGGTGAAGCCATTTCGCAATAAGAGCAGTTGAAATAATGGCGATGCATGAGCCGACGGCTACGTTCAAAATAATTTCCACTGCGTATTTCTTTAAAACAGGGAAATATTTATATAGCGGGATCGCAAAAGCTACGGTGGCCGGCTGTAGCATATCGGTCAGCAATTCGCCGCCGAGATTATAGGACTCGTACGGGACATTCACGAGCAGCAGCAGACCGACTAACACAGCGGGCGTTACCAATAGCGGCGACGTATAGACACGCGGAAAGCGTTGATATACCTTTTTTGCTCCTATATACACCAAGACCGTTAAAAACAAACTTACAATTCCGATGAACACGTATGCTTTTTCTCCTTTCTTTTTGCAATGATTTGTGTAAGCGTTCCTGTAGACACCATCACGACAAACGTGCTGATGATGACAACAAGCAGAATGCTGACACCAAATTTCGACATAATGTCTCCGTATTCAATCACTCCGACGGCAGATGGGATAAAAAATAAAAGCAGCTCCCCGAGAAGCCACGCCGCGCCAAGCTCTATCCATTCAAGCTTGATAATGTTAAAGTGTAATAATGTGAAAAGAATCACAATCCCAATTATACTGCCGGGAATATTTATATGAAGAAGGGCTGTCACCCAATTAATCAGCCGAGCAAATATAAATAACAGAGCGATTTGAATAACGGTTAGCAACAGTTTTTTCATATTGATGCCTCCCTTATATTCATATTGTACATAAGGTCTCGCTATAGGTAAAATATATATAAAGAATAATAAGTATTCCTTTTGTCTATAGAAAGGAGGAAGCACATGGATATCCGCCATTTAACATATTTTCTGGAAGTCGCCCGTTTAAAAAGCTTTACGAAGGCTTCTCAATCTCTCTATGTGTCGCAGCCGACGATATCAAAAATGATCAAAAATTTAGAAGAGGAGCTCGGGATTGAACTGTTTTACCGAAACGGCAGGCAGGTGGAACTGACTGACGCCGGCCATAGCATGTATGTGCAGGCGCAGGAAATTATTAAATCATTTCAAAATCTGACGTCAGAATTAAATGATATTATGGAGGTCAAGAAAGGGCACGTACGAATTGGACTGCCCCCGATGATTGGATCGGGATTTTTCCCGAGAGTGCTCGGCGATTTCCGTGAAAACTATCCGAATGTCACCTTTCAGCTGGTGGAAGACGGTTCTATAAAAGTCCAAGAAGGTGTTGGGGACGGTTCACTTGATATCGGCGTTGTGGTTCTTCCCGCAAATGAAGACATCTTTCATTCGTTTACAATCGTAAAAGAAACCTTAATGCTTGTCGTTCACCCTTCCCACCGGCTGGCAGATGAAAAAGAGTGCGGGCTGCTTGAACTGAAGGACGAGCCTTTTATTTTCTTCAGGGAGGATTTTGTCCTGCATAATCGAATTATGACAGAATGTATCCGGGCCGGATTTCGGCCTCATATCATTTATGAAACCTCACAATGGGATTTTATCAGTGAGATGGTGTCAGCCAACCTTGGGATCGGGCTTTTGCCGGAACGAATCTGCCGCGGGCTTGACCCGGAAAAAGTGAAGGTCATTCCGCTTGTCGATCCGGTCATCCCCTGGCACCTCGCCATTATTTGGAGAAAGGACCGCTACTTGTCCTTTGCGGCCAGAGCCTGGCTTGAACATACGAAATCGTATTTATGGGACCCAAAAAAAGAGAGTAAAGGATGATGCAAACATGGATGCACAATCAGCAGCAAAATGCCTTACCGCTGTCCGCCAGCAGAGCCCTCTAGTACACAGCATAACCAATAACGTCGTAACGAATTTTACAGCAAACGGCCTGCTCGCCCTCGGCGCATCACCTGTGATGGCGTACGCGAAAGAAGAGGTAGCCGACATGGCGAAGATGGCGGGTGCGCTTGTTTTAAATATCGGAACGCTGAGCAAGGAATCAGTCGAAGCGATGATCATTGCGGGAAAATCAGCCAATGAACATGGCGTCCCTGTCATTCTTGATCCTGTCGGCGCTGGAGCAACACCATTCCGCACGGAATCAGCGCGTGACATCATTCGTGAGGTACGCCTCTCAGCGATCAGAGGAAACGCGGCGGAAATTGCCCATACCGTTGGCGTGACCGATTGGCTGATCAAAGGTGTTGATGCGGGAGACGGGGGAGGCGATGCCATCCGGCTGGCCCAGCAGGCGGCGCAAAAGCTCAACACGGTCATTGCGATCACTGGTGCAGTCGATGTCATAGCCGACTCATCAACCGTATATACCCTCCATAACGGCCATAAGCTGCTGACGAAAGTGACAGGCGCCGGGTGTCTGCTGACTTCTGTTGTCGGAGCGTTTTGCGCTGTGGAAGAAAATCCATTGTTTGCTGCTATCGCTGCCATTTCTTCATACGGGGTCGCAGCCCAGCTTGCCGCCCAAGAGACAGCTGACAAAGGTCCGGGCAGCTTTCAGATTGAATTGCTAAACAAACTTTCATCTGTTACTGAAAAAGACGTCCAAGAATTGGCGACAATAGAAAGGGTGATTCTCTGATGACACGTATTTCTCGGGAAATGATGAAAGAGTTATTGTCTGTTTACTTCATTATGGGGTCAAACAATACGAATGCCGATCCTGTCACTGTTGTACAAAAAGCGTTAAAAGGCGGCGCCACGCTGTTCCAGTTTCGTGAAAAGGGAGGGGACGCGCTGACAGGGGAGGCGCGGCTTACATTCGCTAAAAGCGTGCAGGAAGCCTGTCGTGAAGCCGGTGTTCCTTTCATTGTCAATGATGACGTAGAGCTGGCTCTGAAACTGAAGGCTGACGGAATCCACATCGGCCAGGAAGACGCTAACGCAAAAGAGGTGAGAGACGCCATAGGCGATATGATTCTTGGTGTTTCCACCCATACAATGCCTGAGGTGAAGCAGGCTGAAGAAGATGGGGCGGACTATGTCGGACTCGGGCCCGTTTATCCGACAGAAACGAAAAAGGATACGAGAGCTGTGCAAGGCGTATCTCTCATCGAAGCGGTTCGCCGCCAAGGCATCGGCATTCCAATTGTCGGCATCGGCGGCATCACAATCGAAAATGCCGCATCTGTTATCCAAGCGGGGGCTGACGGTGTCAGTATGATCAGCGCCATCAGTCAGGCGGAGGATCCAGAGGGTGCCGCGCGCCAGTTTTATGAAGACATTCAAACGTATAAAAAGGGCAAATAAGCATGATCCCATCTGAAGGCTGTCCGATAAAGGGCAGCTTTTTGCTGTGGTTTCAAATTTTCCGCCGCGGTGGTTTTGATCCGTAAATACGACCTTGAAGTCGATGCATATAGCCATTTCGGGAGGATCGAAAAGGCAATAGCTGAAAAAGAACTTGGCCGTTTCATTGAATCACTGATAGTACCTGAACAACATGGAGCAGGCGCGAACGGAGCCGGCATTTCGAATATCACTAGAGAAAAGGAGCGCAACTCACGAATGATATGAGTTGAGCTGATGGTGAATCTGGAAGGTTCCCAAGCTGTATATCAAACAGTAACAAGAGCGCTTGTGAAAGATCACTCTGACCTGACGGGAAAACTGGATACGGAATTCAGCGAATTTGAAGTTTTAATGGCAAAATACAAAACAAATGAACAGTTCTATACGTCTTATGATACATTAAGTGAAAATCCAATCAGAGAGCTGAGCACAAAGTTGACGACTCTTCCTGAAACGATGTCGGAGATTGCCAATGTGCTATAAAAGGAGTTTTGTCACAGCATGAGCGATGAACAAAAAAAGCCAGAACAAATTCAGAGAAGGGACTTTTTAAAATGGGGAGCGATGGCAGGCGCGGCAGTTGCAATTGGCGCCAGCGGACTCGGCGGTCTTGCTCCGCTAGTTCAAACAGCTGCTAAGTCATCAAAAAAGGATGAACAAGAGGAGGAGCAGGTTGTCCCGTTTTACGGAAACCATCAGGCCGGTATCACAACTGCCCATCAGATGTATGTCTATTTTGCCGCGCTGGATGTAACAGCAAAAAAGAAGAGCGACATCATTACATTATTCAAAAATTGGACAAGTCTGACACAAATGCTGACGTCTGGAAAGAAAATGTCGGCTGAGCAGAAAAATCAATCTCTGCCGCCGCAGGATACAGGTGAATCTGCTGATTTATCCCCTTCCAACTTAACGGTTACATTCGGATTCGGGCCTGGTTTTTTTGAAAAAGACGGAAAGGACCGCTTCGGGCTGAAAAGCAAAAAGCCGAAGCACCTTGCCGCTCTTCCCGCGATGCCGAATGACAATCTTGATCAAAAGCAGGGAGGCGGAGACATCTGCATCCAAGTATGCGCGGACGATGAACAAGTGGCGTTTCACGCGCTGAGAAATCTGTTGAATCAAGCGACCGGAACCTGTGAGGTCCGCTTTGTGAATAAAGGCTTTTTAAGCGGAGGAAAAAATGGAGAAACGCCGCGAAACCTCTTCGGGTTTAAAGATGGTACAGGCAACCAGAGCACGAAAGATGACACCTTGATGAACTCGATCGTGTGGATTCAGTCCGGTGAGCCTGACTGGATGACGGGCGGCACCTATATGGCCTTTCGGAAAATCAAAATGTTCCTTGAAAAATGGGACCGCTCTTCCCTCAAGGAACAAGAGGATACCTTCGGGCGCATAAAAAGCTCGGGGGCGCCTTTCGGCCAGAAAAAGGAAACAGATCCCGTGAAGCTGAATCAAATCCCGCCACATTCACACGTCAGCCTTTCGAAGTCTACGGGAAAACAAATATTGCGCAGAGCTTTCTCTTACACAGATGGACTTGATCCGAAATCCGGCAATATGGATGCGGGTCTCCTGTTTATCTGTTTTCAAAAAAATCCCGACAATCAGTTTATCCCCATGCTGAAGGTTCTATCGGCAAAGGACGCATTAAACGAATACACGCAAACAATCGGTTCTGCATTATATGCATGCCCAGGCGGCTGCAAAAAAGGAGAATATATTGCCCAGCGTTTGCTGGAATCATAAAAGTAGCCTTTATCGGCTTCTTTTTTAAAAAAAATATTTGTAACTTTTATTGTTACAGTTTACAATCAACCTATTATGAGAGGAGCGTATTATGACAGTACACATTAAAGTTTATTCAGATTACGTCTGCCCATTTTGTTTCATTGGAAAAGCCGCTTTTGAAGAAGCGATAAAAGGAAAGGATGTTGACGTTGAGTGGATGCCATTTGAACTGCGCCCAAGCCCATCTCCCCAGCTGGATCCGGTCAATGATCCTTCCAAACAGTACATGTGGCGGACATCCATCCAGCCAATGGCGGACAAATTAGGAGTCGAGATCAATTTTCCAAACGTCTCGCCTCATCCTTATACAAACCTGGCGTTTGAAGGCTTTCACTTTGCAAAGGTATACGATAAGGGACATGAATATAATACCCGTGTCTTTCAGGCGTTTTTCCAAGAGGGCCAAAATATCGGAGACATTGATATCTTGAAGAAGCTTGCCGAGGAAGTTGGGCTGGACGGAGACTCATTCAAATCCGCGCTGGAAGTCAGAACATATCAAGACGTGCAGAGCCAAGCGTTAAAGCACGCCTACGAAGAAGCTGACATCACAGCCGTCCCAACTTTTATCATTGGCGACACTGTGATTCCGGGTGCTGCCGGCAAGGACGTATTTGAAAAAGTGATTTCTGAGGAACAGCAGAAAAAGTAAGGGAAGCTCTCTATACAAGAGAGCTGAGGCTGTCGAGGGGTACCTCGACAGCCTTTTTTGAATGTCAACCACACTGTATACCGAAGCGGTTTTCATTTACTCCCGTTCCATATGAATGCCGGTATGCGCCTTCACCTGAATTTCCGCAAACGTATCATCATCGACTGTTTTATCCGACGACAGGAGCGTTCCAAGCCACGCGCCAAGGAAGCCGAGCGGGATGGAAATAATGCCCGGATTAGAAAGCGGAATGAGCGGATCGCCGGTCAATATAGCACCTCCGGACGGGTCCCACACACTAGGGCTCATCGACACGAGCACTAGCGAGCTAATCAGGCCTGTCAGGCTGCCCCATAATGCGCCTGAGGCATTGAATCTCTTCCAGAAGACCGTAAACACAATCAGCGGGAGGTTTGCGCTTGCCGCCACCGCAAATGCAAGTGCGACGAGGAACGCCACATTTAAGGACTGTGCAAAAATCGCGAGGAGAATGGAGAGCACTGACACGGCGACAGAAGCCCATCTGGCCGCTTTCATCTGTTCTTTTTCAGTTGCTTCTCCCTTTCTGATGATTTGGCTGTAAATATCATGGGCAAACGCCGAGGCGGCAGACAGCACCAACCCTGTCACGACAGCTAAAATGGTAGCGAAGGCGATGGCTGACACAAATGCAAACAGAAAATCTCCCCCGAGCGCTTTCGCCAAAAGCGGAGCCGCCATATTTCCCGCTGAATCAGCCGCCGTAATCGCGTCAAAACCAACAAACGCAGCGGCGCCAAAACCGAGAAACACCGTCATAATGTAAAAGACACCGATAATCCATGTCGCTGACACAACAGATGTCCGGGCCGTCTTAGCATCTTTAACGGTATAAAACCGGATCAAAATGTGCGGAAGGCCGGCGGTTCCCAGCACGAGTGCCAAATTTAACGACAGAGTCTCAAGCGGCACCTTGTATTTATTTCCGGGGTTTAAAAAATCAGCGCCAAGCGGAGTGACCGTTTTCATCTGCTCAAACATGGTATTGAGGTTAAAGCCGAATTTCGAAAACACGATGATAGAAATCACGAGTGTGCCGGCCATCAGCAAAACGGCTTTAATGATTTGCACCCAGCTCGTCGCGATCATGCCGCCAAACACGACATAAATGGTCATCAGCACCCCGACGATGAGAACCGCCACGGTATAATCCAGCCCAAGCAGCAGTTTGATCAGCGCACCCGCCCCCACGAGCTGGGCGATCATATAAAAAGTAGAGATGGCGATGGTATTCAGCGCCGCGACGCCGCGGATCTTCTTTTCTTTAAAACGGGCCGCAATCATGTCCGCCATCGTATATTTTCCAAGATTCCGTAGCGGTTCCGCCACGATGTACAAGACTACGAGATAAGCGACCAAAAAACCGATGCTGTAAAAGAATCCGTCAAATCCATATAACGCAATCATTCCGGCAATCCCCAGAAACGAAGCTGCAGACATGTAGTCGCCGGCAATTGCCAGTCCATTCTGAACACCGGTGAGCCCGCCGCCAGCCGTATAAAACTCACTCGTCGTTTTCGTCTTCCTCGCGGCAAAATATGTGATGACAAGCGTCAGGCCGACGATGGCTAAAAATAATAGAAAAGCAGTCATGTTCATGTCTGTTCACCCTTCAGGTCCGATTTTAAAGCGCTTACATATCGATCGAAATGGGCTGCCCTTCGGGAATACATCGTACTCAGGATCCAGGTCATGGCGAATTGGGCGATGGCAAACAGCCAAGCCCATGAAACAGCTCCAATGGCCGGCGCATTCAAAAAAGTGAAGTAAGACGTCAAAACAGGAAGTGAAAAATAAAAGACGAAAAAGAAAATCGCAGAAGGAACAATAAAGGCGCGTTTCTGCTTTAAAAAGGCTTGGAAAGACGGCGTTGCAGCAATCTGTTTGTAATCAGCTTTGTACATGGCTATCCTCCTTTAGTGGTTAAACGTAAGCAAAAAGGTACACCAATAGGTATGTACAGAAAGTCTGGTTTATGCGTTGAAGAATATCTGGAGGATGAAAAAAGAAGGAAGCCGTGAAGGTATACGCAATGGCAGAAAGACAAGCGAGGGTTTTCCAGCTCGGCCGCGTATATATGAATTTGCTTTCAAAACCTCACCGAATAACGCTTGTTCTCGGCGCAGCTGCTGTTTACCAGAGCCTGGTTATGGAGGTTCGCATCACCTCTTAATAGCAATGCATGTGCCAAGAGGTGATTGCATCACCGGCTGTCTGTCGTATGTTAGCTGACACACCGTTTGTCCTCAAGCTCGGCGCAGCAATCGCTTTCGAATAAGAGGATATGGTGAAAACTCAGGTCAGATGATAGAAAAGCCAGAGGTAATAGATCCGCCTGTTCGGATTAGTCTTGGCGGACGGTTTTTTTGTGATTGTTCTCTCTCAATGCTGTCTCAGATTCTAAAAACTGCCTCACATCATGAATGCCTAACCCTATGGATCTAGCTTCTTGCATTAACATATGCCAATCTTTGTCCAAATCTTTTTTAACATGAGTTTTCATAGTAACCTCCAATTGTATAAAATGTTTTCCTGCAACATGCGGGCAATAACACCAGCCGGCGCAATGATGAGGCGAGTACAACAAATTTCACACATAGTTGCTCGGTGTTCACAAACTGAAGGAAAAACCACCTACCTATTCCCTAAAAAAATGACTAATATAACCAATGAATCTTATTTATAATAATAAACAATTAAATACTGACTGGATAGTATGTAAATGAAAATAAATCATTTAGCCTATTAAAAATGACCCCAGAGAAACCGAATAGCATAGGCGTTCAAAGAAATAAATACCGCTAAAGATTGATCCGTTGTAAGATAAGGGTAATCATGCCGCCTGGAGAAAAATATGACAAAAAACAAATTTAAATTGAAAAGAGAAGCAACATTTGAAAGTTTTATAGACGCTGGCTTGGACTTGTTGATTGACCGAGCGTATGATCCGGTTTCTGTAGAGGATATCAGCAGAGCAGCCGGGTACAGCAAAGGAGCGTTTTATGTCCACTTTGTCAGCAAGGAGGATTTTCTGCAGCATCTTCTCGAAAAACGCCAGATGAAAAAAAAGATCATCATCGGGTATCTTGATCAAATGGAGAGGGTTTCAGTGAAACCGCTGACATTGGACGAGGCTGCAAAACATGCCGCAGAACTGCTTTATTCCTATTACATAAATAAGCCGTCGTGGGGTATTGCCTCATTTGCCATGAATATGCCGACGTATAAAGTCGTTCAGAGATGCAAGGCCTATGTCCGGCTGTACGAATTGTGGGTTGAGGAAAATGTGTTATATATTAAGTGGCTGAAGGAGAGAAAGCTGATTGACGCCTGTATTGATCCGGGATATACGGCTAAAATAATATGTGCAGTGCTTGACGGAATCATTAAACAAGCATATGTATTGGGACAGCCCGCCACATTCCGCAGCTTTTTAGACGCACTCTCTGTTTTTTTTACTCTGGACAGAGAACATGTGAGGCCAAAAATGTTAAGAAGTTTTTCAGAAAGCGAGGAACATCAATGAAGTATAGAGAAATGATTATGTATATCATTATGGGGATTTTCACCACCATTGTGAACATCGCCAGCTTTTATATATTGGTAGAGATCATGAATATCGATTATAAAGCCGCCACTGTCGCCGCTTGGATTTTTTCCGTGCTGTTTGCATACATCACGAATAAATTATATGTGTTTCAGCAAAAAACACATGACCTGCAGAGCTTGCTGAAGGAGCTCACAGCTTTTTTCAGCGTTCGGGTTCTGTCTCTCGGCATTGATTTAGGCATGATGATCATTCTTGTCGGCCAGTTCAATACAAATGAAACCTTGGCCAAAATACTCGATAACGCGGTCATTGTTGTCGTCAACTATGCTGCAAGCAAATGGCTCGTCTTTAAAAAGGCAAAAGAAGAAGGCGTGTGACAGGGGCATTGTTTCACTTAAAAAGTAAGGGGAAATAAAAAAATAAAACCATGAAAGGTGATTGCACATGCAGGAAGAGCTAAAGGGGATATATGCAAGTGTATTCGGAGAAAAAGAGGGGATACGGTTTTTTTTCGCACCTGGAAGAGTGAATCTGATTGGGGAGCATACAGATTATAACGGCGGGCATGTGTTTCCATGCGCGCTGACAATGGGTACATATGCTGTTGTAGCAGAAAGAAATGACGGCCTTGTCCGGATGTATTCTGACAACTTCAAAGAGGCAGGCATCAAGGAATGCCGCCTTGACGACATCCGCTATCAAAAAGAAGACGACTGGGCCAACTACCCGAAAGGCGTCATTTATGAATTTCAGCAAAGGGGCTATTCAATTCCCCATGGCTTTGACATCGTGTTTTCAGGAAATATCCCAAACGGGGCAGGGCTCTCGTCCTCCGCTTCGATTGAGCTGCTGATGGGAGTCGTGCTTCAAAGCTATTTTCAACCTGAAGTGGAGGCGCTTGAGCTTGTAAAAATGGCGCAGCATGCGGAAAACACATTTATCGGTGTCAATTGCGGAATCATGGACCAATTCGCAATCGGAATGGGCAAAAAACATCATGCGATGCTGCTGAACTGCGACACGCTGGATTATGAATATAGCAAACTCGATGTCTCAGGCCTCGCGCTTGTCATTGCGAACACGAACAAAAAAAGGACATTGGCAGACTCAAGCTATAATACGAGACGTCAAGAGTGCAATGATGCGTTGATTGATCTGCAAAAAGCGCTTGATATTGCCTCGCTGGGCGACATCAAGCCCGCTGAATTCGACGCGCATTCCAGCCTGATTCGAAATGAAACGAACAGACGCCGGGCAAAGCACGCCGTATATGAAAATCACCGGGCCATCAAGACGGCCGAGATGTTCAAAGAAAACAATGTAGATGAAATCGGGCGGTTAATGAAGGAATCCCACCTTTCATTGAAGGATGATTATGAAGTGACTTGCCCTGAACTTGATGAGCTTGTGTTTGCGGCGTGGGACCACGAAGGAGTCATCGGATCAAGAATGACGGGAGCGGGCTTCGGAGGCTGCACCATCAGCATTGTAAAGGATGCGTTTGTTGATGGTTTTATCCAAAAGGTTGGCGACAGGTATCAAGAAAAAACAGGTCTCAAAGCGGAATTTTATGTCGCTGATATCGGAGAGGGAGCGAGAGAACTAAAGGGGGAGTGACACATGAGTATCATTGAACATCTGGAACGGCTGCTAGAGTATGGCCTGGAACGAAAACTGATTTCGATCTGGGATCGGGAATATACGAGAAACCGCCTATATGAAGCGTTGGACATCAAACAACCCGAGCAGGTCTCCCGCACATGCATCAAGGAGGCCGAAAGCCTGCCGGACTTGCTTGCTCCCATTTACAAATGGGCGGAGGAAACCGGCCGAATGGAAGCGGATACAGACACGTACCGCGACTTGCTCAGCGCCAAGCTGATGGGATGTTTCGTACCTGCTCCATCCGAGGTCATTCGCAAGTTTGAAGAGACAAAAGCATTATACGGCCCAAAACAGGCGACAAAGGAATTCTATCAATATTCAGAGGATGTCTACTATATCCGGTCTGACAGGATCGCCAAAAATGTGCATTGGACGGTGCCGACCGAATACGGCGAACTGGAAATGACCATTAATCTATCAAAGCCTGAAAAAGACCCAAAAGCGATTGCCGCTGCAAAAGAGCAAACGCAGACGAATTACCCGATGTGTTTGCTGTGTAAAGAAAATGTCGGATTTGAGGGCAGCGTGAATCATCCAGCCCGCCAAAATCACAGAATCATTCCGGTTATCCTGAAAGGCGAAGAATGGTATTTGCAGTTTTCGCCATACGTCTATTATCCCGAGCATTGCATCGTCTTAAAGGGTGAACATGAACCGATGGAGATCAGCAGAAAAACATTTGAAAGGCTGCTGTCATTTCTCGGGCAATATCCGCATTACTTTATCGGATCAAATGCGGATCTGCCGATTGTCGGCGGCAGCATCCTGAGCCATGACCATTTCCAAGGGGGGGCACACGATTTTCCGATGGCGCGTGCGGAAGCGGAGGATGTATATGAATTACATGATCATCCCGGTGTGTCGTTGGGCTTAGTGAAGTGGCCGATGTCGGTTCTCAGGCTCCAAGGAGACAAACCGGATCATGTCGTTGGAGCCGCTGATCATATATTCCGCACATGGCAAACGTATTCAGATGAAAAAGCTGGCATAGCCGCTTATACAGACAGTACGCCCCATAATACGGTTACGCCGATCGCGCGGCGCAGGGGTGGCTTGTACGAACTCGATATCGTGCTCAGAAACAACCGGACGGATGAGGAGCATCCGTTAGGAATCTTTCATCCTCATCAGGACGTCCACCATATTAAAAAAGAAAATATCGGCCTGATTGAAGTCATGGGATTGGCGATATTGCCGGGCCGTTTACAGGAAGAGATGAAAGAAACGGCAGCGGCGCTATGCTCTGCTGATCCGCAAACAGCCTTAGAACAAAATCCGCTCTCAGCAAAGCATAAAGACTGGGCGCTTCGGCTGATGGAAAAAAGAACGATAACAAGAGAGAATGCCGATCAAGTGATAAAAGAAGAGCTTGGACATGTATTCGCTCGGATTCTTGAACACGCCGGTGTATTTAAACAAACTCCGGAAGGAAAACAGGCCTTCAAAAGGTTTATTGATCATTTAGGCGTGAAACCAGTCAAAAGCCTCAACCGCTAGGGTTGAGGCTTTTTCAATTTTATCGCAGAACAAACGCCCAAAGCACTGACGCTTTGGGCGCTGTCACTCTTATCCTCTTTTTCTTGCTAACAGGCTTACTAGGAATACAACAATGGCAGCGCCGATCACCGCTGGGATAATGGCAAATCCGGCTAGGTTCGGCCCCCATGTGCCAAGCAGTCCGTGTCCGATCCAGGCGCCGATAAGACCCGCGATCATAGACCCGATAATTCCTCCTGGCATATCTCCTTTCACAAACAGGCTGCCAAGCCATCCGATAATAATAGCGACAATAAGTGAAATGATAAAACTCATCGTGCAACACATCCTATTTTGAATTTATTTGCTTATAACATACCTCTGTTTGGTATAAGCTAAACCATTGGATGCTCTCTTAATAAATGGGAACAGTTCAGAGCATATCGCCGAATGATTAAGCCTTTTCTTTCAAAAATCCGTGCGTTAAAATGGTAATCGTGTGAAAAGCTGCTAGACAAGGAAAAATTAATTCCTAACTAGAAAGTTTAACAAAATGAAATTTTTGATTGACCTAAGTTTTTTATTGTGGTAAACCTTTATTTGTCAGAATTAGTTTTTCATCATCTTTTCTTACTTATATGCAGAAATAACTAGAAACTTTTCATCTTAAGCGATAGATGTGAATAAAGTTGGAGCGATTTTTGTCGATTTTATGACATTTAAGCGAAAATGGGATGAAGTTTAGAAAAAAATAAAGCTAATAAGTGAACTTTTTGATAGCATAACAAAGTAGAGAAAAGATTTTGAGGAAGTATGCACTCAGATTTATTACATCAATAGGAAGGATGGTGATCTTCTTGTTCAGAGCATTAAAACCGTTGCTTGTATTAGCGTTGTTAACTGTGGTTTTCGTCCTTGGGGGATGCAGCAATGCCTCAGTACTAGATCCGAAAGGGCCTGTAGCTCAACAGCAAACTGATTTAATCCTGTTATCTATCGGATTTATGCTGTTTATTGTCGGGGTCGTCTTTGTTCTATTTACCATTATTTTAGTAAAATACCGCGACCGTAAAGGCAAAGATAATGGATCTTATAACCCAGAAATTCACGGTAACACGTTCTTAGAAGTAGTCTGGACAGTGATCCCAATTTTAATCGTCATTGCACTTTCTGTGCCAACCGTACAGACGATATATTCGTTAGAAAAAGCTCCTGAAGCAACAAAGGACAAAGAGCCTCTTGTTGTTCATGCTACTTCGGTAGACTGGAAATGGGTATTCAGCTACCCTGAGCAGGATATTGAAACGGTCAACTACTTAAACATTCCTGTAGACCGCCCGATCTTGTTCAAAATTTCATCTGCAGATTCAATGGCTTCGCTATGGATTCCTCAGCTTGGAGGACAAAAGTACGCGATGGCGGGAATGCTGATGGACCAATACTTACAGGCTGATGAAGTGGGAACTTATCAAGGCCGCAACGCGAACTTCACAGGTGAACATTTTGCGGACCAAGAGTTTGATGTGAATGCAGTCACAGAAGAAGACTTTAACAGCTGGGTGAAAAAGACTCAGGATGAGGCGCCTAAGCTGACAAAAGAGAAGTATGATCAATTGATGCTTCCTGAAAATGTAGACGAGTTAACGTTCTCTTCTACTCACTTAAAATACGTTGATCACGGACAAGACGCAGAATACGCGATGGAGGCGCGCAAACGCCTTGGCTACAAAGCCGTTTCACCGCACTCTAAAACAGATCCGTTTGAAAACGTAAAAGAAAATGAATTTAAGAAGTCTGATGATACAGAAGAATGATATTGATCAGGAAAGGAGGAAGCCCGCATGAAATTCAAATGGGACGAATTTTTCGTAACTGGTGACCCATTAATTCTGGGCGCACAAGTTTCCATTGCGCTTTCAACCATTGCCATCATTTTTGTACTGACTTACTTCAAAAAATGGAAATGGCTCTGGTCTGAATGGATAACTACCGTTGACCATAAAAAACTCGGAATCATGTATATTATAGCTGCTGTAATCATGCTATTCCGCGGCGGTGTCGACGGTCTGATGATGCGTGCCCAGCTAGCGCTTCCGAATAACAGTTTTTTAGACTCAAACCACTATAATGAGATTTTTACAACGCACGGTACGATCATGATCATCTTCATGGCGATGCCGTTCTTAATCGGTCTTATCAACGTTGTTGTGCCTCTTCAAATCGGTGCGCGCGACGTTGCGTTCCCTTACTTGAACAACCTGAGCTTCTGGACGTTCTTCGTAGGGGCGATGCTTTTCAATATTTCCTTCGTTATCGGAGGTTCTCCGAATGCAGGCTGGACGAGTTACATGCCGCTTGCAAGTAACGAGATGAGCCCTGGGCCGGGTGAGAACTACTACCTCCTCGGACTTCAGATTGCCGGTATCGGTACCCTGATGACAGGGATCAACTTTATGGTCACAATCTTAAAAATGAGAACAAAAGGCATGACATTAATGCGTATGCCAATGTTCACATGGACAACACTGATCACAATGGTTATTATCGTGTTTGCGTTCCCTGTGCTTACAGTAGCTTTAGCACTTTTATCATTTGATCGTTTGTTCGGCGCTCACTTTTTCACATTGGAAGCAGGCGGTATGCCGATGCTTTGGGCTAACTTGTTCTGGATTTGGGGACATCCTGAAGTATATATCGTTATTCTTCCGGCGTTCGGTATTTTCTCTGAGATTATCGCAAGCTTTGCGAGAAAACAATTGTTTGGTTACACAGCGATGGTCGGATCTATTATCGCCATCTCCGTATTGAGTTTCCTAGTTTGGACTCACCACTTCTTCACAATGGGGAACAGTGCGTCCGTTAACTCTTTCTTCTCAATTACGACAATGGCCATCTCAATCCCGACCGGGGTCAAAATCTTTAACTGGCTCTTTACGATGTATAAAGGCCGAATCAGCTTTACAACGCCTATGCTGTGGGCGCTTGCGTTCATTCCTAACTTCGTCATCGGCGGGGTGACAGGGGTTATGCTTGCGATGGCAGCAGCGGATTATCAATATCACAATACGTACTTCCTTGTATCTCACTTCCACTATGTGCTGATCGCGGGTACTGTATTTGCTTGTTTCGCCGGATTTATTTTCTGGTATCCAAAAATGTTCGGCCACAAGCTGAACGAAAGAATCGGAAAATGGTTCTTCTGGATCTTCATGATCGGTTTCAATATATGTTTCTTCCCGCAATATTTCTTGGGGCTTCAAGGCATGCCTCGCCGTATTTACACATACGGACCGAATGACGGCTGGACTGCATTGAACTTTATCTCAACTGTCGGAGCTTTCATGATGGGTGTAGGATTCTTAATCCTTTGCTATAACATCTACTACAGCTTCCGCTACTCTACTCGTGAAATCAGCGGGGATTCATGGGGTGTGGGACGTACGCTTGATTGGGCGACTTCTTCTGCGATTCCGCCGCATTACAACTTTGCGGTGCTTCCTGAAGTCAAATCTAAGGATGCGTTCCATCAGATGAAAGAAGAAAAAATAGAGTTATACCCTGAAAGCAAATTCAAGAAAATCCATATGCCAAGCAACTCAGGCAGACCGTTCTTTATGTCTGTTGCCTTCGGTATCGCCGGCTTTGGACTTGTCTTTGAATGGTACTGGATGGGCGTAGTCGGACTGATCGGAGTCTTGCTCTGCATGGTTCTGCGTTCATTCGAATACGACAACGGCTACTACATTAGTGTTGATGAAATAAAAGAGACGGAAAGAAAGATTTCCGAATAAGGAGGCGTGAGTTATGGAACATGCAGAACACGGCAATTCTAACGCGCCTATGGAATATCAATCTGAAACCGGCAGACTTAATATTCTCGGGTTTTGGATCTTTTTAGGGGCAGAAATTGTGTTGTTCTCAACACTATTTGCAACCTTCTTCGTTCTTCAAAACAGAACAGCAGGAGGTGTCTTACCGGACGAACTGTTTGAAGTGAATCTGGTAATGATTATGACGTTCTTGCTGCTTATCAGCAGCTTTACCTGCGGGATCGCTGTTCATGAAATGCGCCGCGGAAGTTTAAAAGGCGTCGTCATTTGGACAATTATCACTCTTCTTCTCGGTGCCGGCTTCGTCGGTTTTGAGATTACCGAGTTTGTCCACTATGTACATGAAGGAGCATCTCTCGGTACAAGTGCGTTCTGGTCTGGATTCTTTGTTTTACTTGGAACTCACGGAACTCACGTAACAATCGGTATTTTCTGGATTGCAGGAATTCTGATTCAGTTGAAGAAACGCGGCTTAACTCCGCAAACTTCATCTAAAATCTTTATCTCAAGTTTATACTGGCACTTCTTAGATGTTGTATGGATTTTCATCTTTACGGGTGTCTATCTCATGGGATTGGGGGGTCTGTAAAATGGCAAACAAATCTGCTGAACACAGTCACTTTCCATGGAAGCACATTGTAGGATTTGCCCTGTCTATCGTTTTGACCCTGCTGGCTCTATGGGTTGCGGTGTACACTGATCTGAGCTCATCAGCAAAACTTTGGATCATTTTCGGTTTCGCCTTCATTCAGGCGGCGCTGCAGCTTCTCATGTTCATGCACATGACAGAGAGCGAAAACGGCGGTATCCAAGTCGGAAACACGCTGTTCGGATTCTTTGGCGCGATCGTTATCGTACTTGGATCCATCTGGATTTTCGCGGCTCACTATAATCACGGTGACCATATGGATGGAAATCCTCCTGGAGGCGCTGAACACTCAGAGCATTCAGGCCACCACGAATAATACAAAAACCCTCTTCGTTAGAAGAGGGTTTTTTGCTGTCTTTAGCTGCTGCTTCGCTTTCTTCGAAGATACGGAAGACCGTAAATGATAAATGCGGCGATATGAGCGACAATGACATTGACGGCAAACAAGATAATCATGAGAGTGTGTCCTAGTGGAGAAAGGCTTTCAGTTGCGTAAAAGAAGAAGAATACCCACATTAAGATGATTGGCGGAATTGCTGAGAGTGCGACTTTTTTGTTATCAAGCCAAATAAAGAGAGGCGTTGCGCTGGCAACCAATAAATAAGCAAAAAACATGTCCATCATACCCATCTCCTTTCATTTTATGATAACGTTTACAAAAATGAAATAGAGGAACTGAGTTGTGTCTGTTTTATGGTTGTTTTGTGAACATTCTGTTACAATTATTATACCATGTTTTCCAGAAATTGATACATGTTTTTACGGAAATGGTCTGGACCTATCGTCTTATTTTTTTAGATTCATTCGCTAGGAGAATGTATGGAACTATCTTTCAAAACAAGGGGGATGTTGATGTACCAGATAATAAAGCTTGAAAGAGAAGACTGGCGAGAAGTGATCCGCATGTCAGAATATGCTTTTCAGAAAGAACTCAGTGAGGAGGAACGAGAAAAGAAAGTAAAAGCTTTAGAGAACCATTCCATTATCGGGATTAAAGAGCAAGAGAAACTGCTCTCTAAACTTCACATCATTCCCTTTTCTGTCATGCTTGAGGAGCAGGAGATGAAGATGGGCGGCATTTCTGGGGTAGCAACCTGGCCTGAATATAGAAGAAAAGGAACAGTAACAGAACTTATTCGAAACGCTCTCCTAGTCATGAAGAAAGAAAAGCAAACCATCAGCTTTTTGCATCCGTTCCTGATCTCCTTCTACCGCAAATTTGGCTGGGAGCTCTGTTTCTATCAAAAACGACTGACTTATCGTAAAGACCAGCTTCAAAAGCTAGGCGATGCCTCTGGATGTGTGAGGCGGCTTCAAAAGGGTGAAACAGATGAAGTGAATGCCATCTATAATCAGTATAGAACGAAACATAACGGGCTGATGAAGCGTTCAAAGGAGCATTGGGCAGAGAAGGTTTCTGGAATGAAAGCTGTGTACATCTCTGAGGATGGAAAGCCTTGTGGATATCTTGTGTATGACATCAAAAATAAAATCATGCGAGTTGGGGAATTTGTTTATTTGAACAGAGAGGCACAGAGGGGCTTATGGAATTTTATTTGCCAGCATGACTCGATGTTGAATGAAGTAGAACTGACTGTAAGGGTGGAGGAAGATCTTGATTTTTTAACGGCTGAACCCCGTGTCAAACAAGAGGTGTTTCCTTATAGTATGGGACGTATCGTCGATGTCGAAGGTTTTATGCGAAATTATCCAACACCCCGCATGAAAGCTCCCTTTCACTTTAAGGTAATAGATCAATGGGCTCCATGGAATCAACTGACTTTCCGCGTCGATTCCGAGCAAGTGCAGGTCATTTCAGAAGAGTCATCTGACCAGCTAATAGAATGCAGTATAGCTTCTTTTACCGCTTTCTTCCTTGGCGCCAGAAATGCCCGTTTTCTTTATGAAACAGGTATGATAAAAGGACCCGTATCGGAAATCAAACGACTTGATGATGTTTTTCAGTTTAAACCCCCATTTCTTATGGATTTCTTTTAACCCCTTATTTATATGGGGTTTTTTATTTGGAAAGTTTGATATCAATCGAAACATTTCGGTTTATGATACGTCTTATCTCGTGTAGCTGAAAAAGCGCCGTTGTGCGCACAAAAAACATAAATGGAAACGAGCTTCACGTGTCATCTTGAACGTGGTTCATGTATAATAAACATTAGTGATTTTCCGATGAAAATGTAAGGCGGGATAGAATGAGTCGATATAAGAAACAGCAAAACCCCTTTTACCAGGGGGATTTGATTTTTATATTTGGTGTGTTTTTTATCATTAGCGTTGTGGCGATTTATGCTGCCGGCCAATTTGGGCAGTATGGGAATACGGATTGGATACAGCAAATTGTCTTTTATCTTTTGGGAGCTATTGCGATAACAGTTCTGCTGTACTTTGATTTAGAGCAACTTGAAAAGTTAAGTTTATATATTTTTATCATAGGTATTTTATCTTTGATTATTCTTAAGATCAGTCCTGAGTCCATTGCACCGGTCATTAAAGGAGCAAAAAGCTGGTTTAGGATTGGGAGAATAACAATACAGCCCTCAGAGTTCATGAAGGTCGGTTTGATTATGATGCTTGCTTCAGTCATCGGAAAAGCCAGTCCTAAAGGAGTTCGGACGTTTAGGGATGATATTCACCTTTTATTAAAGATTGCGGGTGTCGCAGTTATCCCTGTTGTCCTTATTTTGATGCAAGATGCGGGTACAGCAGGAATATGTATGTTTATTGTTCTCGTCATGATTTTCATGTCAGGTATAAATTGGAAATTGATCGCGATCATTGCTGGTTCAGGTATCCTATTCATTTCACTTATTTTAATAGTAATCATAAACTTTCCTGACGTTGCTAAATCAGTTGGAATACAGGATTATCAAATTAAGCGGGTCACTTCTTGGGTTTCAGTTTCTAATGAGACGCAGGAAGATTCAAATGACAGCTGGCAAGTTGATCAAGCCATTATGGCAATAGGATCTGGCGGCATTATAGGCAATGGTATTTCTAATTTAAAGGTTTATGTTCCAGAAAGCACAACTGACTTTATCTTTTCTATAATAGGCGAGTCATTTGGCTTTTTAGGCTGTGCCATTGTCGTCATCATGTTCTTCTTCTTAATCTACAGGCTTGTCGTTCTGATTGACAAGATACATCCATTCAATCGTTTTGCTTCATTCTTTTGCGTAGGTTATACGGCGTTAATTGTTATTCACACATTCCAGAATATCGGGATGAATATCGGTATTATGCCTGTTACCGGGATTCCGCTGCTGTTTGTCAGCTACGGGGGAAGCTCCACGCTATCCACCTTAATCGGCTTTGGGATTGTGTATAACGCAAGTGTACAGCTGACGAAATACAGAAGTTATCTCTTTAATTCTTAATATGCAGACAGCCTTGGCGGAGGCTGTCTTTTTTGTTGCAGAGCATTTTGCTTTTGAGTTCTCTTTTTTTCGGATATGATAAAAAATAGATAAGGAGGTTCTTGTGATGAATAACACAATTGAAACCATTTTGAATCATCGGTCGATCCGGTCTTTTACTGATCAGCTTTTGACAGCTGAAGAAATTGATATATTAGTGAAAAGTGCGCAGGCTGCGTCTACGTCCAGCTACGTCCAAGCGTATTCCATTATCGGTGTTTCCGATCCTGAGAAGAAACGTGAGCTGTCTGTGCTTGCAGGGCCTCAGCCTTACGTAGAGAAGAACGGGCACTTTTTTGTATTTTGCGCGGACTTGTATCGCCATCAACAACTTGCTGAGGAAAAAGGTGAACATATTTCTGAGCTGCTTGAAAATACGGAAATGTTTATGGTCAGTTTGATTGATGCGGCGCTGGCAGCGCAAAATATGAGCATTGCCGCAGAATCAATGGGGCTTGGCATTTGTTATATCGGCGGCATTCGAAATGATCTGGACAAAGTGGCAGAGGTGCTGCAAACGCCTGACCATGTGCTTCCGCTTTTCGGTCTGGCAGTAGGCCATCCTGCGAACCTTTCCGGCAAAAAACCGAGACTGCCGAAACAAGCTGTCTACCATGAGAATACGTACAATGTAAACGCAGACGATTTCCGCGAATCCATGGCTGCGTATGATAAAACGATTTCTGATTATTATAGAGAAAGAACCAACGGTCAGCGGGAAGAAACATGGTCTGATCAAATTTTGAACTTTATGAAGCAGAAGCCGCGCACGTATTTAAATGACTATGTGAAAGAAAAAGGCTTTAATAAAAACTAAAGCAAACCTCTCCGTTCGGAGGGGTTTTTATGTTTCACGTGTAACATATTCCGACAAATACAGACACGCTGTCACAAATAAATGGCGAATGATCGAGAGACACTGATAAGCGGTGTGAGCGGTTTTTGAGAAAAAATAAGGGATCAGTGATACGATGAGGATGAGGTGGTAGGGATGATTTCATTAAGTATATTAGATCAATCTCCAGTATCAGTGGGCAGCTCTGCAGAAACAGCATTACAGCAAACTGTTGCGCTTGCACAGGCTGCTGAGGATTTTGGATATAAGAGATTCTGGGTTTCTGAGCATCATTTTTCAAAGCGGCTGGCTGGGTCAAGCCCAGAGGTGCTGATCAGTCATATAGCGGCGAAGACGAAACGAATCCGTGTGGGGTCAGGCGGGGTCATGCTGCCCCATTACAGCGCATATAAAGTAGCTGAGAATTTCCGTGTGCTGGAGGGGCTGACACCGGGAAGAATTGATCTTGGGCTTGGAAGAGCACCGGGGGGCATGCCGATTGCCTCATGGGCGTTGAATGACGGCGGGAAGCGCAATGCTGATCAATATCCGCAGCAAATCAAGGAGCTGACGATGTATTTGCATGATTTGGCGGATGATAAACACCGTTTTCCGAACCTGACGGCGGCGCCGTATGTTTCCACCGCGCCGGATGTGTGGCTGCTCGGCTCATCTGGAGAAAGCGCGCTGCTCGCCGCTGAGTCAGGTGCTGGCTATATGTTTGCCCACTTTATCAATGGAGAAGGCGGAGAAGAGACGGTCAGACAGTATAAGAGACGATTCAAGCCGTCTGTGTTAGGAGACATGCCTCGAGCTGCAGTTGCTGTATTTGTTCTTTGTGCTGATACTGAGGAGAAGGCAGAGGAGCTTGCGGCAGTGCTAGATTTCACGATTTTGGCGGGGGAGCAGGGCATCCCTTTAGAAGGAGTTCCTTCGTATGAAGCTGTTCGGGAAAATACGTACTCACCGTATGAACAGAGACGAATTGTTGATAATCGAAATCGAATGATTGTCGGCACGAAAGAACAGGTGAAGGAGCAGCTGTTAGCTTTGAGTAAGGCGTATGGAACAGAGGAAATCATGGCGGTGACCATTACGCATCATTTTGAAGATAAGCTCCATTCTTATCGCCTGTTAAAGGAAGCATTTGCGAATTAATCTGAAAAGCCCCGCCAATCGGCAGGGCTTCTTCTTATTCCACGGTAAAAGGCTCTTCGGTCAGAACCTGGCTTGATTTCCCTTTGTTTGCGGCATAGGCGAGTAAATAGTATTCTCCGGTTGGAAGCTTTGTTCCGTCATTGATCGTGCCGTCCCAGTCAAAGTACTGATAGCCCTTCCCTTGATTTTTATAGATGCCGGCTTGGCCTGCAAAATCAAGGTTGCTGTCATAAACGAGGAACGCCAACTCTTCTGCTCCCGCTGGAAGGTAGGTTTCAATTTGATAGGTGCCTTGTGCTGTTCCTTCACTGACGGAGACAGAGGTGACTCTCGGATAATCCGGCTCTTTGACGACCAGCAATGTAGGCACTTTAGCGACGGTTTTTCCGCCTTCTCTGACAATAACCGTTCCTTCATAGGTGCCGGCTTTTGTTTTCTTTGTATTGACCTTTACTTTTGCAGTGGCTTTTCCGGTTTTATGTGCCGGAATCACAACCCGGCTTGTGCCGGATGTGGAGATGCCGCTGCCGTTAAATGAGTATTCAAGTGTGTATGACTTTCTAATGGAAGATTGGTTTTCAATCGTAAACGTTTCTTTTTTCGTTTCTTTTCCGTTTTCCTTCAAGAATGTGCCGTATGAATAGCTTCCAGGTGAGACGAGTGAGTCGGCTTTGATCGCGCTCATGATTCTCGCGCTCCCTGCACCTTGTGCGTTATGCGGATACACTTCTCCGTCGCCGTTCTTTAAGGTGACAGCGGTATTCATGATCGCGGCTTTGATCTGTTCAACGCTCCACTTTGGTTTAGCTTGTTTGATAACGGCAACCGCTCCGGCAATATGAGGTGAAGCCATGCTTGTTCCTTGTTTTGATCCGTACCCGTATGGATTGTTAGGATCGTGTGTCGGGATGGTGCTGACGATATTGACGCCTGGTGCGGAAATATCAGGCTTGATCATCCACGTATCCATAACAGGGCCGCGTGATGAGAAATCAGCGATTTGCTCACCGAGCGCTTTTGAAACACTTAACCTGAATGTTGCTTTCGTTTCACCAGCTTTCATGGAGCTGACGAGTTTTTCACCGTCTTCTAATGACAGTTTAATCGTTGGCACAGACATGCCTGGCACGTCGGCTTCAATTTCTCCGGAGAGGTTGTTATACACAACCATGCCGATGGCACCGGCTTTTTTCGCATTGTCCGCTTTTTCCACAAACGCAATGCTGCCCCGTTTGACAACGGCGACTTTGCCTGTCAGATCTTTTCCTTCAAAGTCCTTTGCTTCGCCGATTCCCGCCTCGACAAGCTCAACTTCTTTGTTATTGAGCGCTTTAACGTCATTCTCTTTGTCATAGCCCATCACTTTTGCTGAAGAGTAGGCGCCGAATGTGACGGCGTATTCATTGATCGGGAGTTGAGTCGCACCGACAGAAATCGCTTCTCTTGATGTGCCCGGCGATCCGACTGTCCAGCTGTTCGGTCCGCTGTTGCCGTTCGATGTAACCGCGACAACGCCTTCTGACATGGCCCAGTCAAGCGCTGTGCTTGTTGCCCAATCCGGATTGTTTATAGAGTTTCCGAGAGACAGGTTCATCACATCTGCACCGTCTTGAACTGCACGTTCCACGCCGGCAATGACGTTTTCCGTTGTGCCGCTTCCGCCAGGACCTAACACGCGGTAAGCGAGAAGTGTGGCATCAGGGGCAACCCCTTTAATCGTTCCGTTTGCGGCCACAGTACCGGCTACATGTGTTCCGTGTTCCGTGGCACCGCCCCTTGGGTCGCCAGTTGGTGTTTCCCTTGGATCGTAATCATTGTCTACAAAATCGTATCCTTTATATTGTCCGAAGTTTTTCTTCAGATCAGGGTGATTGTATTCAACCCCGGTATCAATAATGGCTACCTTGACGCCTTTTCCTGTGTAGCCTAAATCCCATGCGTCGTTTGCTCCGATATACGGCGCGCTGTCATCCATTTGCGGAGATACGGCATCCTCGGAGATTGTGACGTCTTTATCTTTTAGATTGTCTGTTTGATATGTGACGTTCGGATATACGGCCTTTACGTCTTTTACCGCGAGAAGTTTTGGAATTTCATTAGCTGGGAGCTTCATAGAAAAGCCTGAGAATACCTGCTCATATTCCCGGTTTACTTTCCCATTTTTCACCGCTTTAACCGCTTTGTTTTTTGCTTTGCTGCGAGCGGTTTTCAGCTTGCTTTTCGTTTGGCTTTCGCCCGCTTCCTTCGCCTCTGCCAAGGATTTTTCTTTTAACTCCACGATTACGGTTGTTTTTTTGCTTGTTGTCATGTCAATATCACCGAATATCTCGGCTTTTTCCAGGTCAGCCGACGTTTTTGAAGCAGCTGGAGCTGCCTGTACGCCTGTCAAGCCTGTGGATAACGTAAAAAATAAAATGAAACTTAGTAGCAGAAAGCGAATGATCCCATTCTTCAATGTGTTTCCCCCTTTGTGTTTTAAAAAAATATGAAGATCTAGTATATATTTCTTGAAAATTCAAAAAAATCCTTGTGTCATTTGAACCATTTATTGAATTTCTTTTGTGTATAAGGAAGGAGTTATACACAGAACCTTGTGTATAAGTGAATAAACCTGTGTATATATGTTGGTGGGAATATATGTTCTTATACAAAATATTGATGGTGATTGTGGACATGTGGATATCTCTTGTGATTAAGTTGTTCTTAACTTTGGGATAACTTGTGTATAAAGTTTTTGAAACGGTTCTCCAATTTTCATTTCATTTCTTTCAGCTTTCAACAAAACTTCTAAAAACTAGTTGGTTTTTTCACTCATATTGTGACAAAGAATTCTCTTTCAACGGTCTATCATAGAGTCATGAGTTTTGCTAGAGCCGCTAGTTTGCGAGAAAAGAAATCGGCCGTCTTTTCCCGCGGGCTGCTGCTGAGAAAACGGGCTGCTAAAAGGCTGCCTGCCAAAAAGAAGCGGAGGGATGTTTTTCAATGAAACGTTTGCTTGTATCTTTACGGGTGTGGATGGTCTTTTTGATGAATTGGGTGACGCCGGACAGAAAAACTGCGGCTGCCGCGGTCTATTCGGCTCAGCGTACATACCAAAGAAAAGCGGCGGTGCAGGCCGCAGGACTTGTTTCGTTTTATGAGTGGCGGATGGCTGTGAATGAAGAAGAAAAGCAGAAAGCGAAAGCCTCCGCGCTTTATAAAAGAAGGTGTTTGCAAGCCTTCAAGGAATCGCCAAAGCAGGAGAGAGCTGGCCCGCACCTTTACATGGCGGTCAAAAGGAGGTAAAATCCCAGTCAAAAGCAAATTGGCGGGAGAGATAGCCTCTTGAAAATCTATAAGGTGTTAAACAACAATGCGGCTTTAATAAAAGAGGATGATCAGGAAAAAATCGTCATGGGACCGGGAATCGCATTTCAAAAAAAGAAAAATGATCTCATTCCTATGAATAAAGTGGAAAAGATCTTTGTCGTGCACGACGAGAATGAAAAGTTTAAGCAAATCCTGCAAACGCTGCCGGAGGAGCATATTGAAATCGCTGAGGATATCATCAGCCATGCAGAAGGGGAGCTAGCGGCGCCGCTAAGCGACCACATTCATATCGCGCTTTCTGACCATTTGTCCTTTGCGATCGAAAGGGTTCAAAATGGGCTGCTTGTGCAGAATAAATTGCTGCATGAGATAAAGGCGCTCTATAAAAAAGAATATGGGATCGGACTGTGGGCGATCCGACATGTAAAAGAGACATTGGGCGTGTCCCTGCCTGAAGATGAAGCGGGTTATATTGCCCTCCACATCCATACGGCGAAGATGGATGCGGATAGCATGTATTCAGCGCTGAAGCATACGACCATGATTAAAGAAATGATAGAAAAAATAGAAAACTACTTTAATCGAAAGGTGGATGAAAACAGCATTTCCTATCAACGCCTTGTCACGCATTTGCGATACGCGGTCAGCCGGTTGGAATCAAATGAAGCGCTCCATCATATGGACGAGGAGATGCTTTATTTCATCCAAAAAAAGTATTCATTTGCCTATCAATGTGCGCTGGAGCTGGCGGAGTTTTTGAAAAATGAATATCAATTGCATTTGCCGGAGTCCGAGGCCGGCTATATCACGCTGCATGTCCAGCGTCTTCAAGATCTCTCGGAATAACCGCTTTGACTTGCAGAGAGTGATCTCTGGAAGTTTTTTATTTATCGGGATTGAGCTTGTAGTACATCCATCCCATCATGACCATTCCAGCGGCCAGATTTCCGAGTGTAACAGGAATTAAGTTTCTGACCGCTCCCGTCAGTGTCACTGTATCAGGGTGCTCGATCAAAAGTGAGATGGCGAATGTGCACATATTGGCAATGCTGTGCTCAAAACCGGAAATAAAGAAGCAGAAAACAAAAAGCATCATGGTAAACAGCTTGGCTCCTTCTCCTTTGAGGGACATCGGAATGAAAAAGGCGAGGCACACAAGCCAATTGCACAGCATTCCTCTGAAAAAAAGTTCGGTAGCGGACGGCTCCATTTTGTGCGCTGCCAGATGAATCAAAAAGGAGTGCACAGAAGCCTCCTTAAATAGTCCTGTCGCGCTAATCAGAATGGCAAATAGGATGGCGCCAATTAAATTGCCGGCATAGCTTGTCATCCACAAGTACAGGGTGTCCCGCCAGCGAAGTTTTTTTCGAAGCGCGGTATAGGTGAAATAAAAGGTATTTCCGGTAAATAAATCCCCGCCGCCGTAAGCAATCAGCAGGATAGCTGCCCCGAATGTGACAGCGGCTGCCGGAAAGGCAAACGGAGAATCAGCGATGAAGAAATAGCTGCCTGTTTTGCTTGCGGCTGTAATGCCGAAACCGATAAACATGCTGGCCAAAATAGATCTGAGCAAATATCGCATTTTGCTGGAAACAAATATATTTTGTTTTTGTAAAGCGTACTGTTCAACCTTTTGCAATGCTTGAGTTTCCATGTTCTTTTCCTGCTTTCTTTGGTGATTGAGGATAGTATAGCATGATATTGTGAAGTGTTTCACAATTAAATTTTACGAATTTATGTCTAAATGTTTTATCAAACTTTTTAACTAAAAAACAGTTGACGAAAACGCTATCATGTTTTATGATGAAAGCGTATTCTCAATCTGAATAAGCGGGATTGTGACTGGTAAAGCAGGCAAGACCTAAAATTTGCGTAAATGAAAAAGGATCGCTATGTCCTTTATTCATTGCCGAATTTTGGGTCTTTTTTGTTTAAATAAAAGGAGGAAAGACAAAATGGATTACAAAGAGACTGCAAAACGACTCACCGAGCTTCTCGGGGGCAAAGAAAATATTATCAGCGCGGCTCATTGTGCAACAAGACTGCGTTTAGTGATGAAAGATGAATCAAAGATAGATCAAACACAAGTAGAAGAGCTTGATGGCGTCAAAGGCGCTTTCAGCAGCTCGGGCCAGTACCAGATCATTTTTGGAACAGGCCTTGTCAATAAGGTGTACGATGCTTTTTCGAAGGAAGTTGATGTCGAGCGTGACGAACCTGTAAATCACCAGGATGCGGCAAAAGACAAACTGAATCCAGCTGCGAGATTTGCGAAAACGCTTTCAAATATTTTTGTTCCAATCATTCCGGCTATTGTCGCCAGCGGTCTATTAATGGGATTGTTGGGTATGATCAATGCGTTTCAATGGATGAGCAAGGATTCTGCTTTGCTGCAGCTGCTTGATATGTTTTCAAGCGCGGCCTTTATTTTCTTGCCGATTTTAATCGGGGTCAGTGCTTCAAAAGAGTTTGGCAGCAACCCTTACTTGGGAGCGGTTATCGGGGGAATCATGATTCATCCGACGCTTTTGAATCCTTGGGGGTTGGCGCAAGCAACACCGGATTTTATGCATCTTTTTGGAGTTGATATCGCGCTTCTTGGTTATCAGGGAACTGTCATCCCTGTCCTGCTAGCGGTTTATGTGATGAGCAAGATTGAGAAATGGACAAGAAAAGTGGTTCCTCATTCCGTAGATTTGCTTGTTACACCTTTTGTCACAGTGATTGTCACCGGGTTTGTCGCTTTTATCGCGATTGGTCCTTTGGGCAGAGCGCTTGGCTCCGGTATTACGGTTGCTTTAACGTATGTATATGATCATGCCGGTTTTGTCGCGGGTCTGATTTTCGGGGGCACGTATTCACTTATTGTTTTGACAGGCGTCCATCACAGTTTCCATGCGATTGAGGCAGGGCTTATTGCGGACATCGGCAAAAACTACTTGCTGCCGATTTGGTCAATGGCGAATGTCGCACAGGGCGGGGCCGGCCTTGCCGTCTTCTTTATGGCAAAAAAGGCAAAGACAAAAGAAATCGCGCTTCCGGCTGCATTCTCTGCTTTTCTGGGCATTACTGAACCAGTCATATTCGGAGTCAATCTCCGCTACCGTAAGCCATTTATCGCCGCAATGATCGGAGGCGCATTGGGCGGTGCATATGTCGTATTTACTCAAGTTGCTGCAAACGCATACGGGTTAACGGGTATTCCGATGATCGCCATTGCTGCGCCGTTTGGTGTTGGCAACTTGATCAACTATCTGATTGGAATGGCCATTGCGGGAGTGTCAGCATTCATTGCAGCGTTTATCATGAAGATTAATGAAGACGAGGGGAGAAAAAAATGACATCACATGATCAGGAGCTTCGTCGCCGGGCATATGAAGAAGTGGAGAAAAAAGAGCGGATCGCTAACAGCGATCCGCATCGCCAGCATTTTCATATCATGCCGCCGGTTGGGCTGCTGAATGATCCGAATGGCGTGATATATTGGAAGGGCAGCTATCATGTGTTTTTTCAGTGGCAGCCGTTTCAGACAGGGCATGGCGCGAAATTCTGGGGCCATTACACGAGTCCGGATGCTGTGAATTGGAAGCGGGAAGAGATTGCGCTGGCACCGAGTGATTGGTTCGATAAAAACGGCTGCTACTCGGGCAGCGCTGTCTCCAAAGACGGTCGTCTTTATCTGTTGTACACTGGAAATGTCAAGGATCAGGATGGCAATCGAGAAACATATCAATGCCTTGCTGTATCTGACGACGGGCTGACTTTTGAGAAAAAGGGTGTCGTCGCCCGCCTCCCGGAAGGATATACCGCGCATTTTCGCGACCCGAAGGTATGGGAGCATGAAGGCACATGGTATATGGTGATCGGCGCGCAAACGGAGAATTTGAAAGGACACGCTGTGTTGTTTGCTTCGGGTAATCTGACGGAGTGGAGATTTCTCGGCCCGATAACCGGCGCGGGTTTCAACGGGCTGGACGATTTCGGGTACATGTGGGAATGCCCTGACTTGTTTTCTCTTCAGGAGTCCGACGTGCTGATTGTCTCGCCTCAGGGTCTTGAGGCTGACGGTTTTCGTTATCAGAACGTGTATCAATCCGGTTATTTTGTCGGGCGTCTTGATTATAACAAGCCTGAACTAAAGCACGGCCATTTTTCAGAACTTGATCAAGGTTTTGATTTCTACGCTCCACAAACACTTGAAGACGATCAGGGAAGGCGGATTTTGTTTGCGTGGATGGCTGTGCCTGACCAGGATGAAGGGTCTCATCCGACGATTGACTATCACTGGATTCACTGTATGACGCTGCCGAGACAGCTGACGCTATCAGGAGAGAAGCTGATTCAGCAGCCGCTGCCTGAGCTGAAAGCCATGCGCAGGAATGAGAAAAATATACAAATCAACATGCACGGGTCATCTGGTACGATTCCGGTTGAAAACCCTGAAAGAGCTGAGATCCTGATGAAAGACATTGATACGGAGTACGGTTTTTCAATCCGTATCCGCGGAGCGGCTGCGTTCTCCTTTGATAAGGAGGAGGGAGTTGTTACGCTGGAGCGGACGAGCTTCGACGGAACACGAACAGAAGAGAGACATTGCCGCATCAAGGATGTGCATGCCGTGCACATGTTTATCGACGCGTCTTCTATAGAAATCTTTATCAATGAGGGAGAAGAGGTCTTCAGTGCGAGATATTTTCCTTTCCCGGGAAATCATGAAGTGAAAGCCAGCTCGACGGGAAAATCTGCTATGAACGTTGGAATCTGGACACTCATGTAGAAATTCCTTCTATTTTCTTATGTGAAATCTGAGCCATCTGTGCTATTCTTCAACGATAACCTACTATTTTTTTCTGTAAAAGGAGTTGTTTTCTTGAATATACATGAACAGAAGATAACACCGGAATGTTTGGAAAAGGCTGCGGACCAAGTTGAAGATAAGCGGGAAGAATATAAGGATGTGCTGCTGCATCTGAAAAAAATGCTTGGCGGGACCTCACCGCACAGTGAAACGGCGGAAGTCCTTTCACGGGCATATGAGCAAATGAAGGAATATGCACTTTTTGTTCAATCGATAGAAACGTTTTTGAGGAAATCAGCGAACAACTTAAAAATCAAATAAACAGGCTGCCGATGGTATCGGCAGTTTTTTTCTGTGAAAAGTGATCGATCATATAAAAAAGGCTGCCTCTCTGGAAGGCAGCCGATGTTGTTTATAATGATTGATTCATACGATGCGCGGAATGCTTCGTAGGTCCGACATACTGGTTGAGCGGGAAGGATTCTTTAATGGCAGCGGTAATGAATTCTTTCGCTGCGTAAATGGCTTCTTTGACTTCCGCACCTTTGGCGAGCTCCGCTGTCACGGCAGCTGAGAAGGTACAGCCTGCGCCATGTGTATAAGGCGTATCGATCATGTCGCTTTCAAGAACCTCCGCTTTTTCTCCGTCATAGAGAACGTCAACGGCTTTTTCGTGTTTGAGTTTGCCTCCGCCTGTAATCACGACATATTGAGCGCCGAGTGCGTGAATTTTTTTTGCGGCTGCGATCATATCGTCAACTGTTTTTAATTCATCCATGCCGCTGAGCTGGCTGGCTTCAAACAAATTCGGTGTAATGACAGTGGCTAGCGGCGCTAATTGCTCACGCAGGGCTTGGGCGTGCTCCGGATAAAGGACTTCATTTGCACCTTTGCAAACCATGACTGGGTCAATGACCACATTTTTTAATTGTTTTTCTTTGATCGTTTTTGCCGCAAGCTCGATAATATCAACGGTTGGCAGCATTCCTGTTTTCATGGCGTCCACTCCGATGCCGTCCGTAATCGTTGCAAGCTGGGCGCGGATTGTATCAATATCGATCGGGAATACCTGATGGTCCCAGCTATTGTTCGGGTCCATCGCAACGATCACCGTTAAGGCCGTCATCCCGTATACGTTTTTCTCTTGAAATGTTTTTAAATCAGCTTGAATCCCAGCACCGCCGCTGGAATCTGAGCCGGCAATGGTGAGTGCTTTATGCATAGACATGTCTTGAACCTCCATCATGTTTTATCTTTCATTATAGTTAGATTTTCTCTGTATCACAATATAGAAGACCTATAGGAATCATTTGACAATACCAATGAGCTTTCGTAAAATGCTACATAAGAAAACTAGGTAGGGGTTTTGTGATGTTAAATCGTGAGCTGGTGAAGGGCAGCACTGTGATTTTGGTATTGACGCTTCTGAATGATCGGCCGATGTACGGCTATGAGCTTGTAAAAGAAATGGGAAGCCGCAGCGGAAATGAACTGCAGATGAAAGAAGGGACCTTGTATCCTTCTCTTCACAAGCTTGAACGTCAAGGGTTTATTTCTTCCTATTGGGAGAAGCAGAAGAAAGGGCCGGACCGTAAATATTACCGGATTACAGATGAAGGCAAAGAGGTGCTTGCGGAACGCACGAAGGAATGGAGTATATTTTCCGCTATGATGAACCGAATGCTGAAGCGGGGCGGACAGAATGGATAAAGAAACATATTTATCTGAAATGAAAAATGGGCTTAAAGGGCTTCCAGAAGGCGAGACGATCATAGAAGAAATGAAGAGCCATATTGAATATCATATGTTCCACTCTTTTCAGCAAGGGAAGAGTGAGGAGGAGGCGATGCAGACTTTAATGCAGTCGTTTGGTACACCATCTGACATTGTTTCTTCGTTTAAAAAAGAATAGCCGGTGACGTTCCGTACATTTTTGATGTTCCATCTTTTCTGTAACAGCGCACTATTCGCTGTCGGTATCGCCATTACAATGATGTATGTCTGTTTTGCATCACCTATTGTTCATGCTATATGGAAAGGCATTTCTGTTTCTATGTGGCTAATTTTAGCTGGGTATATGATCTACTGGGTGCTGATTGGGTATCAAGGGGTGAGGGAGTTTGGAAAACGCGGAGAACAGCTTGTTTTACATACGATTTTGATCTGCATGGTGCCAAACGTCATTTTTATGCTTGTTTTTCTATTTCATGTGATCCCTGCTGCGCTGTTTCAATCCTTACTGACACCTTGGTTTGTCGGAACTTGTGCTTGTGCAACGCTGTTATTTCCGTTATTTGGACGAATGGGCTGTTATATAGGCAGGCGTCAGCTTGCCTGATTTTTTAGGTATATACATAGAAATTCTATGTAGTGGAGGTGTATGTCGTTGAGGATTGGTTCTTGTTTATATGGTTTTGTCATTCATGGGGCAGTGTTTTTGTTTACTGGCTGCTGTATGCTCTTGGCTATGTTAGCCAGCTTGCCTTTTGTTTTTTTGCTTGATTGGCTGCCTGATGTCGTCTTTACAGCCGGTGCCATTCTTATGCTGTTATGTTCATATGCTTTTATTTGGTTTTTGGCAGCCCGTTTTGCATATAACCAGAAAATGCGTCTGTTTGAGGTTCAATTGGGCTCCTTTGTGTTGCTGGCCTTCATGATATCTTTGTTTTTCTTGGATGGATCCAGTATGAAAGACATTGTGTTGAATTGGGACGATACAAGCTGTGCTTTTGTTCCGCCGGCTTTTACATTTTTGTGTCTTTCTTATGCGCTTGTGCTGCTTCCGGTCTATCAATCTAAGCTATGGCATCTGATCCTTCCGAATGGCGTCCGCTTAAAAGATCTCTTTCATGTATTAGGAGATTTGGTACTGATTTTGATACTTTTGATCGGTGCCACATTACTGTTTCTCTCATTCTAATTTGCTGTTTCAGTAGGATATTCCCACTGATCTCCCGTCCAATATATGTTTTAATAGTACATGACTATGAAAATGAGAAGGAGAGCATCATGAAGATTTCTATCGTAATTGTGACCTATAATCGGATTCCGGCTTTGTGTGAGCTTCTGGAGGCGATTTCGCAGCAGACCTTGAAGCCGTATGAAGTGATTATTGTGAATGATGCCGGGGAATCGGTCGTGCCGGTCAAAGCACTGTATCCGGAGCTGCCGATTGCTGTCATCAATTTAGAAAAGAACTCGGGGCATGTGGCTGCGAGAAATGCCGGGGTAAAAGAGGTGTCTGGCGATTGCATTATGCTTTGTGATGACGATGATTTCATTACGCCGGGGCATGTGGAGAGAATGGCGAAGGAAATAGAAACGGCAGATTTCGTTCATTCCGATGCGGAAATTGTCTCGTTTGAAGAGAAAAACGGAACAAGATATCCAGTGTCGCGGAAGCTGTTTGCTTATACCGCTGACTTTGAGGATATGAGAGTGTTTTCTACATACGTGCCGTCGGGCAGCATGTACAGACGTTTTCTGCATGATGAAATCGGGTATTTCGATGCTGATGTGCACAATTATTGGGACTGGGATTTTTATTTGCGCGCGGCCAAGGAATACCGGGTGAAGCGTGTCCCTTGCGCCAGTGTGATTTATGCCTTCAGTGACGCGGGAGACAATCAGTCCGCGGACCTTGGCGCCAAGCGGAAACAATATTTGGATCGTTTAAGTGAAAAGCACGGACTCGGGGAACTGCCGACGAAAAACTTTGCCGTCTTGCTTGAAGAGCCTGAGATGAAAAGACGGGAAGCACAAAGTGAAATTGTGTGGGATGGCAAGCCTGTCTATTCCAGACTTCATCGTTCGTAAGGGAGGCCTGAATCTTGAAACAGATGTTAGAAGACAGCTGGTGGGTTCAGCTGAAGGAAGAGTTTGAGAAACCGTATTATCAAGAGCTCAGAGACATGCTGAAGCGGGAATACGCGGAGCAAACAGTTTATCCGGACAGCGGGGATATTTTTAATGCGTTGCATTATACGCCATATGATGATGTCAAGGTGGTCATTCTCGGCCAAGATCCGTATCATGGGCCAGGACAGGCTCAAGGTTTAAGCTTCTCCGTAAAGCCGGGTGTGAAGCAGCCGCCTTCATTAAGAAATATCTTTCTTGAGCTGCAGGAGGACATCGGATGCAGCATTCCGAATCACGGGTCGCTTGTCAGCTGGGCAAAGCAAGGGGTTCTCTTGCTGAATACTGTGCTGACCGTCAGGCGCGGACAGGCGAATTCCCATAAAGGAAAAGGCTGGGAGCGTCTGACGGACCGGGTGATTGACGTATTGAATGAAAGAGAGCGCCCGGTTGTCTTTATGTTGTGGGGCCGGCATGCCCAAATGAAAAAAGAACGGATCGACACGTCCAAGCATGTTATCATTGAATCGACGCATCCGAGCCCGTTTTCGGCAAGAAACGGATTTTTCGGAAGCAGGCCGTTTTCCCGGGCGAATGCGTGCTTGGAGAAAATGGGAGAGGCTCCGATTGATTGGTGTATAAAGGACTTATAAAAAAGCGCAGATCATCTGCGCTTTTTTACTTGAGGATTTTCCGAATCATCCGCAGCCCGTTTTTGGAAGAAGGATAACGGAAAGCGAAGTCAAAGCGGTTCGTTTGTTTGACGACGCTTTTTTTGTGCGTAAATGTGTTGAAGCTGTCAAAGCCGTGATAGCTGCCGATGCCGCTTTCCCCGACGCCTCCGAAAGGCAAATACGGTGTCGCGACGTGCATTAATGTATCATTGACACAGCCGCCGCCAAACGACAGGTTTTCTAAAACAGCCCGCTCGATTTCTTTGTTTGTGGTGAAAACATACAGGGCGAGCGGCTTTGGGCGTAATTGGACTTTCTCAATGGCTTCATCGATATCGCCGTACGTAAACAGCGGAAGAATCGGCCCGAAAATTTCCTCCTGCATCACTGGAGAGTCATCCTTCACTTGATCAAGAATCGTCGGCGCTATTTTGTGGTGGACAGGATCAGACTGCCCGCCTGTGAGCGGGACGCCATCATTCAGAAAATCGAGCAGCCGCTGATAGTGGCGTTCACTGACGATTTTGCCGTACTGCGGATTTTGTTCAGGCTGAGGGCCAAAAAATTCACTGATCACACGCTTCATTTCTTCTGTCAGCTTTGTTTTGATGTCTTTATGGACAACTGCATAATCCGGTGCGATGCAAGTTTGTCCCGCATTTGTGAATTTCCCGAAGACAATGCGTTTGGCGGCAAGCTGTATATCAGCATCCTTATGGACGATGCAGGGGCTTTTGCCGCCGAGCTCCAAGGTAACCGGAATTAATTGTTTGGAGGCGGCTTCCATGACGATTTTTCCAACGGCAACGCTGCCGGTAAAGAAAATATAGTCAAAGGGCTGCTGTAATAACGCTGTGCTGACGTCAGGCCCACCTTCTGCCATCGCGACATAATCACAAGAAAAAACGCTGCTGATGAGGTTGGAAAGAACAGCGGAAACAGCCGGCGTATATTCTGACGGTTTGAGAACGACCGTGTTTCCGGCGGCAATAGCTCCAATCAAGGGTGAAAGCGCGAGCTGCAGCGGATAGTTCCAAGGCGCAATCACCAAAACGGTTCCATACGGCTCAGAGATGATGATGCTCTTGGAGCCTAGATGAGTCAGCGGCGTTTTGACTCGTTTCGGCTTGGCCCATTTTCTAAGCCGTTTCATCACAAAGCTGATTTCCTTCAACACGATTCCGATTTCTGTTGTGTATGCTTCTTGTTCGTTTTTGTGGAGATCCTGATAGAGAGCGGCTGTGAGATCGGCTTCATGTGTTTTGATGGCTTGTTTCAGCGTCTGCAACATGTCCAGTCTCGATTCGAGCGGTCTCGTATGCCCTGCCGCAAAGTAGGCTTTCTGCTTGCTGACGATAGAGGGGATGCTGTTCATTCCGTTTCTCCTTTTTTATAAGGTATGGTGACTTATTATGTGAAAAATCTCTTTTGCTTGTCAAATACGTAAGGTTTGTCAGAAAAAATCGCAAACTCATATCTGCGTTTATGGCGGGAATTTGATAAAATGCAGGAAGACGATAAATATTTCTTGGAGGGTTCTTGATGAACATTCATATATCTGCTTTGATTCAAAAAATGGAAGAGGAGCTCAAAAAAGCGAAGACGGCTGAGCTAGATGAGGAGCTGAAGCGTTCGGTAGCGGTTGTCCGTTCTTTGTGTGATGTCGTGTTGGATCAGCCGGAGACAGCGAGTGCGCCCCGCATCCAGCCGAGCAGCACGCCGAGCCCTGCCGCGCCGCCATCGACAGATCAGCTGATGATGGAAAAAATGATGGGAAGCGCGGGATTAAACAAATATCGAAAGCAGGAAAAAGAGAAGCAGGAAGAGGACGGAAACGGAGAGTCTTTATTTGATTTTTAATTGAGAAAGGTTGAGCTCATGTGAAATTGATTCTTGGCGCGCTGCAATGGACAGCGTTTATCATTGCTGCGGCGATTGTTGTTCCGGTGGCGGTTGCCCAGTCGTTTCATCTGGATCACTCAGCTTCTGCGAGGTTGATCCAAAGCACCTTTTTTGTATTGGGAATTGCCGCCGTCATTCAGTGTATGAAAGGCCACAGGCTGCCGATCAATGAGAGCCCCGCCGGCTTGTGGTGGGGAGTGTATACGATCTACGGCGGGCTGACGGGAACTGTTTTTGCAACATATGGGGATACACTGCGCGGTTTGCAGGGAGCTCTTCTTATAAGCGCTGTATGTTTCTTTTTGTTAAGCATCTTCAAGGTCATTGACCGGCTTGCAGCATTATTTACCCCGGTTGTAACAGGTGTCTATTTATTGCTGCTAGTCATGCAGCTGAGCCAGCCCATTATAAAAGGAATTCTCGGAATCGGCTACCGAAAGGACGGTGTGGACGGCCTAGTATTTGGTCTGGCACTTGTAGTCGTTGCCGCCGCCTTTATGATGACCAATTCAACCATTCCGTTTTTTAAGCAATATTCGATTTTATTGGCCCTGTTCGGCGGGTGGCTTCTGTTTGCGGCTGCCGGAGCGGCAAAGCCGATGGAAATGCCGGATCGGCTGTTTCAGCTGCCTTCCTTGTTTCCTTTTGGCAAACCTTTATTTAATAGCGGTCTGATTATCACCTCCGTTTTTATTACCATCCTGCTGATCGTAAATATGCTGGCGAGCATGAAGGTTGTGGACATTGCTGTGAAGAAATTCGGCAAACAGCCGGATGGACACCATCATGAACGCCATGCCGGTTTTGCCGCCTCATTCAGCCATCTGCTGAGCGGTTTAACAGGAGCCATTGCCCCAGTCCCGATTTCGGGAGCAGCAGGTTTTATTGAGACAACGAAAATGCCGTCTAAAAAACCGTTTATGCTCGGCAGTATTCTTGTTGTCTTCATCAGCGTGATCCCGTTTTTTATGAATGCGTTTGCGAGCCTGCCGTCACCCGTTGGCTTTGCGGTAAACTTTGTCGTGTTTTCCACGATGGGCGGTCTGGCCCTTGCAGAATTTGATTCGTATGAGAAAGCGGAACTGAAAAGGGTGCGGTCTGTGATCGGCACCTCACTGCTGACAGGGGTCGGTATCATGTTTGTTCCTGAAACGGCTTTAAAAGGTTTGCACCCGGTATTTATTTCGCTGTTAAGCAACGGGCTTGTATTAGGAACGCTTACTGCAATAGCGGCAGACCAGTTCCAGCTTTGGCGGCGCAGGAGAAAATCCGACAATCTCGTGTCATCGGAGAACAAGCATTGAATTTTAGTATAGGTGCGATAAGATTAAGGATATGAGATTAACGAAAAGGCGGGAGAGATAGATGAAATTGTTTATCATATTAGGTGCCATTAACGCCCTGCTTGCCGTGGGGCTCGGGGCATTTGGCGCTCACGGTTTAGAAGGGAAAATTCCTGATAAATATCTTCAGGTTTGGCACACAGGCGTGCAGTATCATATGTATCACGCCCTTGGGCTTTTCGTTGTTGCCTTCCTGGCTGATAAATTATCCGGGATCGGCAGTGTCACGACAGCCGGCTGGCTGATGTTCGCGGGAATTGTGCTGTTTTCCGGAAGCTTATACATTCTCAGTTTAACGCAAGTCTCCATTCTAGGGGCGATTACCCCGCTCGGCGGTGTGGCGTTTATTATTTCTTGGATTATGATCGTTGTCACAGCCGTTAAATATCTATAATAAAAAAGCCAATCCTCATCATATGAGTGATTGGCTTTTACTTTATCTAGGAGAATAGGATGCCATGGAATACGGATACGTATACGCAATTTCTTCGTCAAATGTGATGTAATCGAGATAGATGGTCAGAAGCAGGTAGCGTGTTCCTGATTTCGGGTCGCTGATGATAATGTGGTCCCGGCCGGCTGCCTCGATAACCCCCCGAAAGATCTTTGAGCCCCATTCCTTGCTGTTTTCAAATGTCATATAAATGGTGGCCGTTTTTCCCCGGTTCAGCCGCAAAATGTTCTCAATGTATGATTCCTCAACAGGCAGCATGCCGGGAATGCTTTGGCCCGGCGCCGATGGTGTCGGGCCCGATGGGATTTGGAACCCGCCGCCCTGCTGGCCCGGGAATCCGAAGCCCTGCTGTCCTTGCTGTCCCTGCTGCATTGGCATCATGGGCTGCATTCCCATCGTCTGCATTTGTCCGCCTTGGCCTTGTTGCGGGTACGGATTGGCGCCGTACTGAGGCTGATACCCCTGCATGTTATCAAATCCCTGCATTTGCTGATATTGATTTTTTTTCGGTTTCATATCGTTCCTCCTTTTTATGAAAACGACTCAAAACAAGTTCCGAATGTATAGATGAACGCTCCGCGATGACTCACCTCCGATGGAAAACGATCTTAGTCGCTGGTGCGATTTTTATCTCTTTCACCTTATGAGGCTGATGCTTGGAATATGCTGAAAAAGAACAGCAGACGGGCCGGATTTCGGTCTGGGCGGCCGCTGTTTTTCATAGAAATACACAAACTTTTCGCATATTGGTTTGTATCCCTAGCGCAACTTGCGTATAAGCAACATAAGATAACGTTAGTTTCAGGTGTGAAGTTCCAACAAGGAGGTGTAGGATTTGCCGAAAGTATCTGTCATTATGACGAGTTATAACAAAAGCGATTATGTGGCAAAGTCCATTTCCAGCATACTCTCACAAACGTTTACAGATTTTGAGCTGTTTATTATGGATGACAACTCCAATGAAGAGACGCTAAATGCAATCCGTCCTTTTTTGAATGATAACCGAGTGCGTTTTTATCAAAGCGATGTATCTGAAGTAAAAGAAAGAACGGAAAAAACGAGATACGCGGCGTTGATCAATCAGGCTATTGAGATGGTGGAAGGTGAATATATCACCTATGCGACGGATGACAACATTTATATGCCGGACCGGCTCCTCAAAATGGTTCGGGAGCTCAATGCTCATCCTGAAAAGGCTGTGATTTACTCAGCCTCTAAAACCTATCACTTAAACGAGGATCGCGACATTGTAAAAGAAACTGTCAGGCCGGCCGTTCACGTGACGTGGAATGCGCCGTGCGCCATCGACCATTGCTCGGTGATGCACAGGTATTCTGTGCTTGAAAAGGTAAAGGAGAAATTTGGCTCCTATTGGGATGAAAGCCCGGCGTTTTACCGGATTGGTGATGCCAGGTTCTTTTGGAGGGTCAATCATTTTTATCCATTTCACCCGCTGGCTGAGGAGCTGGATCTAAATTATATTACCGACCAATCGATTCACTTTCAGCTGTTTGAAGCAGAAAAAAATGAATTTGTACGGAACCTTCCCCCGCAGCGCAATTGCCGCGAGCTGCGTGAATCATTAAAAAAGCTTGGAATGGGGTGAGAGCTTGTCGGCCTATTTAAGCAATTATTGGGTGCTGTACCGGAAGTATGTGGAGCTTTTTGACAGACTGTGCTATAAGGGGATTCCGCTAGGGCTTATCAGTAACTTTTATCAATACATCAGCCCTGAGCTGCGCGTAATGATGGAAGAAGAACCAGAGTTATTCGGACCGGTGGAGCAGCATATCGACGAAGGGCAGATTCAGCCGTTTTTTGAAGAAAAAATACGCAGTATAGCCAAAACAAATAACAAACCAGGTAAGGGAAAAGTCATTTTGCACTATGATTATCTGCGTTTTACAAACGAAAATTACTATCAGTTTGATCCTGAAAAAACAGCTATTTTGGCCCGGTGGAGTTTGCCTGATTATTGTGATCTGCCTGTGATAAGCAAGCGTGAGATTGCGGAATCATGCAAAAAAGGCGATCCGAAGCAATATCTCGAAACAGCCTGTTCGATTCTCGCACCTTTTGATGACCACCCGGCATTCGGTGATCAAGCATTTCGCGACCGGCTTTTCAAAGATATACCTTTATTTATGGAAGCCATTGATACGGTTGATGCGCTGTTTGAGCAGGAGGAGATTTCAGCCGTTGTCGTTGGAACGGCAGAAGATATTTACAGCAGGGTGCTCGCTCTTATGTGTCACAGGAGAGGAGCCGTCAGCATTTGTCTTCAGCATGGCGCATTGATGGGAGATGAAGCCTTTATTCCTGTTTTTACAACCTATCAGGCTGTTTTTGGCGCTTATGAAGCGGATTGGTACAAACGAAAAGGCTGCAAACCTGAGCAGATTCTCGTCACGGGACACCCCCGCTTCGATCAGATTTTTAACAGAACCCCTATCGACATGTCCGCATTTTATCGAAAACTTGCTTTTCATCCGACTAAAAAAATCGTGCTCATTGCGACTCAGCCTTTTTCGGAAGATTTTTATTCCGGTGTGTTAGAAGGGCTTGCCGATCAGAAGCAGCTGCAAATCATCATCAAACCACATCCTTGGGAAATCGGAAAAAACAAACTCGATCTGTATCATGCTGCGGCGAAAAAACATAAAGCATGCAGAGTTATCAAAAAGGAGATGGACCTGTATGATTTGCTGCCTTACGCGGACGCCGCGGTGACACAAACCTCAACGGTCGGACTTGAAGCCATGCTGTTTCAAAAGCCTGCGCTGATCGGGAAATCATCCGGAAACCGCACATACCCGTATTATGAGTCTCTTGGGAATTTTATGTTAGATCAGCCGGATAGACTGGTGCGGACCTTGGTGGCGGTTCTGCGAAGTCCCACCGTGCATCAAAAAGCAGAAGAGGCGCGTCAGGCATTCATAGCGGCTAATTATCCAGTGGCAGAATCAACAAACGCTTTATTTGCGCAATTGAAAGCCAAAACGGGAGTTGATTACAGGCGGGAAGATACTGAATAAAATGATAGGAGCACAAAGAATTATGAAAAAGAGACATCTTTTTCTTCCTTACTCATTGACGTTCATCGGCAAGGAAGAAAATCAGGAGATTACAGAAATGCTTGAATCGGGATGGCTCTCCATAGGCAAGCCATTCAAGTTTCTGTCACTCCCGCTCTCAGGCGAAGGTGCACAGGATGTCCTTGAAACTGCGCGGGATATCGTAAAAGGGGCTGGTTAAGTGTATACGGTAAAAGAGAATATCTCCCCAGAAGTGATTGGCGAATTTCTTCAAAGCAGGAAGCTGACACTGGACGTTCCATATCAATTTTCCCTCGGCCTTTTTGAAAACAGCAGGCTCCAAGGCGTCTTGCTTTACGAAGATTCTCTGTGGGAAAGCCAGATGCTTCAGAAGAAAGTGATGAATGTCAAACTTTTAGCGGCAAACCGCACTGGGCAATTGAAGAAGCTTTTTCGATCCTTTTATTCTGTACGCCAAATGGATGAAACCGATTTGATCTCTGTTCGTGTTCCGGCTGAAGATATCGATGCCGTGCATGTGATACAGCAGCAACCATCCTCTTACTTTGTCGGCAGTTTTCTTAAGATGGCGAAACCCCCGTCTTTTTATGACAAAACACCGCCATTTTTTGAACTTGGCCCGCCTGAGCCTGAAGACACAGAAGCGATATGTGAGCTGGCCAGAGACTCGTTTACAAAAAGCAAATATTTTCAAGATCCTCTTCTCAGCCGCGAAGCAGCAAACAAGATCTATCAGGAGTGGACAAGAAACAATCTCAATGGAAGGGCGGCTGTCAATGTTGCCGCTAAGTACAATGGAGAGATCATCGGCTATATTCAAGGCTTGTCAAAAGGTGATGAATGTATTCTCGATCTGATGGCGGTGAAGCCGGGGTTTGAAGGTAGGCGAATCGGGTTTCATTTATTGGCGAATGTCATAGAACACCTTGAAACCCAGAAGCATAAAACGGTAACAGTGGGGACGCAGCTTCACAATGTAAGGGCGATCCGCCTTTTCGAGAGAATGGGCTTTACAGCTGAGCAATCTTATTACGATTATCATATTTGGCCGAACAAGGAAGCGAAAGAATGCAAGTTTTAGATTGTGAATAAAAACCTTGGCAAAGTGAGTGGCGAGGGCTTTGCGCTGATGAATGCAGCAGCATGTATTTATTTTCTGGGAAATAAAAAGCTAGAAGCCTGATCTGTTGTTGTTTGAGTTCTCGGTCTTCCCGATGATCTATGAAGGAAAATAAAAGCGGAAACAGATGCAAAAATCGGACACTTTGAAGAGACATAGTGAACGGAAATTACAGGATACCCGAAACAGGGGGCATGATCAGAAAACACCCTTATCTATGAAAGGCAGAATCACTTAAACTCACCCTGCTTTCGAGGCTGCAAGAGGATGATAAATGGCAATACTCCCTGAGTTCACAGGGGGGGAACGATTCAATGCAAATGTAAGTGCTGGCGCCCGTGGAATTCCTCAAGCGGGTATCAGCTATTCTTCTAGCATTATATGATCAAAAGCTATAAAAATGCAGTGAAGGAAGTGTTACTGTGAAAGGTGTTATTTTAGCCGGAGGAAACGGCTCACGCCTTATGCCCTTAACGAAAGCCGTCAACAAGCATTTGCTTCCTGTAGGACCGTATCCGATGATTTACTGGTCGATGATGAAGCTGGAGGAAGCCGGTATAAAAGACGTTTTGCTCATCAGCCAAAAAGAGCATATGCCACAATTTTTTAAACTGCTTGGGAACGGAGAAGAGCTTGGCGTCACAATCACTTATCAGGTCCAGCCGGCCGCATCGGGCATTTCGGATGGGCTGTCCTATGCAAAACGCTTTACGAAAAAAGAGCCTTTCATTTTATTATTAGGTGATAATATATTCGAAGATTCATTAAAGCCTTATACGGAACGCTTTGAACAGCAGGGAAAAGGAGCAAAGGTGCTGCTGAAAGAAGTTGATGATCCGGAGCGCTTCGGGATTGCTGAGATCGATGAGAAAAACAAGCGGATTCGTTCTATCATCGAGAAGCCCGCACATCCGCCGACCACCCTTTGTGTAACCGGTATTTATATGTATGACGCGGAGGTATTTTCGTATATTGAACAAATCTCACCGTCAAAGCGCGGCGAGCTGGAAATCACCGATGTGAATAATCTATACATCGAAAACAGCCAGCTTACGTATGATGTGTTATCAGGCTGGTGGGTCGATGCCGGAACTCACGAATCGCTTCATCTCGCCTCTCAGCTTGTACACCAGGCTTTACAGAAAGGACAGGACGAAAAGTGATGGCAAAATCATATTTAATTACGGGCGGGGCCGGCTTCATCGGGCTCACATTTACAAAGCTCATGCTACAGGAAACGGATGCGCGCATAACCGTTTTAGATAAACTGACGTACGCCAGCCACTCGCAGGAAATAGAAAAACTAAAGGGAAACAGCCGATTTCGCTTTGTGAAAGGGGATATCAGCGTTCAGGATGATATCGACCGCGCGTTTGATGAGATGTATGACGGCGTGATTCACTTCGCTGCGGAATCGCATGTAGATAGAAGCATTTCCCAAGCGGAGCCGTTTATCACCACAAATGTCATGGGGACATATCGTTTGGCGGAAGCGGTATTACAGGGAAAAGCCAAGAAGCTGATTCACATTTCAACAGATGAGGTGTACGGGGATTTAGAAGCGGATGATCCCGCGTTTATTGAAGCGACGCCGCTTTCTCCTAATAATCCTTATTCAGCCAGCAAGGCAAGCTCTGATTTGCTCGTGTTGTCGTATATCAAAACCCACAAGCTTCCGGCCATTATTACACGATGCAGCAACAATTACGGCCCTTACCAGCACAGCGAAAAAATGATTCCGACGATTATTCGCCATGCGAAGCAAGGCCTACCGGTTCCGCTGTACGGCGATGGGCTTCAAATCCGAGACTGGCTGTTTGCGGAGGACCATTGCCGCGCCATCAAGCTGATTTTAGAAAAAGGAACCGACGGTGAGATATATAACATCGGCGGCGGAAATGAACGCACAAACAAAGAGCTGGCGAGCGCCATCATGAAGCATCTGGGCTGTGAGGAATTGTTCGCTCACGTAGAAGACAGAAAAGGGCATGACCGGCGCTATGCGATCAATGCATCAAAGCTGAAAAACGAACTGGGCTGGCGGCAGGAAGTGCCGTTTGAAGAAGGCATTGCGCGTACGATTCGCTGGTATACAGATAATGACCGATGAGAAGGTGATCCGATGACAAAGGTATTGGTGACTGGTGCTGGAGGACAGCTTGGCCGGGAACTGTGCCGCCAGCTGAAACAAACTGGATATGAGGTCATTGCGTTAACAAAGAAGATGATGAACATTGCTGATCAGCGCTCAGTCCGGCATTCGTTTGACCATTATCAGCCGGATATCGTAGTCAATACGGCCGCGTTTACATCGGTTGATAAATGCGAGACAGAACTTGATAAAGCGTACTTGATTAACGGAATCGGCGCTTACTATACGGCGCTGGAGGCAACCCGCATCGGCGCTCAATATGTTCATATCAGTACGGATTACGTTTTTGACGGGAAAGGGACCCAGCCTTACAGGGAAGACGATCCTCTCGATCCGAACACCATCTATGGCAAAAGCAAAAAGCTCGGAGAAGAACTGATTCGATTAGCGACAAAAGACAGGACGATCATTAGAACGTCGTGGGTGTACGGACACGGCGGCAGCAACTTCGTTGAAACGATGTTAAAGCTTGCTGAAACGAAACAGGAGCTGCGGGTTGTAAGTGATCAAATTGGATCGCCGACATTCACAAAGGATTTAGCAGAAGCAGTCATCACGCTGTTCAGCCATTCGCCGGGCGTCTATCATGTCAGCAATTCAGGCATATGCAGCTGGTATGAATTTGCGAAGGCCATTATGGAAGAAAACGGGCTGGCCACAATCATTTTGCCTGTCACAACAGAAGCATACGGGAACAAAACGCCCCGTCCGGCTTATTCTGTGCTGAGCCATCAGGCCATTGAAGAAGCCGGCATCCGCCCCCGCCACTGGCGGGAAGCGTTACGGGAGTATTTGCGGGAAAGGAGCAGTGCACGTGATTGATGGAGTCAAGGTGAAAAAATTGACGAAACACAGTGATGACAGAGGCTTTTTTGCCGAGCTGGTTCGGGATGATGAGAACATTCTTGAGCATTTTGGGCAGGCCTCTTGGTCAAAAAGCTATCCGGGTGTGATTAAGGCATTTCATTATCATGAGAAGCAGGATGATCTTTGGTTCTTCCCAACAGGCCATGCTCAGGTTGTCCTTTACGATCTGCGCGAGGACTCAAAGACAAAAGGAGAAACCGACGTGTATTACATGGGCGAAGACAACCCGATGCTGTTATTGATCCCTAAAGGGGTTGCCCACGGATACAGAGTGCTGGGAGAAACACCGTTGACGATTATCTACTTCACGACTATGTCGTATAATCCGGATCAGCCGGATGAAAAACGAATTCCGTGGAATGATGAGACGATCGGTTTTGACTGGAATACCGAATTCAGATAAAGATAGGAACATGATCAATCGAAGAGCGGAGGCATCTTCGCTTTTTTTTGTCCTTTTTCAAAATAGGATAAAAGATAGAGACCAACAGGCGGGTGTAGGTAGAAAAAGAGAGAAAAAATAGTCTGTAGGAACCTTGTATAACTAGGATGGAAATCACAAAAAAACCAAGTTCTAATATTCCTGAAAAAGCATTTACTTCCATATGAATTGGTGTTAGATTATTTTTTAAGAAAAAGAATTGGAAATTCGCGAATGACAGAAACATACTTTTTCTGCAGAGGACGCTCTGGCCAAATATTAACTGTGATTTGAGGGGGAAATGTCATGTTAAAAAGAACTTCATTCGAATCTTCACTATTCATCAGTTCAGCTGTTTTACTATCAATCTTGCTTCCTTCAGGCCAAGCTCATGCGCAGTCTGCATCAATTGAAGCTAAAACGATCAACAGCACAAAAGAGTGGACCACTTCCGATATTGAAGTGACGTATAAACCAAACGCGGTGCTTTCTCTAGGAGCGGTAGAATTCCGATTTCCTGACGGGTTCCATGCCACGACAAGAGATTCAGTGAATGGAAGAACACTGAAAGAAACACAGATTTTAAACGATGGAAAAACAGTCAGACTCCCGCTTACGCTTGATTTATTAGGCGCAACTGAATTTGACCTCGTCATGGTGCGCAAAACCCTTCCGCGCGCAGGCACTTACACGATTAAAGGCGATGTGGTAAACGGTTTGGGAATCGGCAGTTTTTACGCTGAAACGCAGCTGGTGATTGACCCTCGTTAATCAATAGATATGACCAGAGACTGAGACGTTTTCAGTCTCTTTTTTGTCGTTTTAAAAAACTGGTACGGATCTTGCATGATGATAAGGGTGGAATCCAACAGATAAAAATTGGCCGTCCGCATTTTTTGAAGCGCTTACAATTCAAACGGTCAAACAAACAATGAGGTGAAAAATGATGTCAGCAAAGGTGACGAAAGACGAGGAAAAAGAAGCTCTTAACTTATTTCTGTCTACCCAAACGATCATTAAGGAAGCAATTCGAAAGCTTGGCTATCCGGGAGATATGTATGAACTCATGAAAGAGCCGCAGAGAATGCTTACTGTCCGCATTCCAGTAAAAATGGATAACGGGAGTGTCAACGTGTTTACAGGCTACCGGTCCCAGCACAATGATGCGGTCGGTCCGACTAAGGGAGGCGTGCGTTTCCATCCTGAAGTCAACGAAGAAGAAGTCAAGGCATTATCCATTTGGATGACGCTCAAATGCGGGATTGCCAATCTTCCTTACGGCGGCGGAAAGGGCGGTATTATTTGTGATCCGCGGACCATGTCATTTGGAGAGCTGGAAAGGCTGAGCAGGGGATATGTTCGTGCCATCAGCCAGATCGTCGGCCCGACAAAGGATATTCCGGCTCCTGATGTGTACACCAACTCGCAAATTATGGCGTGGATGATGGATGAGTACAGCCGGCTGCGTGAATTCGATTCTCCGGGCTTTATCACAGGAAAACCGCTCGTTTTAGGCGGATCACAAGGCCGGGAAACGGCAACGGCACAGGGCGTCACGATTTGTATTGAAGAGGCGGTGAAGAAAAAAGGGATCAAGCTGCAAAACGCGCGGATCATCATACAGGGCTTTGGAAATGCGGGAAGCTTTCTGGCCAAATTCATGCACGATGCGGGCACGAAGGTGATCGGGATCTCGGATGCCCATGGCGGGCTCTACAATCCGGATGGTCTTGATATCCCTTATTTGCTCGATAAGCGTGACAGCTTCGGCATGGTTACCAACTTATTTACAGACGTCATCACGAATGAGGAGCTGCTTGAAAAGGATTGCGATATTTTAGTGCCGGCGGCGATTGCCAATCAAATCACAGCCAAAAACGCACACAACATTCAGGCGTCAATCGTTGTCGAAGCAGCGAATGGCCCGACAACCATTGATGCCACGAAAATCCTGAATGAAAGAGGCGTGCTCCTCGTGCCTGATATCCTGGCGAGTGCCGGCGGCGTCACGGTTTCTTATTTTGAATGGGTGCAGAACAACCAAGGATATTATTGGTCAGAGGAAGAGGTCGCAGAAAAACTGAGAAACGTCATGGTTCATTCGTTCGATACCATTTATCAGACAGCAGCGACACATAAAGTCGATATGCGCTTGGCGGCTTACATGACAGGCATCAGAAAATCGGCGGAAGCGTCGCGGTTCCGCGGATGGGTATGATTACGGAAGGAGAGATATCCCTTTTTGGTGCAAAGGAATTTTGCATTTAACCTTTTCGTAAAAACGAAACCTGCAAAAGAAATTTGCATTTCGTGATCGAAAAAAGAGAAAAGTGCTCTCCTGCTTGACAAATTTCTGTAGGATTCAACAAGTTTTTTCAGCAAAAGACAGGATATTGGTATGGTTCTTGCATTTTCATTCAATTGAAGACATTTTTCATGACATGAGGGGGATTACATATGACAGTTTCATACGCACACGAACCATTTACTGATTTTACGGAAGCAAAGAATAAAACAGCATTTGGGGAGTCATTGGCCTTTGTAAACACGCAGCTTGGCAAGCATTATCCGCTTGTCATCAATGGAGAAAAAATAGAAACGGACCGCAAAATCATTTCCGTTAACCCGGCAAATAAAGAAGAGATCATTGGGTATGCGTCTGCAGCTGATCAAGCGCTTGCCGAAAAAGCGATGCAAGCCGCATTGCAGGCATTTCAATCTTGGAAAAAACAAAGGCCGGAGCACCGCGCGAATATCCTCTTTAAAGCAGCGGCTATTTTGCGCAGAAGAAAGCATGAATTTTCAAGCTATCTTGTAAAGGAAGCGGGAAAACCGTGGAAGGAAGCTGATGCGGACACGGCTGAGGCGATAGATTTTTTGGAGTTCTACGCGCGCCAAATGTTACACCTTAAGGAAGGGGCTCCGGTGAAGAGCCGGTCAGGCGAGTTCAATCAATACCATTATGAAGCGCTTGGCGTCGGCATCGTCATTTCTCCATTTAATTTCCCGCTTGCGATTATGGCAGGTACAGCGGCGGCTGCCATTGTGACAGGGAATACGATTCTCTTAAAACCGGCTGACGCGGCCCCGGTAGTCGCTGCGAAGTTTGTCGAGGTCATGGAGGAAGCGGGCTTGCCGAACGGCGTTCTGAATTACATTCCGGGAGATGGGGCAGAAATCGGTGATTTCTTAGTAGAGCATCCGAAAACGCGCTTTGTCTCATTTACAGGTTCCCGCGCGGTCGGCTGCCGGATTTATGAGCGAGCCGCCAAAGTGCAGCCGGGCCAAAAATGGCTGAAACGGGTCATTGCAGAGATGGGCGGCAAAGATACGGTGCTCGTCGACAAGGACGCTGATCTCGACCTTGCTGCATCCTCTATCGTGTATTCAGCGTTTGGATTCTCAGGACAGAAGTGTTCAGCAGGCTCCCGAGCGGTCATCCATCAGGATGTTTATGATGAAGTGGTGGAAAAGGCTGTGGCGTTGACCAAAAACCTGACTGTCGGCAATCCGGAAGATCCTGATACGTATATGGGCCCAGTCATTCATGAAGCGTCCTATAACAAAGTCATGTCATATATTGAAATCGGCAATTCAGAAGGCAAACTGTTGACCGGCGGGGAAGGTGATGATTCAAAAGGCTACTTTATCCAGCCGACGATCTTTGCAGATGTTGATGAAAACGCGCGCCTGATGCAGGAAGAAATTTTCGGCCCGGTTGTTGCGGTCTGCAAAGCGCGTGATTTCGATCATATGCTGGAGATTGCAAATAATACGGAATACGGATTAACAGGCGCTCTGCTGACGAAAAACCGCGCGCATATTGAACGGGCGCGAGAGGATTTTCATGTCGGAAACCTATACTTCAACAGAGGCTGTACCGGAGCGATTGTCGGCTATCAGCCGTTCGGCGGTTTTAATATGTCAGGAACTGATTCTAAAGCAGGCGGCCCGGATTATTTAATTCTTCATATGCAAGCCAAAACAACGTCTGAAGCTTTTTGATATAAGAAACAAAACCGTGCGATTCTGTAGCGGCCCGCACGATGTCAACAGGCAGAGGCGCAATAGAAAAGCTCTCCGGAGAACCGGAGAGCTTTTTTCGGTTTCGTCTGACCATCTGAATACGCTTAAGTGCCTTCGGCTTTCCCCTAGTAGCATTAAAGTTTTTCCTTATTTTTAAATGAAATATTTAAATTTGTATTAATGTTTAAATGAAAATAATAAAAATAATAAAGGTTTCGTTCGGATTGTAAATGTTGTAAAAACAATGCTAAAATGAATTCAACTTTATGAAGAATATGGAAGAGGTGTTTGTAGGAGAATGAACGGCAAACAAAACAATGACATCGAAACAAAACATCATTTTCCGCTATTGTTGGCACTGGCTTTAACAATGGGGGTGTTTGCGGCTGGCTCTGAAGAACTTGTCATCTCGCCGCTGCTGCCGGATTTAGCAAAAGCCTTCAACTCAGATGTCAGTGTCCTTGCGTTATCTATCAGTATTTACGGCGTGATGATTTTTATCGGTGCGCCGCTCTTGGTTCCTTTAGGCGATAAATACTCCAGGGAACTAAGTGTAATGGCGGGGCTTATGATCTTTATCATAGGAACAGTAATTTGCGCTTTAGCTCAAAATATCTTTTTCTTCTTTTTAGGCCGGGCGCTGTCGGGATTGGCTGCGGGAGCATTTGTGCCGACCGCTTATGCAGTTGTCGGGGATCGTGTTCCTTATACATACCGGGGCAAGGTGATGGGACTGATCGTTTCTAGCTGGTCGCTGGCACTGATCTTCGGTGTGCCGCTCGGATCATTTATCGGCGGCGTCCTGCATTGGAGATGGACATTTTGGATTTTCGCCTTGATGGGCGTTCTGGTTGTTCTGCTGATCCTGCTTGAAATGCGCCGCCACGCCAAACAGAAGAACAGCGGCAAGGAAGAAAAAGAAGAGCCGGCCGGAACATTCCGGGACGCGCTGAAAGTCCCGCGCGTACCCGTTTATATCACGATCACCTTTTGTAATATGATTGGTTTTTACGGTATGTATTCATTTTTAGGCTCCTATCTTCAGGACGTTTTTACCGGAGGAAATACAGCTGCGGGTTTATTTATCATGATTTATGGCATTGGGTTTTCCATGAGTGTCATTACAGGAAAGATAGCCGACCGCATCGGAAAAATGCGTTCCCTATTTATTGCACTGGGGGTCATCAGCGTGCTGCTGGCATGTTTAGCATATGCGCCGGCTTCAATGTTTCTGTTAATGGCCAGCCTGTTTATTTGGGGATTAATGCAAAGCTTGACGGTGACACTGCTTAGCACCATTTTGAGTGACTGTTCAGAGCGCCATCGTGGGAAAATCATGGTGTTTTACAGCCTCGCCTCGAATTTGGCTGTGACATTAGGATCTGCTTTAATGGGACCTGTATATGTGGGATACGGGTATGCAGCCGTAGGGTTAATTTGCGCCGCCATCACAGTGCTCGGATTTGTGCTCAGTGTATTCGCGTATAAAAAGTACGGCAAGCATGAGCAGAAAGCAGATCATTCCTTATTTCAATAAACAAAGTTTCTAAATGCCTATAAAAAACCCTTCTTTAAGGGTTTTTCTGTTTGTATGGGGATAATTATCAATATTTTCAAAAAATGTTGACAGTTTGATTAACGCTGGATAAAATTTACTTAAAATTTAAAAGATTGGTTGGTGCTCATGATCATATTGGATAATAGTATTCAGACAAAAAAAAGAACTGATTCGATATCCAAACTCATTACAGTCAACACGCTCGGTCCTGAGGGGACAAGCAGTGAGTACGCAGCAAAACATTTCATCTCCAATTTTACTCTTCTACAGGGGCTAAACAGTAAATTGTCCTTGCATGATACGTTTGAATCGTGCATCGAAAGGACGCTTCAAAGCCCTCTGGAATATACCATCGTCCCACACGCTTATGACGGCATTAAGCATTTCTACATGAGGCCGGATTTGCAGCTTTTGCAGATCTTCAGGTGCGATACACCAATGTACGGCCTGGCTGTTCGTCCTAATTTTGAATTTAGCGACGATATGCTTGATTCATCTGTTATCGTTTCACATCCTTCACCCATTAATTTAATCAAATATTTTACCCGCAAAGATGTACGTTTCAAACTCGTCAATTCGACCAGCCAAGCTGCAAGAAAAGTAAAAGAAGGCTTGTATGACATTGCCTTAACCAATGAGCTTGCGCGGCAAAAGTACGGGCTTGCATTTGTGAAAACATTTAAAACAATTCCTATGAGCTGGTCATTATTCGGAAAAGGAGACGTTGATGATGAAAACTAAAGAAGATATGCAGGAGCTTTATTTCCCGACACCGAAAGTAATCGAATGGGAAAACGGAGTGAGACAGTATTCAACCGTACGCGGTGACACTGAGGTATTAATGTCTTACGTTCCGCCGCATACCAATGTAGAACCCCATCAGCATAAGGAAGTCCAAATCGGTATGGTCGTTTCAGGCGAGCTGATGATGACTGTCGGAGATGTGACGAGAAAAATGACGGCCTTGGAATCTGCCTATATCGCGCCGCCGCATGTGCCTCACGGGGCAAGAAACGATACAGACCAAGAAGTCATTGCGATTGACATCAAGAGGTTGAAAGCTGATGAAACCTATACAAGTCCCGAGGACTATTTTTTGACTATTTTTAAAACAAGAGACCTATTGCCTGGCATGGAAGTCACGTTCTTTGTTGAGGACTGGGTGGAAATCATGCTGGCCAAAATCCCTGGCAACGGCGGTGAAATGCCCTTCCATAAACATCGGAATGAACAAATCGGCATCTGCATCGGCGGCGGTTATGACATGACGGTCGAAGGCTGCACGGTAGACATGAAATTCGGTACAGCCTATTTCTGTGAGCCTCGAGAAGATCACGGCGCCATCAACCGTTCAGAAAACGAATCAAAATCCATTAACATCTTCTTCCCGCCGCGCTACAACAGAGCAAAAGCAAAAAAAATAAAGGCGGATGAGTCATCATGAACCTCATCGGTAAAACCGTCCTTATAACAGGAGGCGCATCAGGCATTGGGTATGCGGCGGTTCAGGCTTTTTTGAACCAGAAGGCCAACGTGGTTGTGGCGGATATTGACGAGGCGCAGGGAGAAGAAATGGTCAGGAAAGAAAATCATGACGGGCTGCACTTTGTGCAAACGGACATCACAGACGAAGCTGCCTGTCAGCAAGCTGTTCAATCGGCGGTCGATACATTTGGAGGATTGGATGTATTGATTAATAACGCGGGCATTGAAATCGTGGCTCCCATTCACGAGATGGAGCTCAGCGATTGGAACAAGGTGCTGCAAGTCAATTTGACCGGCACGTTTTTAATGAGCAAGTACGCACTTAAACATATGCTGGCTGCCGGCAAGGGCAACATCATTAATACGTGCTCAGTCGGAGGAGTCGTGGCATGGCCTGACATTCCTGCCTATAACGCCAGCAAAGGCGGCGTTTTGCAGCTGACGCGGTCAATGGCCGTTGATTATGCGAAACATCAAATACGCGTCAACTGCGTATGTCCGGGGATTATCGACACACCGCTAAATGAAAAATCATTCCTTGAAAATAACGAAGGCACACTTGAAGAGATCAAAAAAGAAAAGGCAAAGGTAAATCCGCTGCTGAGGCTCGGGAAACCGGAAGAAATCGCAAACGTAATGCTGTTTTTAGCCTCAGATTTATCAAGCTATATGACCGGAAGCGCCATCACCGCAGACGGAGGATACACCGCACAATAGAGAAGGAGTGTTTTACATATGGAGAGAAAAACAGTATTGGTCATCGCCGATCTTGGAGGCTGCCCGCCGCACATGTTTTATAAGAGCGCTGCCGAAAAGTATAACCTGGTCAGCTATATTCCAAGACCTTTCGCAATTACAGCCTCCCATGCAGCACTGATTGAAAAATACTCGGTCGCGGTCATAAAGGATAAGGACTATTTTCAGAGCTTAGCTGATTTTGAGCACCCTGATTCCATTTATTGGGCTCATGAGGATCATGACAAGCCTGAAGAAGAGGTCGTCGAGCAAATTGTTAAGGTTGCCGAAATGTTTGGAGCAGACGCCATCACCACAAACAATGAATTATTCATTGCCCCGATGGCGAAAGCCTGTGAACGCCTTGGCCTGAGGGGTGCCGGAGTGCAAGCTGCCGAAAATGCAAGAGATAAAAATAAAATGAGAGACGCTTTTAATAAAGCGGGAGTGAAATCGATCAAAAACAAACGGGTCACAACTCTCGAAGATTTCCGTGCCGCACTTGAAGAAATCGGCACACCTCTCATCTTAAAGCCTACATACTTAGCGAGTTCAATCGGTGTTACGCTGATTACGGACATTGAGACGGCAGAATCTGAATTTAACAGAGTGAATGACTACCTAAAATCGATTAACGTGCCGAAGGCGGTCACGTTTGAAGCGCCGTTTATTGCTGAAGAATTTTTACAGGGTGAATACGGAGACTGGTATCAAACCGGAGGCTACTCCGACTATATCAGTATAGAAGGCATCATGGCGGACGGGGAGTATTTTCCGATTGCCATTCATGACAAAACGCCGCAAATCGGATTTACGGAAACCTCACATATTACGCCGTCCATATTGGATGAAGAGGCGAAAAAGAAAATTGTCGAAGCCGCCAAAAAGGCAAATGAAGGGCTTGGACTGGAAAATTGCGCAACACATACAGAAATCAAGCTAATGAAAAATAGAGAACCGGGTTTAATAGAGTCGGCAGCCAGATTCGCCGGCTGGAATATGATTCCTAATATTAAAAAAGTCTTCGGCGTTGATATGGCGCAACTATTATTAGATGTTCTTTGTTTCGGGAAAGACGCTGATCTCCCGAACGGATTACTGGATCAAGAGCCTTGCTATCTCGCTGACTGCCATTTATACCCTGAGCATTTCAAGCAAAATGGCCAGATTCCTGAAACGGCGGAGGATTTGGTGATCGAAGCGATCGATATTCCGGACGGGCTTTTGAAGGGTGATACTGAAATCGTTTCATTTGAGGCTGCGGCACCAGGCACATCAGTGGATTTGACACTGTTTGAAGCCTTCAATTCCATTGCTGCCTTTGAACTGAAAGGCAGCAATTCGCAGGATGTGGCCGATTCAATTAGACACATTCAGCAGCATGCGAAGCTGACGGCAAAGTATGTGCTGCCAGTATGAAACAATTAAAGCCCAATTCTAAATACTTGCTTTACGGGCAGGCGCTATCGTTTATGGGAGACTATTGTGTTCTCCCGGCCCTGCTCATTTTGTCTACATATTATCATGACTATTGGGTGACGTCGGGGGTTATCGTGGTCAGAAGCATTCCGATGGTGTTTCAGCCGTTTTTGGGGGTTCTGGTCGATCGGTTAGATAGAGTTAAAATCATGCTGTGGACGGATATCATCAGGGGCCTTATCTTTTTGGGGCTCACATTTCTTCCAAAAGGCGAGTACCCGCTGATTTTTCTCGCTTTGCTGTTTATCTCTTATGGAAGCGGCGTGTTTTTCAATCCGGCCCGTCTTGCTGTCATGTCCTCATTGGAATCAGATATTAAAAACATCAACACGTTATTCGCAAAAGCGACGACCATCTCCATTATCGTCGGGGCGGCTGCCGGAGGGCTGTTTCTGTTAGGCGGTTCTGTAGAGCTGGCTGTAGCCTTTAACGGTGTGACATACTTGATTTCGGCATTATTTATCAGCCGCATCAAGCTCCAATTCGTGCCGATTCAATCTGAAAACATAAAAGAGGCCTTTTATTCTTTTAAAGAAGGGCTAAAGGAAATCAAAACAAATGCTTACGTATTAAACGCTATGTTTACAATGATTACGATGGCTTTGCTGTGGGGGATTGTGTACAGTTATTTTCCAATTGTCAGCCGCTTTTTGGGTGACGGGGAAATCGGCAACTTTATTCTTACTTTCTGTATCGGCTTTGGCGGCTTCATCGGAGCGGCGCTTGTCAGCAAATGGGGTTTTAACAACAATAGAGGACTGACGTACTTTACCGTACTATCCATTGTTTCGCTGGCGCTGTTTTTATTTACGCCGATTTTCGCTGTCTCTGTCATCGCTGCTGTCCTCTTTTTCATCGCGATGGAGTATGGGGAAGTGCTTGCAAAGGTGAAGGTTCAGGAGAACGCGGCGAATCAGATTCAGGGGCGCATTTTTTCGGTGGCGGAGGCGTCAATCGGATTTTGTATTTCTGTTGGTTCGATGTTAATCAATGTCTTCAACGCTCCGGTCATTATGGGGTTGATAATTGTGATCGTAAGCGGATTGTTTTTGCATACGAAGCTCGTCAATAAATCGTTTTTGGAACGGGATAACAAAACGGAGCAAAAAGGAGTCTTTTAGATGGAAATAACACCGTCCGACATCATCAAGACACTTCCAAAGCAAGAGTTTTCTCTCGTTTTTCAAAAGGTGAAGGGAATGGAAAAAACGGGGGCCGATATTATTAATCTCGGGCAGGGAAACCCTGACCTTCCGACTCCCCCGCATATTGTGGAAGCTTTGCGTGAGGCGTCTTTGAATCCTTCATTTCACGGATACGGCCCATTCAGGGGCTACCCTTTTTTGAAGGAAGCCATCGCTGCTTTCTATAAAAGAGAATACGGAGTTTCGATCAATCCTGAAACGGAAGTTGCGCTCTTCGGGGGCGGGAAAGCCGGCTTGTATGTGCTGACACAATGCCTGCTCAATCCGGGAGACATCGCTTTGGTTCCGAATCCCGGCTATCCTGAATACATGTCAGGGATTGCGATGGCGCGAGCTGAGCTTCACGACATGCCGCTGTATGAGGAAAATGGCTATCTTCCCGATTTTGAAAAGATCAACCCCGCCGTGCTGAAAAAAGCGAAGCTCATGTTTTTAAACTATCCGAATAACCCGACGGGAGCTGTGGCGGATACGGCTTTTTATGCAAAAGCGGCAGCTTTTGCGAAAGAGCACAAGATCAACTTGATTCATGATTTTGCATATGGCGCGTTTGAATTTGATAAAAAACCGGCCAGCTTTCTTGAGGCAGAGGATGCAAAAGCTGTCGGAGCAGAGCTGTATTCATTTTCAAAAACATTTAACATGGCCGGATGGAGAATGGCATTTGCCGTTGGGAATGAAAAGATCATTCAGGCCGTCAATGAATTTCAGGATCATGTATTTGTCGGCATGTTCGGCGGACTGCAGCAGGCGGCGAGTGCAGCGCTTTCGGGAGATCCGGAGCAAATGGAATCGTTGAAACGAATCTACGAGGAACGAATTGCCTTTTTTACAGAGCTGTGTGAAAAGGAATTGGGCTGGAAGATAGAAAAGCCAAAAGGGACGTTTTACGTATGGGCTGAGATTCCGAAAATGTTTGAGACATCTCATCAATTCTCCGATTACTTGCTGGAACATGCCCATGTTGTGGTCACGCCGGGCGACATATTTGGAAGCAACGGAAAAAGGCATGTCAGAATATCAATGGTGTCGAAGCAGGAGGATCTGCGGGAATTTGTCATGCGGATTCAAAAGCTGAACCTAAAGTTTGCATCATTACAAGAAGCATCCCGCTAAAAAGCGGGATTTTTTATATGCTTTTCATGCTGCCGCCATCAGCTGAAATTTGCTGTCCGGTGATATAGGAGGCTTCCTCAGAGGCGAGAAACGCGGCGAGCGCCGCGGTTTCTTCGGCTGATCCGACACGTTTCATCGGAATCCCGGAGGCAACCTGTTCTTCTGCTTCTTGTTTGGATATGCTGTTCTTTTTCATCATATTTTCCACAAATTGATGGTAACGGTCTGTAGCGATAAAACCAGGATTCAGGCAGTTGACAGTAATGTTGTGAGGGGCAAGCTGGATGGAAATATTTTTACTCGCGTTAACTAAAGCGGCATTCATCATACTGTTTGTGAACATATTGGCGCCCGGTTCTTTCCATAGATTCCCGACGATGTTGATGATTCTGCCAAACTCATTTTGTTTCATCAGTGAGGCGGCACGCTTGATAGCGTCAATATAGGCGACGGTTTTCTGTGTAAACGTGGCCGTCATATCCTCTGTATTACAGTTTTCAAATGTGTCAGGCGCGCCGCCCGGGATATTATTAATCAGAACATCAAGCCGTCCGCACTGAGATTCGATTTGATGAAAAATGCCGGCTCTCGTATCTTGGTCAGACATATCGCCCGCAAGGACCATGACACTCGCATCAGGATGCTTGTTCAAAATGTCTTTTTTGACAGGCTCAATATTGTCCAAGTTTCGTGAATTAATGACGAGAGAAAAATGCTGGTCTGCTAGCTTCAGAGCGATTGCTTCTCCGATCCCTTGACTGGCTCCCATAATAAACGCGGTTCGTTTTGACAAATCACTGCACCCCTTTGAAAAAAATGGATTATGATTATCTCCATCGTAAGAAAAAACAGAGAAAATAGCAAATTTTATTTAAATTCTGATAAAGCAGAATCGAAAAACTCCCGCCGGCCAGGGCGGGAGCAGGTATTATACATATAGGAATTGAGGAAGTGTCTCAAGCGAAAGGCGGTTGCCGACAAAGAATGAACCGAATTCGCCGTAGCGGGCGCTGACTTCGTCAAAACGCATTTCATACACAAGCTTTTTGAATTGAAGCACATCATCACTGAATAGTGTAACGCCCCATTCGTAATCGTCAAAGCCGACTGAGCCGGTGATGATTTGTTTGACTTTGCCCGCATAGCTGCGGCCGATTAAGCCGTGGCTTCTCATCAAATTTCTGCGTTCTTCCATTGAAAGCATGTACCAGTTGTCGTTACCGGATCTTCTTTTATCCATTGGATAGAAACATACATATTTTGATTCAGGCAGTTCAGGGTAAAGGCGCGCACGCACATGCGGATTTTCGTAAGGGTCGCCGTCGCCGCTTGCCAAGTAGTTGCTCAACTCTACCACTGATACGTAGGAGTAAGCCGGGATGGTGAACTCGGCAAGTCTTGATTTGTTGAATTCAAGCTCAATTTCATTCAATTCTTCCATTGTAGGACGAAGAATCATCAGCATAAAATCAGCTTTTTGGCCGACGATGCTGTAAATGGCCTGTGATCCTTTTCCTTCTTTTTGGGCTACGCCCCATTTTTCAAGCAATCCTGTGAATTCATGTATGATAGATTGGCGCTCATCACTGGACAGCATCTTCCAGGAAGTCCAGTCCATTGTGCGGAAATCATGAAGCGCATACCAGCCGTCAAGCGTTTTCGCCGCTTCATTGGTCATTTGCTGTTCACTCATTTATCTTCACTCCTATTACTTTTCATGATTGCCTTCACTATATCATAGTTTATCCGATTCTACTGTGGAGAAACCTTGAACATCATCCCATTCGCATAACTCCATAAAAATAAGAGATGCTATAAGGAAAGAATCAGCCACTTAAATTAATTAGAAAAATAAGATTTTTTCATGAAAGCGCTATAATGAAAGTTGGCTGTTTGAATTTGATTGGAAGAAGAGTATGCTAGTAAAAGAAAGCGTTTTTGCAACTTTTTGAGGAGGTTTTATCGTGGCAGATTTATTTTCAACAGTGCAAGAAAAAGTAGCTGGAAAAGATGTTAAGATTGTATTCCCTGAAGGCTTAGACGAGCGTATTTTAGAAGCGGTCAGCAAGCTTGCGGGAAACAAAGTGCTGAATCCGATTGTGATCGGCAATGAAAATGAGATCCAAGCAAAAGCAAAAGAGCTGAATCTGGCGCTGGATGGCGTTGAGATTTATGATCCTCATACATATGAAGGCATGGAAGACCTTGTACAAGCATTCGTAGAACGCCGTAAAGGCAAAGCGACAGAAGAACAGGCTCGTAAAGCGTTGTTAGACGAGAACTACTTCGGTACTATGCTGGTGTACAAAGGCCTTGCACACGGCCTTGTGAGCGGAGCGGCTCATTCAACAGCCGATACTGTCCGCCCTGCTCTTCAAATCATTAAAACAAAAGAAGGCGTGAAAAAGACTTCCGGCGTTTTCATTATGGCTCGCGGAGAAGAGCAATATGTATTCGCAGATTGCGCGATCAACATTGCGCCTGACAGCCAAGATCTTGCCGAGATTGCGATCGAAAGTGCCAATACAGCAAAAATGTTCGACATTGAGCCTCGCGTGGCAATGCTCAGCTTCTCGACAAAAGGCTCAGCAAAATCTGATGAAACAGAAAAAGTAGCTGATGCTGTGAAAATCGCCAAAGAAAAAGCGCCTGAGCTGACACTTGACGGCGAATTCCAATTCGATGCTGCATTTGTTCCATCTGTAGCTGAGAAAAAAGCGCCCGATTCCGATATCAAAGGGGATGCTAATGTATTCGTATTCCCAAGCCTTGAAGCAGGCAACATCGGCTATAAAATCGCTCAGCGTTTAGGCAACTTTGAAGCGGTAGGACCAATCCTGCAAGGCTTAAATATGCCTGTAAACGACCTTTCAAGAGGATGTAATGCTGAGGATGTTTACAACCTCGCATTAATTACAGCTGTTCAAGCACTGTAATAAAATGAAGACGATGGCAGCTCTCTTCCGGAGGGCTGCTTTTTTTTGCGCCTTCGTATAGCCTTCTTTACCAAGACAGATGATATGAGTACAATAAAGAAAACGAATCATAACGATATATTTCATTAATGACAGGGGTGGGGTCTTTGTATTACGACGTGCTGAAAACATTTATAGCGGTAGTAGAAGAAAAAAACTTCACAAAAGCGGCGGAAAAGCTGATGATCTCCCAGCCCAGCGTAAGCCTGCATATCAAAAATCTTGAGAAAGAATTTCAAACGGCCCTCCTGAACCGATCGCCAAAACACTTTACGACAACGCCGACAGGGGACATTTTGTATCAAAGAGCAAAGCAAATGGTATTTCTCTACGAGCAAGCAAAGGCTGAAATCTATGCGCATCATCACTATGTGAAAGGCGAATTGAAAATAGCTGCCAGCTTTACGATCGGAGAGTATATTCTTCCGCCGCTATTGGCCCAGCTGCAAAAGCTGTATCCAGAGCTGAACCTCGATGTCATGATTGGCAATACAGAGGAGGTCAGTGAACGTGTGCGGATGCTTCAGGCCGATATCGGGCTGATTGAAGGACATACAAATGAGAATGAACTTGAAATTGAGCCGTTCATGGAGGATGAAATGTGCATTGCCGCGCCGAATCAGCACCCGCTGGCGGGACGGAGTGATATATCAATCAGCGATTTGCAAAACGAAGCGTGGGTGACAAGAGAGAAAGGCTCCGGAACGAGAGAATTTCTCGATCATGTCCTCAGCTCAAACGGACTGCGGCCAAAGTCGATGTTCACCATCAGCAGCAATCAAGGGGTAAAAGAAGCGGTGATCAGCGGCATGGGACTGTCGGTTTTATCCAGAAGCGTGCTGCACAAGGATTTGATCCATCGAGAAATTTCCATTCTCCAGATAAAAGATTTCTCGTTGAAGCGCAAGCTGTCTTACATTCATTCACCTCTTATGGAGAATACAAAAAACAAAGAAATTTTCATTACAATGCTGAAAAGCAATGATCAATCACAGCGGCTGAAATGATATAATAGTTTTCGTTCATAAGCCTAACATGAAAGGGTTTTACATAGATGGCAAACCAACCGATTGATTTACTGATGCAGCCGACATGGAGAGTCATTGACCAATCCAGTCTCGGCCCTTTATTTGACGCGAAGCAATCCTTCGCAATGGACGATACGCTGTGCATGTCCGTCGGAAAAGGCGTGTCGCCGGCGACAGCGCGCTCCTGGGTGCACCACAATACAATTGTCCTTGGAATACAGGATACGCGCCTCCCGTTTTTGCAGGATGGTATCTCTTTCTTGGAGAACGAAGGATACCGTGTGATTGTACGCAATTCCGGCGGCCTTGCCGTCGTTTTGGATGAAGGCGTTTTAAATATCTCCCTCATATTCGAGGACGAAAAGAAAGGCATCGATATAGACAAAGGATACGAAGCGATGGTTGAGCTGATGAGACGGATGCTAAGCCCATATAACGCAAAGATCGAAGCCTATGAAATTGAAGGCTCGTATTGTCCGGGCAGCTATGACCTCAGCATCAATGGCAAAAAGTTCGCCGGCATCTCTCAAAGACGCGTTCGCGGCGGAGTCGCTGTTCAAATTTATCTATGCGCGGACAAAAGCGGCAGTGAAAGAGCCGATTTGATCAGACGGTTCTACCAAGCGGCGCTAAAGGACAGACAAAACGATAAAAAAGGCGTCTATCCCGAGATTCGTCCGGAAACGATGGCGTCCCTAAGCGAACTATTGCAAACAGACATCTCCGTACAAGACTTAATGTTCGCTTTACTGACAGAATTAAAAGTATTAAGCACCCATCTATACTCAGCCGGGCTGTCCATCGATGAGGAAATGGCATTTGAAGAAAACCTCGTCCGAATGGCTGAACGGAATGCAAAGGTATTTGGGTGAACGTTCTTCGCATGCCAGCCGTATCCGGCGGGCATGCATTTTTTATTTTAAGCGGCATGTTATCTCCAATCATCTTATTTTCAGATAAATCCTTCTTACATGCGGATAACCATGACAAAAAGAAAAACGGTAAAATGAAATCAGCATCCATATACAAAGGGGAGAGGCAGATGAAAGGGAATGTTTACAGCCTGTATGTGCTGATCGCGGCTTTTTTCTGGGGAACCACGGGAACCGTTCAGGCAATGGCTCCAGAAAACTCCACACCGCTGGCATTTGGAGCGTTCAGATTATTAATAGGAGGAAGCGCCATGCTGCTGGCGGTTTGGGTGAGCCGTGAGCTTGACGTGAAAAATTGGTCATGGCCGCTCGTGTTATCGGCAGCAGTTTGTATGGCGTGTTACCAGCCGCTGTTTTTCACAGCTGTTAAAGAAACCGGAATCGCGGTAGGGACTGTGATTGCGATCGGAAGTGCGCCTATTATTGCCGGGAGCATGGAGTGGGCCGTCTTGAAAAAACGCCCGCAAAACTCGTGGTGGATCGCGACTGTATTGGCTTTAGCCGGTTGCTGGCTCCTGTTTTCCGACGGTTCGAATGTCCGGATTGATGTGGCTGGCGTGCTTATGGCGCTTGGAGCTGGTGCTTCTTTTGCTGGCTATACGCTCATCAGTAAAGCGATGATGAAAACCCAGCCTCCGCGAGCAACCTCCGCCGTTGTTTTTATGATCAGCGCCATCCTGCTGACGCCGCTTTTATGGCAATCAGATATCTCGTGGATATTGACACCGAGAGGATTCGGAACGAGCCTTTATATCGGCCTAATCGCAACATGCGCCGCATACTTTTTGTTTGCGAAAGGGCTTACCGGGGTTCCGGCCTCGGCGGCGGTTACGCTTTCTTTAGCTGAACCGCTGACGGCCTCATTGCTGGGCGTGTTTTTCATAGGGGAAATGCTTTCACTTTCCTCGTGGTTCGGCATTGCGCTGATGATGCTGGGGCTTCTGGTCATTTCCGCTGCGCCTCGTAAACAAAAAACGGCCGAGGCAGCTCACTTGTCTTAATAGATTCACATAAGCTTGGCCTCATTTTAAAAGAATAGAGTAAACTGCTGCAAAATGATAAAATCCTCTTTTCTTAATGGAAAAGGGGATTTTGCACATGGTGAAAATCCCAAAACAGCAGCTGGTTTTGGGATTTTTCTAACTTATTCTGCCATTTTTTCTAAATTGCCGTTTCGGTCCATTTTGAAGGACGGAGAGGCATGTTCATCTTCTTCAAATAAAACTAGCTTTCTGGCTCTATTCATAATTTTCACTAAGGTTTCGTAATCTTCTTGGATTGTTTTTTGGTCTTTTTCCAGCTTTTGAACTTCTGCCTCAAGCTGTTCCGTTTTGCTTTGCAATTCTTGATTTTCTTTCTTTAAACGTTCGTTTTCCATTCTTAATGCTGATGATTGCTCGTTATTTCCTTCGTAATTCTGCAGGAAGCGGATCACATCATCCATCGTCATCTCAGGCGCGACTGAAGGCGTTTGAGGAGACAATAAGTGTGATAGACTAGCTAACTCTTCCTTAAAGCTTTCGTCTACAAAAGGCATGTGTTCGCCTGACAGTAAAGGCTGCTGCTCATTTTCGGCTGTCGGAGTTTCAGCTTTCGCCTGCTCCTCCAGCACTGCAGTTTCTTGAATTGTTTCAGGATCAACCGCAGGAGGCTGATATAATAGTCTTTTTTTTGCGGGCTGCCCGTTTCCGAGCGCTCTCATTCGCTGTTTTCGCTGTTTCTTCGCAAGCTGAAGCGCTTTTTCATATTGGTGGCGGACGACCGCGTTCCATCTGAATCCGCAGGCTGCGGATGTCCGGTTTAATTGATCTCCGACTTCTTCAAAGGCGTTCAGCTGAGTGCTGCCCTCCCTCACATGCCGAAGCACTGTTTCGGCTAAAAGCAGATCATTTTCTTCTGACCAAGCGTCTTGTCGCTGTTTTGTCATTTATCTCAACTCCCATTTTTCTTTTCATGGTATTAGAGTGTCCAATTTGAAAATATTTATACAAGTTGGCTGAAAGAATAGGAGATACGAAGGATGGAGCGGCTTGCAGGAACAGTCGAATCCTTGTAAAATGAAGAGCGATGTGATTTTTTTGAAAAGCGATTTTAAGTTTATTCACATAGATGAACATAGAAATGAAGGGAAGCGTACGTCATGGCTAATGAATTTCGAGTGTGTGATGATTGCCAAGCCACTAATATCAAAACATTGCTGCCGCGTTTAAAAGAAGTGGACCCGGATGCAAAGGTTGAGGTAGGGTGCCAATCTTATTGCGGGCCCGGACGGAAAAAATCATTTGCTTTTGTGAACAATCGCCCGCTGTCAGCTCCGACAGAGGATGAGCTGATTGATAAAGTAAAAAAGAAAATAAAAAAGTAAAAACATATTTTTTCATAGCCTCGGCCTCAGGTCAGGCTTTTTTGCTTCGCAGAATGTGTGTTTTGTGAAGGTGGAACAAATCGCCGGGCAAATTCAAGGATGTTTTCAAAGAATAGAGTCGATATAATAGAAACACGGCTAAAAAAAAGAGGGAATGACGATGGCGTATCCAAATGGAAAATTATCAGAAGAAAAAGTGTTTAAAGATCCGGTGCACCGCTATGTTCATGTTCGGGACAAGCTGATATGGGATTTGATCGGTACCCGTGAATTTCAGCGTCTCCGCAGAATTAAGCAGCTCGGCACGACGTATTTGACGTTCCACGGCGCTGAGCACAGCCGGTTTAACCATTCTCTCGGTGTCTATGAAATTGTCAGGAGAATGGTTGATGATGTCTTTAAAGGCCGCCCTGAATGGGATGACAGTGAGCGCGAACTCTGTTTGGCCGCGGCGCTGCTTCATGATCTTGGGCACGGACCGTTCTCACATTCATTTGAAAAAGTCTTTCACCTTGACCACGAAGATTTTACAAGGGAAATCATTTTGGGGGACACAGAGGTCAATCAGGTGCTCAGAAAGGTGAGCCCGCGTTTCCCGCAGGATGTTGCTGAAGTCATTGCCAAAACATATAAAAACAAGCAAGTGGTCAGCCTGATTTCGAGTCAAATTGACGCGGACCGCATGGATTACCTGCAGCGCGACGCTTATTATACGGGCGTCAGCTACGGCCATTTTGATATGGAGCGAATTCTTCGCGTGATGCGCCCGCGCGAGGATCAGATCGTCATTAAAGAAAGCGGGATGCACGCTGTCGAAGACTATATCATGAGCCGCTACCAAATGTACTGGCAGGTATATTTCCATCCAGTGACAAGAAGCGCGGAGGTTATACTAACGAAGATTCTGCACAGAGCGAAGCAGCTTCATGATGAAGGCTATGTCTTCACTCACGCTCCGGTTCATTTCTATTCTATTTTTGAAGGGAAATTGATACTGGAGGATTATGTGAAGCTGGATGAATCTATTATTTTATATTATTTCCAGGCCTGGGAGGATGAAGAGGACGCGATTTTATCCGATTTGTGCCGCAGATTCATTAACCGCCAGCTGTTCCAATACGTTGAATTCAATCCGAATGAAGAAATGTCGGCTTATTTTGAGCTGACTTCATTATTCAAAGAGGCGGGAATCGATCCGAGCTATTATTTGGTCGTTGATTCTTCTTCTGATCTGCCATACGATTTTTACCGACCGGGAGAGGAAGAGGAGCGTCTGCCGATCCATCTCTTGACGCAAAACGGCCAAATTAAAGAACTGTCCAGACAGTCGGCTATTGTGGAATCCATCTCCGGGAAACGGCGGACGGACCACAAGCTGTACTATCCGAAGGACTTGATTTGTGACGGCTCTGAATACCCGGAAGCGAAAATGAAAATCCGGCAGCTGCTGGGTCTGACATAGAAATTGGAAAGAAGGAAAAAGGAGATGTCGGGAATTTGTTGAAAGAACATGCAAAACTGATGAAGGTGTTCTCGGATTCTGGAGAAATCATCGGGCGGAAGAAGCTGCAGAAAATGATTTATATCGCCAAGAAAATGCAGTTTCCTTTCTATGAGAAATATGATTTTCACTTTTATGGACCGTATTCAGAAGAACTGACGCTCCAGATTGAAGAGCTGTGCAACCTTGGATTTCTGGATGAGGTGAAGGAAAAAAAGGGCGGCTACTTTCAATACCGTTATTCACTGACTGAGACGGGCTCCGCGTTTTTAGACCATGCAGATCTGGATATGCCAGACATTAAGGGCTATATCGACAGTGTGAACAGCTGTTCATCGCGGTTTTTAGAGCTGGTTTCCACGATCCTTTACTTTGACGGGCTTGAGGCCGAGGAAAAGAAAGAAAAAGTCTTTACAATCAAAAGCAAGCAAAAATATACGAATGAAGAATATGACGAAGCGCTTCAATACATAGAGGAATTGAAGCAGATTTGTTAACCATACAGGGCAAAAGAACTGAAACGTTTCTTTTGCTTTTTTTAACAAAAAAGATTGCGGTTTTAAAAAGACTATTGTAAAATATATGAAATCATTTAACAATCAGTAATGTATACAGGCACTGATAAGGACATGAGATGCTTTTTACGGTTTCCAGAGAGGGAAGAACAGCTGAGATCTTCCTAACGCAGGGAAAGCAGCTTACCGCCTTTGAGCCGTATCGGGGAACTAAAGTATCCGATACCGTCATGCTGCGTTACAGCACCTTAAAGCCGATACACCATGTGTGTGATCGGGAATTTGGGTGGAACCACGGATCATAAACACATTCGTCCCTTGTAGAGGGATGGATGTGTTTTTTTATATGAGTTGAATACATGCGAAGAAAAGGATACGAATGATATTTACGGTTTTCAGAGAGGGAAGGAAAGGTGAGAGCTCCCAGCTTAGGAATATCATTTACCGCCTTGGAGCAGCATTGGGGAACTGAAGTATCCAATGCCGTCTATGCTGCGTTACAGCACCGAGCCGATAGACATAACGTTTGTCGGGAATTTGGGTGGAACCACGGATGATAAACACATTCGTCCCTTGTAGAGGGATGGATGTGTTTTTTTTATGAATTGAATACATGCGAAGAAAAGGATACGAATGGTCGTTACGGTTTTCAGAGAGGGAAGGAAAGGTGAGAGCTTCCCAGCTTAGGATGATCATTTACCGCCTTGGAGCAGCATTGGGGAACTGAAGTATCCAATGCCGTCTATGCTGCGTTACAGCACCAAGCCGACAACATAGCGTTTGTCGGGAAATTGGGTGGAACCACGGGTGAATCACACACTCGTCCCTTTCAGCGGGACGGGTGTGTTTTTTTATATACAACAATAATGAAGGAGTGTTTAAAAAATGAATAAACATGTACACATTGAGCTTCCGGACGGACAGGTCAAGGAATACCCGAAAGGCATCGCAGTCAAAGATGTAGCGGGTTTTATTAGCTCTAGCCTGCAAAAGAAGGCGGCTGCGGGGCAGGTCAATGGCAAGCCCGTTGATCTCAGTTTTAAGCTGGAGAAGGATGCCAAGCTTTCGATTATCACACTTGATTCACAAGAAGGCTTGCAGGTATTCCGCCACACATCAGCGCACGTTTTGGCGCAAGCTGTGAAACGCCTGTATGGAGAAGTGTCATTGGGGATAGGTCCAGTGATTGAAGACGGCTTCTGCTATGACATGAAGCTGGAGCACAGTTTGACATCAGGAGACTTAGAAGCCATCGAAAAAGAAATGAAGAACATTATAAATGAGAACCATGAGGTCAAACGAATTGAGGTTTCTTACGAAGAGGCAGAAGAGCTGTTTGCCAAAAAAGGCGAGCCGTTTAAACTGGAGATTTTGAAGGATCTTCCGCGCGGAGCGGATATCACGCTGTACCAGCAGGGAGAATTTGTTGACCTGTGCCGCGGTCCGCACCTTCCTTCTACAGGAATGATCAAGGCGTTCAAACTGACAAGAGTATCCGGCGCTTATTGGCGTGGAGACAGCGAAAATGAAGTCCTGCAACGGGTGTACGGGGTTGCGTTTCCCAAGAAAAAAGAGCTCGATGCGCATCTGCATATGCTGGAAGAAGCGGCAAAACGAGACCACCGCAAGCTGGGCAAACAACTAGGGCTGTTTATGTTTTCTGAAGAAGCGCCGGGCATGCCGTTTTATTTGCCGAAAGGGCAGGTTGTCCGTAATGAGCTGGAACGCTTCTCGCGTGAGCTGCAAACAAAGGCCGGCTATGATGAGGTGCGTACGCCGTTTATGATGAATCAGCGGTTATGGGAGCAGTCTGGCCACTGGGATCATTATCGCGACAATATGTATTTTTCAGAAGTGGATGAGAAAAGATTCGCCATGAAGCCGATGAATTGTCCCGGCCATATGCTCATCTTTAAAAACAGCCTTTATTCTTATCGGGATCTGCCGATTCGCATGGCGGAATTCGGCCAGGTGCATCGCCATGAATACAGCGGTGCTTTAAATGGAATGCTTCGCGTTCGGACATTCTGCCAGGATGACGCGCATATCTTCGTTCGTGAGGATCAAATTCAGAGCGAGATCAAAGAAGCGATTGGGCTGATTGACGAGGTATATCGCCCTTTTGGTTTTGAGTATTCGGTTGAGCTTTCGACTCGTCCGGAGGATTCATTAGGCGATGACAGCCTTTGGGAAGCGTCGGAACGCGCCTTAGCACACGTCCTTGAGGAGCTTGGCCTCTCTTATGAGATCAATGAAGGTGATGGGGCGTTTTACGGACCGAAAATCGATTTTCACATCAAAGATGCCCTGAAACGAAGCCACCAATGCGCGACCATTCAGCTTGATTTTCAAATGCCGGAAAAATTTGATTTAACATATATCAATGAACACAATGAAAAGGTTCGGCCCGTCGTCATACACAGAGCGGTATTCGGCTCGATCGACCGTTTCTTCGGCATTTTGATTGAGCATTTCGGCGGGGCTTTCCCCGTTTGGCTCGCACCGGTTCAGGCTCAGATCATACCGGTTTCGCACGTTCACTTGGACTATTGCAGAAAGGTGCAGGCAGAGCTGAAGCAGCTGGGCATACGAGCCGGCATTGATGAGCGCAATGAGAAACTTGGATACAAAATCAGAGAGTCCCAGATCCACAAAATCCCGTACGTGCTTGTGCTTGGAGATCATGAAGAGCAGCAGGATACGGTAAACGTCCGCCAATTCGGGCATCAGGAGAGTGAACACGTTCCTTTTCAGACATTTAAAGATAAACTTGTCAAACAGGTGAAAAATCGAGGCATGTAGGTGAAAAGCTGCGGATTCACATTTTGCTTTTTTGACTTTCCCTATTCGGAATCAGTAAAATAATAAGTAAATCAAATCGTTCGTATGTTTTGAATGCATCTCGAAATGGGGAAATTGACATGGACCATGACAAACTGGAAGCAAACTTGCTGGATCACGCACTTACAAAATACTTGAAAACCACGAAGCAATTAGATGAAGCGACCGTTCCGAAACACGTAAATAATGTAAGAGGATTTATTCTGCGGATCATATACAGACATGGGAGCTGCACCATAAAGGATATACTAAAGGAAGTCACATTGTCTCCTTCTGCCACAACCACCGCTCTCAATCATTTAGAGCAGGAGGGGTTTATTGAGCGATCGAGAAATAACAATGACCGCCGCACTGTATGGATTACGCTCTCTGATTCGGGCCGGGGAGCGGCTCAGCAAATGATCGAAAACCGCCAACAGCTGATTGACGGCATGTTTGAACGTTTAACAGCCGAAGAGAAACAGTCATTATTATCGATTATTGAGAAGCTGACCCAATAGGGATAGAAAAAGCCGGTGTGCGAAACGCCGGCTTTATAGAGCTTATTCCATATCGCTCAGGCGTTTGCCTGCGACGGCATAATGGTCTTTTCTCATTTCTTCTATAAATACAACAATTTTTTCTTCAGAAGCACCGGTTGTTTCCTTTACGGCTTCTGTTACTTTCTCGACAAGGTTGCGTTTTTGCTCGTCTGTACGGCCTTCGAGCATTTTGACGGTTACGTATGGCATGGGTGCTGAATCCTCCTTTATCTCGTTTCCTCTCTTTAGAAAAAGAGGCTTCTTATAGTATACTGAATAAAGTAAATTCTTGCATTTTTAGAAAGAGGGATATCTCACTTGGACCGTTTTTTTTATTATCCGTTATCTTTAATGCCATACCTCGTCATTACGTTAATTGTGTCGTTTACGATTCACGAGCTTGCCCATGCTTATGTCGCATACAAATTCGGTGACGATACGGCGAAAAAACAAGGAAGGCTGACGCTGAATCCTATTAAACACCTTGATCCGTTCGGAACCATTTTGATTCTGGTGGCCGGATTCGGGTGGGCGCGCCCTATTCCCGTCAATCGCCGCTTCTTTAAGAAACCTCGGATTGCCGGCGTGCTCGTATCAATCGCCGGACCCGTCAGTAACCTGATTCTTGCGTTTATCGGTTTCTTTTTGTTAGTGTTGATGCATGCATACGGAATGGAGCAGCTTGCGGCATTCAGCACTGGACTTGATCAGTTCTTTTCGATTTGGATTCAGCTGAACCTTGTCTTGTTTTTATTTAATCTGCTGCCGCTGCCGCCGCTCGATGGCTATCGAATCATTGAAGATCTCGTTCCGCCGGGGGTGCGTGCCAAGATGACGCAGGCGGAGAGCTACGGCTTTATCGTCTTTTTGGTTCTGTTTGTGACACCGCTCGGGTCTTACGTGCTTTGGCCGATGCTCAATGCCGGAAGAGATCAGATTTTACAGCTGTTTTCAGCGATATTTCAACCGCTTTTGTAGGAGGTAGAACTCATGGAAGAAAAAAAGAAAAAATCAATCGGGTTTAATATTATCAAAAGTGATCCGACAGACGGACACGGCGGTTTCGGCGTAGGAGCGCTCAGCCTCGATAACATTTCCCCCGTATTCGTCGATGTAGAGGAAAAAGAAGCGTTCGTTGATATCGGCGCCATGCACGCCCGCAGCACCGTTGAAAAAGGAATTAAATTTCTGCCGAACAAAGAAGAAGTTCCGAACGGCAAACCATACTGGCTTGTCTGGGTGACGATTGACAGAAGAGAAGAGGGGCCTTATTACGCTGGTGTGACAGCCTGTGAACTGACGGTTGACAGAAGCATCAGAAGAGGCTACAAATCGCTGCCTGAGCATGTGAATCTAATGGATAAATCCATGAAACGGAAGATTATCATTGATAAAATGGACGACAGCTCGAAGCGTGTGCTCGGCGAGTTTCTGAAAAATCATGATCAGGGACTATGGGATCGGTCACCAGATGAATTAAAAAAAGGCCTTTTTCCGGAAGATAATTAGTTTGTGAACGTTCTGTGAACTTTTAGAAAATTTGTACTATTTTTCGTGAACATTGAGTAAACTGGTGATACAGAAATAGGACATGGAAAATCCCGAGCCGAACCAAGACTCGGGGTTTTTCATTTTTTTTTGCAGTAGATAGGGGAGATATCATGTTTCAAACGATAAGGATTGGTGATTGGATCATTGAAGCGGACGTGGAGGAAACGAGAAGGCAGTATGCGAAAAATATTGAAGATATGTGCGGATGTCTTCTCTGTGAAAATTTCCGGGAAGTAATGGAAACACTGCCGCGTGAGAAGGCGCAAATTTTTGAGGGATTTGGTCTTCAGCCATCTGTTTGTACCGATATTAATGAATTCGGCCCTGAGGGTGACCGTCATCTTTATGTAGCCAGCTATTTTATTGTCGGACATATTATAGAAGGGAGAAACGAATGGGATCCGGACCGTAACTGGACAATATCATTTGAATTGCCGAGAGATGACCACTTTATCCCCGAAGGATTCCCGAAACCGATTGTTCAGCTCGATTGCATCACATTGCTTCCATGGACTATGAAAGAACCATATGAATAACCCGGCCACCGAGGAGCCGGGTTATTTTCAATGATTCCGCCCCAGCCATTTGTCCCACCACTTTTTCTCGGAAGCGGGCTTTTCTTTGACTGGAGACCGGTGTTTTGTTGGTTTTGCGGGTTCAGCGCCATAGCACACGTTCGACGGTTCAGTGCCTTTCACAAAATACGTGTAGTGCTTGGCTGCGCAGCCGGGGCCGGACGTGTAGCCCGTTGCCGGATCAATGTATACGCCGGTTACGCCTTTTGGCGGTTTGAAAGCTGTTTCTGGTTCTCCTTTAAGCGCATCCTCCATGAAGTCCGCCCAAATCGTTTTGGCATAGCTTTTTTCTTCGACCGAGTCGATGGTGCTATTTTTGTCATAGCCCGTCCACACGCCTGCGGCCAGCTTCGGATTGAAGCCGATCATCCAACTGTCTGCGCTGGTGGTGCCTGATTTTCCCGCATACGTTCTTGTCAGGCGGTTGGCGATCGTCCGTCCGGTTACCGATGTATAGCCGTTTAAATCTGTATCAAACATGCCTGTCATCATATTCGCCGTAACAAAGGCGGCTTTTTCATCAAGCACCTGTTTATGCTGATTCGGATTTTCATACAGCACATGCCCCGCCGCGTCTGTGACCCTTGAAATAAAAGCCGGTTCGATTTTCTTCCCGCCATTGGCGAGCATGGCGTAGGCATTGACCATCTCAATCGGGCGCACGGGTTCGGTGCCGAGTGCCAGAGACGGCAGTTTTTGAAAATGGGCAGTGATGCCGAACTCTTTTGCCGCCTGTACGAGCTTGTTCATGCCGAGAAAAAGATGTGTTTTCACAGCGTAGATGTTGTCGGAAAGCGCCAGCGCCTGCAGAAGCGTAATGGGCTTGTTGGCGTAGTATCCGTTATAGTTGCTTGGAGAATACGTTTCTCCCTTCGCGTCAATTTGAAACTCGGTTTCTTCGCTTTTCATCAAGGTGACAGGCGTAAATCCGCTCTGAATCGCTTTGTAGTATAGCAACGGCTTGATTGTCGAAGCAGGCTGGCGTTTCGCCTGTGTCGCCCGGTCAAATGGGCTTTTTTGATAATCTCTGCCGCCGACTAGAGCGAGAACGTTTCCGGTGCGGGGATCAATGGCTGAAAATCCGACTTGAATATCCGAGCCGGCGTTAACCGTTTCAGTAATGGTCTCCTCGGCGATGCGCTGCATCCGTTTATCTACCGTTGTATAGACATTTAACCCGCTCGTTTCAATTTGTGCCCGCGTCATGCCGAGCTTCTTCTCCAGCTCTCTCATCGCATTGTCATAGAAATAAGGGGCTTTTCTCTTGGAAACTTGTTTATTCAAAGGCTGATAGGAAAGAGGTTCCCGGATCAGTTCATCCGCTTTTTTCTGGCTGATCATCCGCTGCTGTTCCATCATCCGCACAATCGTTTTCTGGCGATCCTTAGCCTTCGTTTCATTAACATACGGCGAATAGCCGGAAGGGCCTTTCGGGATTCCCGCCAAAAGCGCCGCCTCCGCATCGGTCAGGTTTTTCGCATGCTTGCCGAAATACAGGCGGGAAGCTGCTTCAATGCCGTAGGCGCCGTGGCCGTAGTAAATCGTATTTAAATAGCCTTCTACTATCTCGTCCTTAGAATAGTTTTGTTCCAGACGGATCGTATAAAACGCCTCATTCCATTTCCGTTTCCACGTTTTATCGTGTTCAAGGTATAAGTTTCTCGCATATTGCTGGGTGATGGTGCTTGCGCCCTGAACCTTGGCAAATGCTTTCAGATCAGCAAGCGCCGCACCGGCCATGCGTTTATAGTCAAAACCGTGATGATCGTAGAAATTCTGGTCTTCAACCGCCACTGTCGCTTTTACAATCGTCGGATTCATGTCCTTTAAGGGGACCCAATAGCGCTTTTCACCGTAATTCGTTTCTCCGAGCTTTGAGCCGTCACTCGCATACAAAATCGTGGATTGCGGCACTTGCACGGAGGGAGCGCCTTGGTATTTGGCTATCAGAATGACAGTCATAAATACAGCAGCTGCCGCTAAGGCCGCAAGAGCCCCTAAAAAGATACAGGCGCGAACGGTTTTCAGCGTCAGTTTCAGCCGTTTATTTGTCATTGCATCCACAACGGGTTCCCCCTTTTTTTATGTTTCTACTATTATGAGGAAAAAAGACCGTTTTTAAACATCGCAGAAGAGGACGCATCTTTACTTTTTCCCCGCCATCCTCTATACTTTTTCCTTAGGTGAAAAAGAGATTTCAACCGAGAATAAAAGCTGATAAGACGCTTACAATAAATGAATACAGCCTTGAAAGGGAGATGACAATTGAGCGAACTTTGGTACACAGAGAAGCAGACGAAAAACTTTGGCATAACATTGAAGGTTAACAAAACATTACATACAGAACAAACGGAATTTCAGCATCTAGAAATGGTGGAAACAGAAGAATTCGGCAACATGCTGTTTTTGGACGGCATGGTCATGACATCTGAAAAAGACGAATTCGTTTATCATGAAATGGTTGCGCATGTCCCATTGTTTACACACCCGAACCCGGAGCACGTTCTTGTTGTCGGCGGCGGTGACGGCGGCGTCATCAGAGAAATCCTCAAGCATCCGAGCGTGAAAAAAGCGACACTTGTTGATATTGACGGCAAGGTCATCGAATACTCTAAAAAATTCCTTCCATCTATTGCAGGAAAACTGGATGATCCGCGCGTTGACGTGCAGGTGGATGACGGATTTATGCACATTGCAAAATCTGAAAATCAATATGACGTGATCATGGTGGATTCAACTGAACCTGTCGGACCGGCTGTAAACCTGTTTACAAAAGGATTCTACGCGGGAATCGCGAAGGCGCTGAAAGAAGACGGCATTTTCGTCGCTCAGACGGACAACCCATGGTTTACGCCGGAATTAATCACAAATGTACAGCGCGACGTGAAGGAAATCTTCCCGATCACGAAGCTGTATACAGCGAACATTCCGACATATCCAAGCGGTTTGTGGACATTTACAATCGGCTCGAAAAAATATGATCCGCTTGCAGTGGAAGACAGCCGTTTCTTCGATATTGAAACAAAATATTACACAAAAGATATTCATAAAGCGGCGTTTGTTCTGCCGAAATTTGTGAGTGACCTGATTAAATAATATTGGCAATGGCGCAGGAGCGAATCTTGCGCTTTTTTACAGGAAAGCGAGGGCATTATAGATGAGATTTGATGAAGCTTATTCAGGAAAAGTATTTATCGCGAGCCGTCCAGAGTGGAAAGGGGCGGACGCCATCCTTTACGGCATGCCGATGGACTGGACGGTCAGCTATCGCCCGGGCTCACGCTTTGGCCCGAGCAGAATCCGCGAGGTGTCAATCGGCCTTGAAGAATACAGTCCGTATTTAGATCGTGATCTGGCCGATCTCAATTTCTTTGACGCAGGCGACATTCCGCTGCCGTTCGGAAATCCGCAGCGAAGCCTTGATATGATCGAGGAATATGTGGACAGCATTTTAGAAAAAGGGAAATTCCCAATGGGCATGGGCGGGGAGCACCTCGTGTCATGGCCTGTCATAAAAGCAATGCACAAGAAATACCCAGACCTTGCGATTATCCATTTTGACGCACATACGGATCTTCGCGTTGATTATGAGGGAGAACCGCTTTCTCACTCCACGCCGATCCGCAAAGCGGCAGAATTGATCGGACCGCAAAATGTATATTCATTCGGAATCCGTTCCGGCATGAAAGAAGAGTTTGAATGGGCGAAGGAAAACGGCATGCACATCTCAAAATTTGAAGTGCTAGAACCGCTGAAGGAAGTGCTTCCGAAGCTCGCCGGCCGTCCAGTGTATGTCACAATCGACATTGACGTATTAGACCCTGCACACGCACCGGGAACAGGTACAGTTGACGCCGGAGGCATCACGTCTAAAGAACTGCTTGCATCCGTCCATGAAATCGCGCGTTCAGAGGTAAACGTGAAGGGCGCTGATTTGGTGGAAGTCGCACCGGTGTACGACCACTCAGAACAAACAGCAAACACAGCTAGCAAAATCATCCGTGAAATGCTGCTTGGGTTTGTGAAATAAATAGAAGATTCCCCGCTCGAAACATCGCGGGGTATTTTTATATTGTATATAAAATACTTAGAAGTTAGTAAAAGCAACACACTTTATTTTACCATTAGTAATTGAAATATTGATAAAATTTATATAATAGGGTATTATTTAGTAAATACTTCTTTAGAAAGGAAGATAGAATGAAAACAGCAGTTATAGAAAATGAATTGGAATTAAAAAAGATTGAAACTTCAGTAATTAAGATGATAATTGCTGAAAAACCTAATAAAGAGATTGCTAAGTCATTAAACTACTCTCAGCGCAATGTTGAATACATAATAGCTGATATTTGTAAAAAATTGAATGTAAGTACTAGAGTCGGTATTGTTTCGGAAGCATATAAAAGAAATTGTATATAGTGAAATTATAGATAAACCCCTATTGAGGGGGTTTCAGAGTGTAGACAAACCCCTTTTTCAAAAAGTCATCTCAAGAAAAAGGGGTTTTTGTTCTGTTTTAGTTGCAAATATGGTTGCTCTTCTCAAGAATCAGCACCATATATTGATGAATTAGTCATTATAAAAAACGGCTGTCGACTTGTCAACAGCCTGAAACCGCTATTAAGGGGGGGGTTATTTATATATGCTAAAAAAACATTCTATACAGGAATGCCGTAAAAATAAAAACTGAGATTGTTAGGTAGTTCATATTTGTTCGCCATTTTAGAAGTATAAATAAAAGAAATAAATATGTAATGTTGAACAAATCAAGTATAGAAAAAATCAAATGATCACTTGTGAAAAATAAACTAGTATTTGGATGTTCTGCGAAAATATTTTTGAATGATATAAGAAAAAACTTAATTGCTACTGGGATGTTAGAAAACATAAATAGGGAATAAAAGGTTTTAATCTTAATTTGAGCACCAAGAAAATTTATAATGAGAAATAATACAAACCCTTCAAAAATCACCCCGAACATTAAAAGAAACAGAGCGGCTATTGCTATGATATAATCTAAATGTTTTATCTGATCAACAACTTGTATAGATATATTTTTGGGAATTAAACTTTTCATAAAAGGTAATAGAGAACTTAAATAAAAAGCTAACCCAATAATATAAAATAAAAACGAGGGTAAAAATTTAATGTTTCGTTCCTTAAATGAAGATAATTCAATTTGCATAATCCTAAAAGGCTCCTTTTATAAAGATAGGTGTAATAAATGTTTCTAACATAGCTGCTATAATTAAACCGAGAAATATAATGGCAATGTATTTAAAAGTAAATTTCAAATTTATTTTAAAGAGTAATAAATCCAAAGTTAATTTCATTCCTACAGAGGCTGCCAGAAGCAATACCGGGACTTCAATTATTCCATGAGGTATAACAAGCAGTAAAAGGTTTAAATTGTCTTTAATATTCCCTATGGCATTTCCTAAAATTAACCCATTAATAATTAAAACAGCAATCGTGCCAAGTGACAGCGTCAGCGGTCCTAAAAAAACAAGCAGAGTCGCTACTTTAATGTTATTAAAGAAAATCCCAAAAAAATTCGGACGGATATTTCGATTTAGGTTATTTAAATTTGAAACGGGATCTGTATAAAAATATGCTGAAAAAAAAGCAATTAAAAATAAGATCAGACATAGCATATACAATTTAACTAAAATGTTCTTTTTAAACAAAGTATTTTCACCTATTCGTTCGAGGGACTGCCAGGGATATTGAATTTAATGTTTTATATTAGGCCGCTGCGGTACTTGCTCCAGCCAATTGTTCTAAAACGGCTAATGGCAAACCTGCTCCAAGAGATCCTAAAACAGTTATGATGGCCAGAACTGATCCAGTTGCGGTGATAGCACTGACAATCCAACTAGGAGCTATTATTCCAGCTCTGTTTAAAATATCGATAACATCCATACTTAAATTATTATGTTTCATACTGAAAAGAGCGAGAACAATTATTCCTGATGCTACTAATGTAAAAATTGCTTTACTATTTTGTGTTTTTAAAAGTAGATTCATTTTTTTCCTCCAATTTTTTCAATATCCCCAGCAAGTTAAATAATAAAATATATTGGAATCTATTTGAATTGCGGATTTCCGAAAAATAATATTTAGGAGGTGAAGTCTACTAAGATATCTGTCTGGTTTATCTCAGTACAGTTAAAGCCGGGTCCTATTTATGACCCGGCTTTAACTGTACTGAAACATTATACTTTTTTTTCAAGAATAATATCAAAATAATCGGCTGCCCCGTAACCTGAAATAGCAGGAGCAAAAATTTGGACTAGTTTCCACCCTTGCTGCGAATACTTTTCAATAATATCTTTATAGTCTTCTTTAGGCTTTCCTTTCCAACGGTTTACTTCTACTTTTATGAACTTATATTCATACATGACTGTATAATCCTCCAGAAGTTTTATAGGAATTTTACCTAGTTTTTCTATTATGATAAACTTGAATCCACAAATAGAGAGCGCAGCCTATTAAAAGTATTGGGAATTGCCACCCTGTATTTCCGTTATTAAAATAATCTATTAATGACCATATCAGTAAAGTGATAGTATAAAAACTAAATGCTATTCTGGCGGCTATGCCCGATTGGTGTTTTTGCATCTCATCCATTTTCTTCATAAGAACCTCTCCCTTAGTTTTTTTTTACATTATAGTTGAAAACTTTGTCTATTCCCATATTTAATGCTTGGGCTATAGAAAAAGCCAGACTTAAAGTCGGGTCATATTTGTTATTCTCAATTGCATTAATGGTTTGCCTTGAAACATTGCAGAGCTTAGCCAAATCATTTTGTGAAATATTAGCTTCTGTTCTAAATTTTTTAATATTGTTATCCACTAAAACCCTCCTTAAATTATTTTTATTCTTATTTTAAATCTTCAAATTTATATATTTATTTTAATTAATATATGCATAAGTGTCAAATACTTTTTACATATTAGGGTGTTAAAGTATATTTTTTTGTTTTGAAAATTTGACAATTATAAAGTCGTTTTCACAAAAAAACCGCCGATGGACGGCGGTTTTAGATCATGGCGCGTTGTGCAACATCAAAATGTTCTGTTGATGAATTTGATACTTCGACTGTGATAAATACAGCGCTCACAGCTAAACAAGCGAGTAATAATTTATACTTCCATTTCATATAAATTCACCCCCCCCTTGAATGTGCTGTCTTGCTTCTTCAACCTTTAAAAAGTAATGAGATGCTTTTTTGTAATTTTCCTGCTGATGATAATACTTAGCAACATCAAGTGCGAAGTCTTCAATATCAGCATACATCATTTTACTTTCAAGAAAAACAAAACATTTTTCTATCCGTTCCTCATCTGGTCCAGACAAGTATAAAGATTCCAAAAATTCAAACTCCGTTAAGTACACGGTGTCTCCCGCTGTTGCTGAATATTCTATTCCTTTTTTATGATATTCACAAGCGTCATCCATCTTACCTAATTTAAAATAAATTTGTGTAATTAGGAAAAAGGCTTGTGGCAGAGAAGGGATCATTTTAGATCCTTCAAATACTTGAATAGATTTTTTTACATACTCTATCGCTGATTCAAAACTATTTTGATTTTGCTTGCAAAGCGCTATGTTATAAAGCGTTCTTCCCATTAATTGAGGCTGCTGCTCTGCTTCGGCAAGTATATAAGCTTTTTGAAAATGGGCAATGGCTTTCTCATATTGTTTTAGATCCAAAAAATTGGCTCCGAATAAGGACTGGCATTGAATCATTCTGATATCATATGTAGTCTGTTCACTGTAGAGTTCGAATGCTTGACGTGCATAGTCCATGGAGACATAAGTTTGTTTCATATAGTAATAGACTTCTGACATTTTGAAAAAGAATTCAGCTTTGTCAATTTTGTCTTTCACAAAAATCAGTTTGCTCTCTGCTTTTTTAAAAAATTGAATGGCTAATACATATTCACGGCGATCCAGCTCATACATACCTCTGAAGAAGTTAAAGTAGTACTCAAGAAGCCCAGTCAAACGAGCCTGTTTTTTATCAATCTCAACCAGCAAATCAGACAGCCGCGGCTGTTCCTCAATCCGCATTTTTTCCAGCGGTTCAAGGTACTCAAGCATCAGGTTGTGCCGAAATTCCATCAGTGAATAGTACAAATGGAGATCTTGATCTTCTTCCATTTGATCCAGCTCTTGTTTGATTTCTCTTCGTAAGTACTCTGCATCGGGTATGCTGAATCGGCGTATGTACATATACCATTCGTTAATCTTTTCTCCGACGGAAGAAGAAGATATGACACCTGTCACGTTTGCAAATCCCTCCCTTCATTATTCTATATATGTCATATTTTATCATTATCATTCTTATGAGAAGCGCAAAAAAACCGCAATCTTTTCTTTCGTTACCCCGCATGTTAGAGGAAAAACTTGCTTTTACCCTCGGCAATTTGTACAAGCAAATAGATTCACCTTCCATATTCTGTTGTATCTGCGTGAGCAGTGTATTTCTGAAAAGGAAGTGAAGGGATGAGAAAAAACAAGCTTTCCTTTCAAGAAAGAGCAGGATCCTTACAAGAAGAATGTTTATGTTTTTGTGAGGAAGCAAGCCGTGAAGCAATGTTTCAAGCACCGATTGAATTGCCTGAAGGATTTGTTATTGATCCGGCAGAAGCTGTCACAAACGTTACGTGGAATGCTGACAGCCTTTCTTGTGTCAGCGAACGATGCTTCATTGAAACCGGACCTGAGCCTTATGAAATCGCTGTTCAATTTGCTGTTCGCTTGCAGGGAACCGTTACGCTTCTTGTCAGCGTCTCACCTGTACGAAATCAGTATGGACAAGGGAACGGGGCTGTTTCTGTCATTCACAGTGCAGAGATCGATCAAGTTGTTTATTATTCTGATGAACCGGATGATTGCCCGGATTTCAGTGATATCAGGATTGAGAAGCTTGTTGTTGTTCCGCCGTTTTACGGCAGTCCTTTATCGGTGATGGGGACGATTGTGCTTGTACCGGAGCCGGATCAGCGATCTTACGTGTTTACTGCAAACTCTGGAGACAGCACGGTTTCGGTCATTGACGCTGAAGTGAATACTCTTGTAAGTAACATTTCTTTATCTGATATCCCGACTGATCTGGGTGTTACCTTGGATAAAGCGTATACGTATGTTCTCCATGGAAATGCGAATCTTGTATCAATCATTAACAACGAGACATTAACGGTTACACAAACAACCCCTCTTGCAGGAGCCCCAAGAAAAATTCAGTTTGAAACTGGAGGCGAATTTGCTTATATTCTTGCAGGGGGCAGCTCCATTTATGAAATTAACATTTCCTCACAAACCATTACCAATACATTTACGGTGTCACCCGCTGCGGACGATTTTGCCCTAGACCCTAACGGACAGTTTTTTTATACGACCAACTCTGGAATTTGGGTCGTTAATAAATATGACATCAATACAGGGCAGCTGATTGATCGTTTAAGTAACTTAGAAACACCAAATGTTATTGAAACCCCGTTAATAGGGGATTTTGCTTATCTGGAAAATGGTGAGCTAAGGCCGAATGTCGTTTCTGTGATCGATTTGACGACATTTAGCAAATCTTCACAAATTAACAGACTATTTGATGGTTTAATTACAATTGTTTTTTCTGATGACGGGACTCGTGCGTTTTTCCTTGAGCCCTTTCCGGAGAATCTCACCGTCGTAGATACAGCACAGCATACTATGATAACAACTGCCTCTCTCCCTGGCGCATCTGACATCGCCGTAACGCCGGACAATCAGTATATTTATGCGGCACAGCCCGATGACAATACCGTGACCGTCTACCGTACGAGTGATTATACAGCCGTGTCAGTGATCCCGGTTGGCACGGGACCGGCTGCAATTGCGATGTAGCAGCTTTACAGTTTGAAAGAAACAGGCCAGCGGTCAGAGATGTGTTTGTAGAAACTGAGCATCCACAATCTCTAGGCTCCTGTCAGCGTACTAATCAATGTTGTTTTTCCGGCGCCGTTTACCCCAAGCAATCCGTAAACAGTGCCTTTTTCTAAATGTAAGTCCACGTGCTCTAAGATGACGTTGTCCCGTCCATACCAAACGGATACATCGTGTATATTCAAAATGCTCATCGCGAGTCAGCCTTCCGCGCGCGCATCCCGAAAAGGATGGCAATCGCAATGAAGATCATCGTAAATAAATAATTGTTTTTGATAAAATAGACGACCGCGCCGATGATAAAGATAAATGAAAGGATATACAGTAAAATTCTTCTTTGTACTGGTGACAAATCGTTTCCCTCCTACATAAGCTGGACCACGTCTTCTCATTGTTCATTTTTCTCCCAAGAGCACATGTTTTTCGTGATAGTTGTTAGTGTTCAGCCCTTTTAAATAACAGCCGCCGCAATAGCTCTGAACGTGCATTTGTTTTTTATGCAATGCTCGCTGAACCGCGGCGCCTGCGCTTGCCACAGTTTATGGACGAGAGGGGAGTTAAAGATGCTTTCATATGAGTCATGAAAAATATTTCCCAATGATAATCCCTTTGGAAAGAGCGCGCACGGACGGACTTCTCCGAACGGGCTGATCACGATGGACGTCCAGCCAGCGCCGCAATTTGCCGCGCGTTTCTTCTCATAAGGAATAATCGTGATCAGATCGCTAAACTCATCAATGACATGTTGCTCATATTCCATAAATTTGCGATGCTGCTCGTCATTTTTTGTGGGGTGGGCCATATCTCTGCCTCTTCCGAAATCTTCAACCCAATTATAAGAGAACGCCTTCGCCCCAAGATCCCGAACTTTTTGGACCATGTCGTGGATTTCCCACATGTTTTTTTCGAAAACGGACATGGCGACTCTGACAAAAATCCCGTGATCACTTAACAATTTTATCGTTTTACAAGTTTGGGCAAAAGAGCCTTTTCTCCCTCTAAAGGCGTCATGGACCTCGGAGTTCACACTATCGAGAGAAATGCCGACGATGATTTTTTGCTTGTAGTCTTTTAAAAGCTTGAGGCTCTCTTTTCGCATAAGTGTTCCGTTCGTTAAGACAGCGACTTTTTTGAACTTTTTACACACATAGTCAAGAATCTCATTGGCGTTCGGATGGACAAAGATTTCTCCGCCCGCAATGTCGCATGTCGATACACCGTTGTCATACAGCATATCAGCCGTTTTCTTGAATTGCTCAATCGACACGGTGCCGAGCGCTTCCGGCGAGCTTTCCAAATAACAGTGGGAGCATTTCAAATTACAGCGGTGCGTCAGCTCAAAGGTGGCGTGCAGCGGCATCGGAAATTCATCGCTTCCGCTCGTGGTGATGGTGTGGCTGCCGGGCTGGTTTCCAAACTGAATGACCTGCTTGTTCAAAAGCATGTTGAGCATCTCGTAAAACCAGTCTTTGTGGTCTTCCGGTGATTCATCGTAGACGGCGCATTGCTCCGCCAAAATCTGCTCAGCTGTTGTTTGCCCATCCATTCGCATACAAAGCTCGTAAGCCGTTTTGTTAAGATCCAAATACTCAAAGTCAGAAATGGAGACGTTATCCCGCAAGTAGTTGATTTCTAACACGCCGCCCTCAGGAAGCCGGTGAACTCTTACACTTTTATTAATAAATGGAAACTTATGTTCTGTAAACAAAAAACCATCCCCTATACATATGATTCATATGAAAAACGATTGTGTATGTATAACTAAGAGGTAGAATGTAGTTGAAAACTGTAATTACTTAAAAAGGACATAGCAGAAAGACTATGCCCTTTTGGAGAACTTGTTCCCCATAGACCGAATAGACCTGTAGCACCGGCGATTTCAAAATCAGGGATAGGACCTTCCACGAGGCGCTCCGATCGAACATGTTGCACAACCCTTGTTTTCTGGAATGACAGCTTTTTTCAACCATTGGATATGCCCTATTTTTTTGTTATTCTAGCATGTCTATGTTTTGCTTTTATCATAAAACTAAAAAATTACCAATTCAATACATATGTTTTGAAGAAAATGTGAAATGAAAACAATAAATTTCGGAAAAGTGTGACATGTTTTTCTCTTCTATTAAGGAAATGCTTTTTATGAGGTTTATCTTCAAATCTGATGAGCAATGATGGTAAGATAGAAGCAGTTGAAGTTTACAAACCGAATGATTATACTATTCAAGTCAAAGTGGAAAGATGAAAAGGACGTGTCAAAATGAAGCAAGAGACACCGATAACACTCCATGTGAAATCTGTGATCGGAGATGACGGAAACCAGGAAGTCATCGAATTCCGCACCACCGGATTTTACTATGTTAAACAAAATAAAGTGTATCTATCTTATTATGAAGAACACGACTTAGGCAAAGTAAAAACAATTGTGAAAGTAAGCGAAGGCGAAGTGCTGGTCATGAGGTCAGGCGCTGTCAAAGCGAATCAGCGTTTCGTAACGGGAGCTTCCACAATTGCCAAATATAAAATGTCATTTGGTGAGCTTGAGCTGAAAACAAGCACAAAATCGATTCAATCTGATCTCGGTGAAGAAAAAGGCCGTATCAGCATCGCATATGACATGCATGTCGGAGACGAGCAGCAGCATTTACATCATATGACGATCACGTATGAGGGAGGAACTCACGCATGAACATTGCGGAACAAATGAAGGACGTGCTGAAAGAAGAAATCAAAGCGGCCGTTCTGAAAGCGGGGTTGGCTGAAGAAAGCCAGATTCCGAATGTCGTTTTAGAAACACCGAAAGATAAAACACACGGGGATTATTCAACAAATATGGCGATGCAGCTGGCGAGAGTCGCAAAAAAAGCGCCGCGCCAAATCGCTGAAGAGATTGTCGCTCATTTTGATAAAGGAAAGGCTTCGATTGAAAAACTGGATATCGCCGGCCCGGGTTTTATCAATTTTTATATGAACAATCACTATTTAACGAAGCTGATTCCGTCTGTGTTAAAAGCGGGGGAAGCGTACGGGGAAACGAATATCGGAAACGGTGAGCGCGTTCAAGTAGAATTTGTATCAGCGAATCCGACGGGAGACCTTCACCTTGGCCATGCGCGCGGTGCGGCTGTCGGCGATTCTTTGTGCAATGTGCTTTCAAAAGCGGGTTACGATGTGAGCCGCGAATATTACATTAACGATGCCGGAAACCAAATCAACAACCTGGCGCTTTCTGTGGAAGTCCGTTACTTTGAAGCGCTCGGTTTGGAAAAACCGATGCCGGAGGACGGCTACCGCGGTGAGGATATCATTGCGATCGGAAAGCGTCTCGCAGAAGAATACGGCGACCGTTTCGTCAACGAAGACGAAAGCGAACGCCTCGCGTTTTTCCGTGAATACGGCCTAAAATACGAACTGGAAAAGCTTCGCAAGGACTTGGAAAACTTCCGTGTGCCGTTTGATGTGTGGTATTCCGAAACATCGCTGTATCAAAACGGAAAAATCGACAAGGCGCTTGAAGCGATCCGCGAAAAAGGCCATGTCTATGAAGAAGAAGGCGCGACTTGGTTCCGTTCCACAACATTCGGCGATGATAAAGACCGCGTATTGATTAAGAAGGACGGCACGTACACGTACCTGCTGCCTGATATCGCATACCATAAGGACAAGCTTGACCGCGGCTTTGATAAGCTGATCAACGTTTGGGGCGCCGATCACCACGGCTACATTCCGCGTATGAAATCGGCAATCGAAGCGTTGGGCTATGAAAATGGAACACTCGAAGTCGAAATCATTCAGCTCGTTCACCTTTACAAAAACGGCGAGAAAATGAAAATGAGCAAACGAACAGGTAAAGCGGTAACGATGCGCGACCTGATTGAAGAAGTCGGCTTGGATGCCGTGCGTTACTTCTTTGCGATGCGCAGCGCCGATACGCATATGGATTTTGACTTAGATCTTGCTGTATCAACATCTAACGAAAACCCTGTGTATTACGCACAATACGCTCATGCCCGTATTTGCAGCATGCTTCGCCAAGGGGAAGAACAGGGACTTAAGCCGGCGGCGGATCTTGATTTCAGCCATGTTCAATCAGAAAAAGAATATGACCTGCTGAAAACAATCGGCGGCTTCCCGGAAGCGGTGGCGGAAGCGGCGGAAAAACGAATTCCGCACCGCGTCACAAATTATATTTATGATCTGGCTTCTGCTTTGCACAGCTTTTATAACGCAGAGAAAGTTATCGATCCTGAAAATGAAGAGAAAAGCCGCGAGCGCCTTGCATTAATGAAGGCAACGCAAATTACGCTGAACAATGCGCTTCAGCTGATCGGCGTATCGGCTCCGGAAAAAATGTAATCATGATCAAAGGACAAAGTCTTCGGGCTTTGTCCTTTTTTTATGCGTAAAACGTGTGATGTAATTCACAAACCTGTTTGCCGAGTTTTTGTATGATAGGACTGATTATTGAATCATTGAAAGGGGCAAGCCGAATGTTCAACCGTCAACATTTCCAATTATCGTTACAGTCATTAAGCTTGGTGGCAGGGTTTATGGTATGGGTGCTGATTTCATCACTCATTAGCCAAATCACATTAGATATTCATTTAAGCAAAGGCGAGATTTCTTTGGTGACGGCCATTCCCGTCATTCTCGGATCGCTTCTCCGCATTCCTTTAGGGTATTTAACGAACAGGTTTGGCGCGCGGCTGATGTTTATGATCAGCTTCATCCTGCTTTTGTTTCCGGTGTTTTGGATCAGTATCGCGGATTCCCTGTTTGATTTAATCGCGGGCGGTTTTTTCTTAGGGATCGGGGGAGCGGTGTTCTCCATTGGGGTAACATCTCTTCCGAAATATTATCCGAAAGAAAAGCACGGTTTCGTCAATGGGATTTACGGGGCCGGAAACATCGGAACCGCGATTACCACTTTTGCGGCGCCGGTTATCGCTCAAGCGGCGGGATGGAAAGCAACCGTGCAGATGTATATGGTTCTGCTGGCTGTCTTCGCATTGCTGCACGTTTTGTTTGGCGATCGCCATGAGAAAAAAGTGAACGTTTCCGTAACATCCCAAATCAAGACCGTTTACCGAAATCATGTCCTGTGGTTTTTGAGCCTGTTTTATTTTATTACGTTTGGCGCCTTTGTCGCTTTCACCATCTATCTCCCGAACTTTCTGGTAGAGCACTTTGGGCTGAACCCTGCGGACGCCGGTTTGCGGACGGCTGGGTTTATTGCTGTCTCTACGCTGCTCAGGCCTGCGGGCGGATTTTTGGCTGATAAGATGAGCCCGCTTCGCATCCTGATGGTTGTTTTTGCGGGGCTTACGTTATCGGGCATTATCTTATCGTTCTCGCCGACGATCGGCCTTTATACGTTCGGGTCATTAACGGTGGCAGTTTGCTCAGGTATAGGAAACGGAACCGTTTTTAAACTGGTGCCTTTTTATTTTTCGAAGCAGGCGGGGATTGTTAATGGTATTGTGTCTGCCATGGGCGGATTAGGCGGTTTTTTCCCTCCGCTGATATTGGCGAGTGTTTTTCAGGCCACAGGCCAATACGCGATCGGCTTTATGGCGCTATCGGAAGTGGCGTTAGCCAGCTTTGTCCTTGTCATATGGATGTATTGGCAGGAAAGAATGAAAGCACACACGGAGAGAAACAGCCAGAGCATCAGCTAACACTGGGCCTTCACAAGATTGTTAGTTTTTTCTCGATGGGTGCAAAACAATTCACGTTACAATAAACATACGCAACGTGACTTTCTTCGAGGTGAGCTCATGAATATTCTCTCTGTTCGACCATCTGATAGTGATCTTCTGTCCAGCGATCTCTTTGAATTGCTGGAATCGATCAGTACGAAAAGAAAAATGGAAAAACACACGTATTTGTTTCGAGAAGGAATGGATGCAGAAGAGCTGTATCTGCTTCAATCAGGACTCATTGAAATCGGCAAACTGACATCTGACGGAAAAGATCTGACCCTTAGAATTTGCCAAAGAAATGATATTGTCGGGGAATTAACACTTTTCACTGAAGAACCGAGATATATGCTCAGTGCAAAGGTGCTAGAGGATGGCGAGGTGCTCGTCATTAATAAAAACAAGCTGGAAAAGGAACTCATTCAAAACGGTGCTCTGACATTTGAATTTATGAAATGGATGAGCACCCATCTCCGGAAAATCCAGTCTAAGATCAGGGATCTGCTTCTTCACGGCAAAAAGGGGGCGCTCTACTCCACCCTTATCCGCTTATCAAACAGCTACGGGGTGGAACGAAGCGACGGCATTCTGATTAACATCGCGCTGACAAATCAGGATTTGGCAAAGTTTTGCGCGGCGGCAAGGGAAAGCGTCAACCGTATGCTGGGAGACCTCCGCAAACAAGGGGTGATTTCGATAGACGAATCCGGAAAAATTATTTTGCACAAGCGGGACTATTTACGATGCGAAATTGAGTGTGAAAATTGTCCGCTGGAGATTTGCAATATTGATTGAAAAACCAAGGGCCGCCGGCGGTCCTTGGTTTTTTATCTTGTGATTGCTAGGCACATGGCGGCAAAAAAGAAGCAGGCATTCACCATTTCCAGGATGCCGATCGTTTTCACGGGCCAATCTCTTCCGTAAAAAAACCAAGCCCGCAAACTGCTTGGGATAAAAGCAAGAAATGCCCATCCGGCTCCGAGAAGAGCGGATAAAAAGGGGAGCAGCAAGTGGTAACCCCATGACCAGTATGCAAAAGTGCTGTTTTTTCTCTCCCGGATCACCGACTTTACATAAAAGGAACTCCCGATAAAAAATATAGCAGATTGCAAGAATATAAACCAAGCCCAGCCGTTAAGGATTCCTGTCCCAAGCCAGCAGCTCGCAAGCCCCCCTGAGCAAAAGAACAAGACACCCGCAATATCATTCACTAATGCTCGTTCGTTTTTACGGCGGGCATAGCACACATGGATGAGAAAAAGCGGCAATAACGAAATGCCAATCCAGATGAGTGCCGGTTTATGAAAAATGGAGATCATCAAAAAGCAGCAGGCCGAAACACCGTAGTAACATATCCACTTTTGGTAAAGTTTGATCTGCTTCTTCTTCAAGGCGAGGGTGACGGGATAGACCGTCAAATAAAGGAAAAGCCACCCTAGGAAGAGCGGAATATGCCAGAAAACGGGACCGCCCTTGACCATCCCGAGTGAAAATGGAATCAGCAGCATCGCCCACGCGCCGTGCTGTTTTGGAATCATCGTCTTCATCGAAATCCTCCTTTTTTATTTCATTATAAATAGAGACAGTCTTTCGATTAGTGACATTCATCATACAGGCTGTGAAATACATCACTGCTGTACAGGCTTAATCGGGCTACACTAAAGCTATCCTTAGCACAGGAGGCTTTCCTATGAATCAGTGTGACTATTTATTATTTCTGAAACAACTTCCTATGTTTAATGAAGTGCCTGTGTCCATTGTTGAAACCTTGCTGAAAAACGGGACGTTGATTAGCGGCTCATCTGATCAGTCTTCATCCTTTCTTCATTCGCAATCCGTTTATATCGTATTAAAAGGCAGTGTCCGTTTGATGGACAGCAGGCTCCCGGAAGGATCGAAAACCGTTGCGCTGTGGGAAAAAGGCGATGTGTTTCCGGTTGATGAAAAAGGCGGGCTGTACTTATCGCCTTTTATCTCAGTCAATGCCTCTTCAGACGTTCTTATTCTCAATATCCCTTATTACATATTTAAAAAAATGATGTCTTACCATCCGCAGCTGCAAATGAATTTTTTAGCCATGCTACAGCAAAATGTTTTTTGTTCCTATCAATTATTTTTGCGTTATCTGCACACATCACAGGGTGAAAACGCCAAGCCCGGTTCTTAAAAAAGAACCGGTCAGCGTGTCGACAAACCCTCGCATTCGTTGTCAGGCCTGCGCGTCGGTGCTCACGAATATCTACATTCGCTGTGCTCCGATGCTGGGCCCTTCCTAGACTTCAAGGGTTTTTCAATCACGCTGAAAAGATGACAAAGTCATAAAACGAAAACCGTTTTATGACTTTGTCAACAATCTGCCCGGTTCTTAAAAAGAACCGGTTTTTTTGATCTTTGAATGAAAGGCGGTTCATGACTCAGGTCCTGCCTAAACGCCGCCGTCATCACGTCCTGTGAAAGTCTGTTCCTTCTTCTCAATGTGAACATTTTGTGAAAAAAACAAAGTGTGTGACATAGTTCACAAGGAAACACGCTTTCTCTGTTTATAGTGAACTTAGCATTACCTGACTCGGAAGGAGTGAACGCTCATGAAGAAAAAGAAAATGAGTCCGTTGTTTAGGAGATTAAACTATTTCTCTCCTATCGAACACCATTCAAATCAACATAGCCAAACCACCCGCGAAGATCGCGATTGGGAGAATGTATACAGAAACAGATGGCAGTACGACAAAGTCGTCCGCTCCACCCACGGCGTCAACTGTACGGGGTCCTGCAGCTGGAATATTTATGTGAAAAATGGAATTGTCACATGGGAAGGACAAAACTTGAATTATCCATCAACAGGCCCTGATATGCCTGATTTCGAACCGAGAGGCTGTCCGCGAGGGGCCAGTTTTTCTTGGTATATTTACAGCCCGCTCCGTGTGAAATATCCATACGTGCGCGGTGTGCTGATCAATTTGTGGCGGGAAGCACTGCAGGCCCATCAAAATCCATTGGATGCTTGGAAATCGATCGTTGAAAATCCTGAAAAAGCAAAGTCCTATAAACAGGCAAGAGGGAAGGGCGGTTTTGTGCGCGCTGAATGGCCGGAGGTGCTGAAGCTGATTTCAGCCTCTCTGCTCTATACCGTCATGAAATACGGGCCTGACCGGAATGTCGGTTTTTCTCCGATTCCGGCCATGTCCATGATCAGCCATGCCTCAGGCTCCCGGTTTATGTCTTTAATCGGCGGCCCGATGCTCAGTTTTTATGACTGGTATGCGGATCTTCCTCCGGCGTCCCCGCAAATCTGGGGTGACCAGACGGACGTTCCGGAAAGCAGTGATTGGTACAACTCAGGCTATATCATGACATGGGGCTCCAACGTTCCGTTAACAAGAACGCCTGACGCGCATTTTTTGGCTGAGGCCCGTTATAAAGGAGCTAAGGTTATTTCAATCAGTCCGGATTTTGCGGAATCCTCAAAGTTTGCGGATGACTGGCTGAGTATCCGCCAAGGGACTGACGGAGCGCTTGCGATGGCTATGGGCCACGTCATTTTGCAGGAATTTTACGTGAACCAAGAGACGGAACGTTTCATTGACTATGCGAAGCAATACACAGATTTTCCGTTCTTCGTCACCCTGTCGAAAGAAAATGGCGTATACACAGCGGGGCGGTTTCTGCATGCGAAGGACATTGGCCGGAAGACAAAGCATGATCAGTGGAAGCCTGCGGTCTGGAATGAACAGACAGGCGCGTTTGCCATACCGCAAGGGACAATGGGCTCCCGCTGGGACGGGCAGCAGAAATGGAACCTGCACATGATTGATGAAGAAACCGGGGAACCGATAGAACCCCGTCTCTCTGTGCTCGGAATAGAGGACGAAATCGGCACGGTGCGTATCCCTTATTTTTCAAATGACGGCAACAAAGTGCTTGAGCGGGATTTGCCGATTAAAAAACTGGATCTGAACGGCGAAGAGGTTTGTGTCACGACCGTATTTGACTTAATATTGGCCAACTACGGCGTAAACCGGGGCATCGGCGATCAATCAGCTGCCTCTTATGATGATCCTGAGCCGTTTACACCTGGATGGCAGGAACAGATGACAGGAATCAAAAAAGAAGCCGTCATTAAGATAGCCAGAGAGTTTGCCCAAAATGCGATCGATACAGACGGCCGCTCCATGATTATCGTAGGGGCGGGGATCAACCACTGGTTCAACTCCGACACGATTTATCGGGCGGTGTTAAATCTTGTTTTGCTGGTAGGCGCCCAAGGCGTAAACGGCGGAGGCTGGGCCCATTATGTCGGGCAGGAAAAGCTCCGTCCCGCTGAAGGGTGGCAGACGATTGCCAACGCAAAGGACTGGGAGGGCGTGCCCAAGCTGCAAAACGGCACCTCGTTTTTCTACTTTGCGACAGACCAGTGGCGATATGAGGACCAGCCGATCAGTGACTTGGCTTCACCGATCGCTGCGTCATCCCGCTATAAGCATCACGCCGATTACAATGTGCTGGCAGCGCGTTTAGGATGGCTTCCGTCTTACCCGACATTCAATCAAAACGGTATTGACCTTTACAAGGAAGCTGAACAAGCGGGGGCAGCAACACCTGAAGACGTTGGTGCGTACGTGGCCTCACAGCTTCAAGAGAAAAAGCTGAAATTCGCGATTGAAGATCCCGACAATGAAGTGAATTTCCCAAGAAATCTCTTCGTATGGCGGGCAAATCTGATCTCCAGCTCAGGAAAAGGGCATGAGTATTTTCTCAAGCATTTGCTGGGGACGACGAATGGCTTGATGAATGACGACAGCGACAGCATCCGCCCCGAAGAAATCGAATGGCGGGAGCAAGCGCCGGAAGGAAAGCTCGACTTGTTAATCAATCTTGATTTTCGAATGGCTGGTACGGCACTTTATTCTGATATCGTGCTGCCGGCGGCGACATGGTATGAAAAACACGATCTCAGCAGCACAGATATGCATCCGTTTATTCATCCTTTCGCCCCGGCGATCTCGGCTCCGTGGGAATCGAAGTCAGACTGGGATATTTTCAAAGCCCTGTCGAAAGCCGTTTCCGATCTGGCAGAAGAAGTCGATATGGAGCCTGTGAAAGAAGTAGTCGCGACGCCGCTCCTTCATGACACCGCGCAGGAATTGGCTCAGCCGTTCGGCAAAATCAATGACTGGAGCAAGGGCGAATGTGAAGCCATTCCGGGAAAAACGATGCCGAACATCCATGTCGTTGAACGGGATTACAAGCATATTTTTCATAAAATGACCGCGCTCGGGCCTCATGCCGGATTAAAACCGAGCGGAACAAAAGGGATGAGCTGGTCGATAGCTGATGAATATGAATCACTCAAAAAAAGACTGGGAGACATCTCAACGGACAGTGTCGCCAAGGGATGTCCGAATATAAGTGAAGCGAAGCAGGCGGCAGAAGCGATTTTAACCCTATCGTCCACTTCAAATGGAAAAGTCGCCGTGAAAGCATGGGAATCGCTTGAAAATATCACAAACCTGAAGCTAAAAGACCTGGCGGAAGAACGAGAGGAAGAATGCTTTACGTTCGAACAAATTACAGCCCAGCCGAAAACGGTCATCACCTCTCCGGCATTTACCGGCTCGGAAAAAGGGGGACGCAGGTACTCGCCGTTTACGACGAACGTAGAAAAATTAATCCCATGGCGAACCCTGACCGGAAGGCAATCTTATTATGTCGATCATGAACTGATGATGGAATTCGGTGAAACGATGGCGACATTTAAACCGATCCTCCAGCACCGTCCGTTTCTGAGCAAGCGGCCTGATCAAGAGGGCAAAGAAATCGTCCTCAATTATTTGACGCCGCATAATAAATGGTCCGTCCACAGCATGTATTTTGATTCTTTGCCGATGCTTACGCTATTCCGCGGAGGGCCGACCGTGTGGATGAATAAAGATGATGCGGAGGACACGGATATCAAAGACAACGATTGGATTGAATGCTTCAACAGAAACGGTGTTGTCGTCGCGAGAGCGGTTTTATCTCACCGGATTCCTAAAGGGATGGCGTTTATGCACCATGCCCAGGACCGCCATATCAACGTGCCCGGCACGAAGCTGACGAATAACCGCGGAGGCACCCATAACAGTCCGACAAGGATACATGTCAAGCCGACACAGATGATCGGGGGTTATGCCCAGCTCAGCTACGGCTTTAACTACTACGGTCCAACGGGGAATCAGCGTGACCTGAACGTCGTCATCCGTAAGCTGAAGGAGGTCGATTGGCTTGAAGATTAAAGCGCAAATCGGAATGGTCATGAACTTGGATAAATGCATCGGCTGCCACACGTGCAGCGTCACCTGCAAAAACACGTGGACAAACCGTGCCGGTGCGGAATATATGTACTTCAATAATGTAGAAACAAAGCCGGGCATCGGCTACCCGAAGCAATGGGAGGACCAGGACAAATATAAGGGCGGCTGGACATTGAAAAAAGGAAAACTCGAGCTGAAATCCGGCTCGAAAACAAATCGGCTCGCAGGCCTTTTCTATAACCCGAACCAGCCCTCAATTGATGATTACTATGAACCTTGGAACTATGATTATGAAACATTAACGAACAGCCCGCAGAAGAAACACCAGCCAGTGGCACGCCCGAAATCGTCCTTGACAGGGGATTTCATGAATATTGAATGGGGGCCGAACTGGGAGGATGATCTCGCAGGCGGCCACATTACAGGTCTTGAAGACCCAAACGTGCAAAAGATGGAGGAATCGATCAAAACTGAATTCGATGAGGTCTTTATGATGTATCTGCCGCGTATTTGCGAGCACTGCATCAACCCGGCGTGCGTTTCATCCTGCCCGTCCGGCGCCATGTACAAACGCGAGGAAGACGGCATTGTGCTTGTGGATCAAAACGCATGCCGTTCATGGAGATATTGCGTTTCATCCTGCCCTTATAAAAAGGTTTATTTTAACTGGCAAACGAACAAAGCGGAAAAATGCACCCTCTGCTTTCCGCGCTTGGAGGCGGGGCTGCCGACCATCTGCTCCGAGACGTGTGTAGGCAGAATCCGCTACCTCGGCGTCATGCTGTACGACGCAGACAAAGTGGAGGAAGCGGCATCTGTTGAAAATGAAAAGGATCTCTACCATTCCCAATTGGACGTTTTTCTTGATCCGAATGACCCTGAAGTTGCCAAACTGGCAAAAGAACAAGGCATCCCGGCAGAATGGATAGAGGCCGCGCAGCAATCGCCGATCTATAAAATGATCATCGACTGGAAGATTGCGCTGCCGCTTCATCCTGAGTACCGGACGCTGCCGATGGTTTGGTACATTCCGCCGCTGAGCCCGATTATGAATCTCTTTGAAGGAAAAGGCAGCCAGCAAACGGCGGAAGATATTTTTCCGGCTATCGACCAGATGAGAATTCCGATTGACTATTTGGCACAGCTGTTAACGGCCGGTGATACGGATCATATTCGGTCAACATTAAAGAAAATGTCTGTCATGCGCCAGTATATGAGAGCGGTCCAGACGAATAAAACCGTCGACCCGGCACTGATCTCCAGTGTCGGCTTAACAGAACAACAAATCGAAGACATGTATCGGCTGCTTGCCATCGCCAAATATGATGACCGTTTTGTGATTCCGAGCAGCCACCGGGAAGAAGTGTCCGATTTATATGCTGAACAGGGGAGCTGCGGCTTATCATTTTCAGGCGGTCCCGGTTCTTGTTTCTAATTTTTGATAAACGAGGTGTAACAAGATGAACACCACAGACAGGCAAATCACGTTCTCCGCTCTCTCCACTCTTCTTTCCTATCCGGATGAAGAGTGGAGGGCCGAGCTTCCCGATTGGAAGGCTCTTATCCATGAAATCAGTAACCAGCACATCCGGGAGAAGCTGCTGCGTTTTTTCGAGGCGTCTGCCAACTTTACTCAAGCAGCGCTGATTGAACACTATGTCTATACATTCGACTTCGGGAAAAAAACGAATATGTACGTCACTTATTTCAACTCAGGCGAGCAAAGGGAACGCGGGATTGAATTGCTGCATTTAAAAAACACGTACCAGCAATCCGGTTTCCTGCCGACAGACAAAGAGCTGCCTGATTATCTTCCGCTTATGCTGGAATTTGCCGCGGTTGCGGAGATCGAAGCTGTGAATAGCGTGTTTGAAACCTATTTGTCCAATGTGAGGGAGCTGGCATCCCGCCTCGAAAAAAATGACAGTATCTATGCGGAGCTGCTGCACGTGCTGCTGGCCGCGCTGGAAAGTATCGGCTTGCGTGAAAGCGTTGAAGGGACTGTTCAGCCATGAGCGGGCAGATCCTGTGGGGTGTGATGCCATACATTGTCATGACGATCTTCATCGGCGGCCATATTTACCGCTATCAGCATGACCAATTTGGCTGGAACGCGAAATCAAGCGAGCTATTAGAAAAGAAAAAACTTGCGGCGGGCAGCACCCTTTTTCACTGGGGCATGCTGTGCGTGATCGGCGGCCATGTCATGGGCATTCTGATCCCGGAAGCCGTGTATTCTTCCCTTGGCATTTCAGAGCATATGTATCACAAAATGGCGATTGGCGCGGGCCTGCCGGCGGGGATCGCGGCTTGTATCGGACTTTTCATCCTGACGTACAGAAGGCTGTTTGACAAAAGAATCCGCAAAACCAGCACGCCATCGGATATTCTTACGCTGATTCTGCTGCTGTTTATGCTGCTGTCGGGCCTTGCCGCCACATTTCTCAACATTGATTCGAAAGGATTTGATTACCGGACAACAGTCGGACCGTGGTTCAGAGAGATCTTTTTGTTCAGGCCTGACGCCTCTTTGATGGAGAATGTCCCGCTATGGTTTCAGCTTCATATCATCATAGGTTACGTCGTTTTTATCCTCTGGCCGTTTACGAGATTGGTTCACGTATTCAGTCTGCCGCTCAAATATCTGACACGAAGCTATGTCGTGTATCGGAAACGCTCGTGAAAATCCCCCTTGGCAAGAGGGGGATATTTTATCAAATTAATATGATGGAGATATGATCTGCCAAGGCAATGGCTGGGCGCCCGGGTATCCTGTTATGTTTGTATGTGGAAAACACATCATCTAACAAGGAGAGTGAAGAATGAAGCGGATTTTACTCATTTTAACTGCTTGTCTTATCACAAGCGCCGGAGTCCTGACACTCAGGCATTCTCACGTATTAACCGGCGGCACAGCCGGATTGTCACTAAGCCTGTCTTACTTGTTTCATTCCTCGTTTGCTATGATCTTCTTTCTGGTCAATATCCCGTTTTATGTTTTTTCACTCATCAGAATGGGCATCACATTCACCTTATCCACTGTATTTGCAGTCACTGCGCTGACTCTGTTTACAATCGCGGATCACTGGCTGCCGTCTGTCTCTTTTTCACCGCTTGGCGGGGCGATTTGCGGCGGAACGCTGATTGGATTCGGCCTGTCGCTCATGTTTTATCATCAGGCATCGCTCGGGGGAGCCAATATCCTCGCTTTATTTCTGCAAAAGCGCTACGGATGGAATCCGGGTACGGTTAATTTCATCTTCGATTTTGGCGTAGTGCTGGCCGGCATTTACTCCGTTGGATTGATAAAAGGCCTCTTCTCCATAGTGTCGATTGCGGTGACGGGTTTGATCGTCAGCTTCTTCAAAAATAAAATCAAAAGCAGCTACTCACTCAAGCTCGGGTTACTCCGGAACATCACACCCGGGCAATCAAAGGAAGCCTCATCTTAAGCCTTTCCGCCTCGTGCGGAGGGGCTTTTTTTGCAAGGTTTACAGACGAGAGAAAAGAGGTATAAGGAGGTAATCGAATCAGATTGGAGAGAGTGAGAATGCTAAAAAGGAGACTGGAATTTTTCTTTTTATATATCATGCTCATCGGGGCATATGTCATATGGTTTTTTCCGGTTTCCAGGCTTGAATTTTACGGAGGATTGCTTTGCTATGTCAGCATTATTTTGTTCAGCATCTATTCGTTAATTCTTGAAAATCGCACCTCTCAGCACACGCTGTTATGGATCCACATTCTCATCTTTTTTCCAATCGTCGGCTACATGTTTTATCTGTTTTCCGGACAGCTTTATGTGAAGGGAAAGCTGTTTAAAACAAAACGAATGTACAACAGGGAAAAGCTCAGGAAGCTGTTTCACATGGAGGAAACGCCGGAAGTGACAGGCCTGAAGGACAATCAGGAGAGGTTTTTTACGTATTCCATCAGGGCCGCCCATATGAATATCAATACGAAAAGCGATATGAAAGTGCTGAAAAACGGCGAAGAAACGTTTCCTGATATTTTTGAAGCGATGCGGCAAGCGGAATCTTATATACATATTGAATACTACATGTTTAAATCAGACATGCTCGGCCACGGCATGATGGACATTATGGTGGAAAAAGCGCGTCAAGGCGTAGAGGTGCGGTTTTTATATGACGCCGCAGGGAGCATCAAGCTGGCAAGAAGAGATATCATGAAAATGAAACAAGCGGGAGTGGACATTGTGCCGTTTTCTCCGCTGAAATACGGATTTTTCAACCAGAAACTGAATTTCAGAAATCACCGGAAAATCGTGGTCATCGACGGGAAAATCGGTTTTGTGGGAGGATTAAATGTCGGGAAGGAATATATCAGCAGAGATCCATATATCGGGTTTTGGAGAGACACTCACCTGCGGCTGGAAGGAGAAATTGTCCAAACGCTTCATGCCATTTTTATGCTGGATTGGGAATACGTCTCCAATGAAGTGTTGATAGATCAAAAGGAGTACAATACGCCGGTTCCCGTGGAGGGAGGGGGCATATATCAAATTGTCGCGACTGGCCCTGATGCGAAAGAAAGCATGAGCGACTTATATTATGAAATGATTACTTCAGCGCAGAAATCAATATGGATCGCCACGCCCTATTTTGTCCCGAATGAGTCCATTCGCACGGCGTTGAAAGCAGCGGCGACAAAAGGCGTAGAGGTAAGGGTCATGGTGCCGGAAAAGAACGACAGCTTTTTGACGCAATACGCGTCAAGATCCTATTTCCCGGAGCTGCTCCTTGAGGGCATTGAAGTGTACTCTTACCAAAAAGGCTTCATGCATCAAAAAGTCATGATTGTTGATGGCGATCTCGCCACGGTCGGCACGGCGAATATGGACATGCGCAGCTTCCAGCTCAACTTTGAAGTGAACATGTTTTTTACGGATGCCGAAGCGATCCGCACCCTTGAAGACCATTTCGAAGAGGATATGCTGGACAGTGAAAAGCTCAGCCCTGTCGGTTTTTATAAAAGGGGAGTGGCCGACCGGACAAAAGAATCCTTTGCCCGTCTATTTTCAGGTGTTCTATAGAAAACAGAAAATATGTCCTTTCAAAACAGCCAGTCTATAGTATAATTTTGAGAAAAGTGATCAGTTATTTATGCATTGGGGGAAAATAGGGTGCTGCGGCAATTTTTTGCGTATTATAAACCATATAAAACGTTGTTCTTTCTTGATTTTTTCTCGGCGATCGCGGGAGGCTTAATGGAGTTGAGCTTTCCTTTGATCGTCAATTATTTTATTGATACCTTGCTTCCGGGCAGGGACTGGGGGCTGATTATCGCGACCTCACTTGGTTTATTTGCGGTGTACGCGCTCAGCTCGGCGCTCCAGTATATCGTGACATACTGGGGGCATATGCTCGGGATCAATATTGAAACCGATATGAGAAAGTCGCTTTTTGACCATTTACAAAAGCTCTCGTTCAAATTTTACGACAACAACAAGACGGGAACGCTCATGTCGAAGCTGACGAACGATTTAATGTATATCGGCGAAGTTGCCCATCACGGACCGGAGGATTTATTCATTGCCATCATGACCATTCTGGGGGCGTTCGGGGTGATGCTGTTTATTAATTGGCAGCTGGCATTACTCACGTTTATCATCATGCCGATTGTCATTTGGCTAGCGCTTTATTTCAACAAAAAAATGACCAAAGCATTTACCACGCTGAACAAAGATATCGGAGACTTCAGCGCGCGTGTAGAAAATAATATCGGCGGCATCCGGCTCGTGCAGGCGTTCGGCAATGAAGCGTTTGAAAAAGAACGCTTCGACGTCAACAATCAGCGTTTCCGTATCACGAAGCTTTCCTCATACAAAATCATGGCGAAAAACGGCTCAATCAGCTACATGCTGACTCGGTTTGTCACGCTGTTTGTGCTTTTGTGCGGAACGTGGTTTGTCATTCGCGGCTCCTTATCGTACGGGGAATTCGTGGCGTTTGTACTCTTGACGAACGTGCTGTTCAGGCCTATTGACAAAATTAACGCCATTATCGAAATGTATCCAAGGGGAATCGCCGGTTTCAAAAGCTATATGGAACTGATGGAGACAGAGCCGGATATTCAGGATTCCCCTGATGCGAAAGACGTTTCCGGCCTGAAGGGCAACATCCGCTATGAACATGTTTCGTTTGGCTATGATGACCAACACAATGTCCTCAATGACATCAACTTATCCATTCAAGCGGGGGAAACAGTTGCGTTCGTCGGTCCGTCAGGCGCGGGGAAATCAACGCTTTGCAGTTTGCTACCGCGCTTTTATGAAGCATCAGGGGGCGACATTACGATCGACGGCGTCAATAGTAAAGACATGACGCTGTCTTCGCTGCGGGGGCAGATTGGCGTCGTACAGCAGGACGTTTTCTTGTTCTCGGGCACGCTTAGAGAAAATATCGCCTACGGGCGATTAGACGCATCAGAAGAAGACATTTGGCAGGCTGTGAAGCAAGCGCATCTGGAAGAGCTCGTCCATCACATGCCGGATGGGCTGGATACCATCATCGGCGAACGCGGCGTGAAGCTTTCCGGCGGACAAAAGCAGCGCTTGTCCATTGCGCGGATGTTCTTGAAAAATCCGTCGATCCTGATCCTCGACGAAGCGACCTCGGCTCTTGATACAGAAACAGAAGCGGCGATCCAAAAGGCGCTTCAAGAATTATCCGAAGGGCGCACGACGCTCGTCATCGCCCACAGGCTGGCGACGATCAAAGACGCGGACAGAATTGTGGTTGTCACAAAGAACGGGATAGAAGAGCAAGGGCGCCATCATGACCTGATTGAAGCCGGCGGTCTTTATAGCAGGCTGCATCAGGCGCAATTCGGAGAAATGGTGCAGCAATAGGAGGTTAGAAAATATTATTCCAGTCTAGGCATCCCGCTGTTTTACGAGTTAACATATGAAAAAAAGTTGCGGTTTAAAGGGCGGAAACGATTTGGCCAGACAGTTCAGCTACCATAAGAAAAAGGATAGACAACATGTCTATCCTTTTTATATGTAAGTCAGAGCGCTTCTTTTTCAGCAGGCTCAATGATATTTTGAAACTTTTCTACCAGTTGGGACGCTTTTGTGCCCTCCACTACAATGAGATATTCTTTCTCATCATGAGCCATGCGGAACGTCTCAAGCTCAATTAAGTTTTTGATTTTGCACATTGTTTTCTTCGAATAAATATAGACCTCGTGGCTGCCGGAATGGCACATTTTATAAAGATGAATCAAATTTCTTAAAGTAAATGCCTGTGCGGCTACTTTTAGAGACTTGATGTTTTTCATGTTCTTTCTCCTCCATCATTGTTATCTTATATAGCGTATGTTCCCAGAGCGGACGAGTCTTAAACCTGATGATGCGCATTTATGATTTCCATTGCAGCGTGCCGCCGCCGATGCGTTTGACGCCGCGAATGGAGCTTAATTCATCCATCAGGCGGAGAAGCGCTTTGTCTTTCTGCTTTGCTTCAATCATGAAATCAATATTGGTCCCCCATTGCCTGAAGCGTTCCAACAGCGGCAGCAAAAAGTTGGCGTCAACATAATCGGCATGGCTGCGTATGGCCTGCTCCGATTTTGGGGAAGACAGATGAACCTTCGGCTGCAGCCCAATTCGCTCCCACGTTTTGATCATCCGGGGCAGTGCTTCATTCAGGTCGGCGTGATCATCTGGATTGGCGTAGAAATGATGAAAGTCAAAGACAAACGGAACATCCTCTTGTTCACAGACCTGAAGCGTTTCTTCTGTCGTATAGGTTTTATCATCGTTTTCCAGCGTCATCCGCTGTTTGATCTCCTGCGGCAGTTTCTTTATATTTTGATGGAATTGAGCAGTGGCGGTGTCTTTATCTCCGTAAGCGCCGCCAATATGAATGTTGATTACGGAGCGATCAACAATGCCCATAGCTTCAAGCATGCGATAGTGATACGCCATATCGGTTACCGCATTTTTTGTGACGGTTTCCTTCGGGCTCGTGAACAGAGTGAATTGGTTTGGATGGAAGCTTGTTCTCAGATGATGTGTTTTGACAAGCTCCCCGATCTCCCGAAACTCCTTTTGAAAAGGCGTCACAAAATCCCACATGACTTCGGGATGCGTGGCCAGCGGCACAATCGAGCTGGAAAAACGGTACAAAGGAATGCCGTGGCCGATGATATAGTGAAGGGTTCTGAGTGTATTGTGCAAATTGGCTTTTGTCACAGTTAACAGCGCTTCTTTTCTTTCATCCTTTGATAGCTTTGAATAACGCGCGAATGTCAGTGTTTTAGCGGGAGACGCCTCCCAAAGGCTCATCGCGTTTGAAACGAACCCGAATCTGAAAATCATAGGAATTCTCCTTTATAAAAAATAAGATAATGCTCGGCCAAGCCATTCCGCCGGGCGCTGCCTGAACGTGCGCTTTTTGAAGTTGTCCTTTGTCAGCAGCTCTGACCTTTTCATATCCTCTTCAATCGTGGCATAGACATCTTTTGTAAATGCTTCATTATCAATTTCGATATTCACTTCTTCATTTAAAAAAAAGCTTCGCTGATCAAAATTGGCGGTTCCGATGATGCTGAAATGATCGTCTATGATCAGGGCTTTCACATGATAAAACCCCTGGTAAAAACGATAGATCAGACAGCCGGCATCTAAGAGTTCCGAATAATAGGTATAAGCTGCTTCCCGGACCAGCGGATGATCTGATTTCATCGGCACGATGATCGTAACGGCTACACCGTTTTTTCTTGCTTTGACCAAGGCCTGCTGAAGCGGTTTTGTCGGAATATAATAAGGCGTGCAAATCGTAATGCGTTCTTTTGCCTGCGCGATATTTGCCAAATACGTTTTTTCAAGAGAATAACCGTCAGTCGCATAAATCTTATGAGAGATATTCCCTTGCGGAAGCTCTGGCCAAACATCCGTGCCAAGTTCAATTCCGGTATTTCGTTTCAGATCGGATGCAAAAAGCGTTTGAAGATCATGCACGCCTTCTCCCTTCATGCGCAGATGATAATCCTCCCAATTGCCGAACTTCGCCTTCTTTCCAAGGTATTCCTCACCGATGTTAAATCCGCCGATATAACCGATTTTCCCGTCGATCACAGCGATTTTCCGGTGATTCCGTTTTTGCATATGAAAAAAGAAAAAAGGAAAACGGGGCTTATTCAGAAAATGCACATGAACCCCGGCATTTTTCATCGTTTCCAGTGCCGGTTGTTTAATTTTTTGGCATCCCGACCAATCCAGCAGCAAATAAACAGAAACACCGGCTTGTGCTTTTGTTTTCAGCAGCGTAAACATATTGTGGCTGACCTCATCGTTTTTCATAATGAAAAACATCACGTGAACAGAGGAAGCTGCCTGGCTGATATCTTTCATCATCCGTTCCACAAGATCAGCGCCGCAGTGGATCAGTTCGATATTACTTTTCTTTTTTGAAAAAACAGGTTCGTACGCGTTTTTTTTGTAAACGGCACGCCCCATGAAGATATCAAGCAGTATGAAAGCCAATAGTATAATGACGATGATAAGAATCGCGAAAAATATCTTCATCCCGGCACTCCTTTCTTGTAGTAAAGGTAGTGTGCCCTAACAGCAGGAATTTAATTATTGACTGAACACTCATTCATTATTTATCATAAAGATAATCTTATACAGATTCGAGGGTAGGGGATCGCGGTCTTTATCAGTAAAAAGGGGGAATTGGAATGAGCGGCTTTCTCATCGCAAACGCATTGTTATTTCTGATTGTAACCGCTTACGCTGTCTATTTGTTTGTCTATTTGATCAAAACGAGACTGGCCTATATCAGACTCGGCCAAAAAGAACAATTTGATCAAAGGATCAAGGAACGGCTTCGCGCCATATGGGTGAATGTATTCGGACAGAAAAAACTGCTGAAGGACAAGAAGAGCGGAATCATTCATGTCATGTTTTTCTACGGGTTTATATTGGTTCAGTTCGGAGCAATCGACTTTATCATCAAGGGACTGGCTCCTGGCCGGAATCTGCCGCTTGGCCCTGTTTATCCCGCCTTCACCTTTTTTCAGGAAATTGTTACGTTTCTCATTTTAATCGCTGTGGCTTGGGCATTCTACAGACGTTATATTGAAAAGCTCGTCAGGCTGAAACGCGGCTTCAAAGCAGGGCTTGTTCTCATTTTTATCGGAGGATTAATGCTGACGGTACTGCTGGGAAACGGAATGAATCTCATCTGGCATGATCATGGGCTTTCTTGGAGCGAGCCGATTGCCTCAGGTATCGCGTTTTTGTTTGGCGGAGTCGGAAAAACGGGCGCGATGGTGATTTTCTATATCGCATGGTGGGTGCATCTTCTCTTTTTGCTGAGCTTTTTGGTATACGTGCCGCAGTCAAAGCATGCCCATCTCATCGCAGGCCCTGCCAATGTCTTTTTCAATAGAATGGAAGCGGCCGGAAAGCTTGAAAAAATCGATTTTACCGATGAAACGAAAGAAAGCTACGGTGCGGGGAAAATTGAAGATTTCAAGCAGTCTCAGCTGCTTGATCTGTACGCGTGTGTTGAGTGCGGCCGCTGCACCAATATGTGTCCGGCAACAGGCACCGGAAAAATGCTGTCGCCGATGGACTTGATTTTGCGTCTCAGAGATCATCTCACAGAAAAAGGAGCCGCCGTCACTTCACGCTCGCCTTGGGTGCCCGCGGCAGCGTTCCGTCATACGAGAGGCAATCAGCTGGCGGCGGCTTCATCAGGAAGCGGATCGCAGGAAGCCGCTGCCGCGCTGGATGACGAGCTGAGCTTGATTGGCGATGTCATCACCGAGGAAGAAATTTGGGCGTGCACCACTTGCCGAAACTGTGAGGATCAATGCCCGGTCATGAACGAGCACGTGGATAAAATCATCGATCTCCGCCGCTACCTCGTGCTGACAGAAGGAAAAATGGACAGTGACGCACAGCGCGCCATGACAAGTATCGAGCGGCAGGGAAATCCGTGGGGCCTCAACCGCAAGGAACGTGAGAATTGGCGTGACGCGGCGCCGAATACAGAAATTCCGACCGTAAAAGAATTGAAAAAAGAGGGAAAAGAATTTGAGTACCTTTTCTGGGTCGGTTCGATGGGGTCTTACGACAACAGAAGCCAGAAAATCGCAATCTCCTTTGCCAAGCTGCTCAATCACGCGGGTGTGTCCTTCGCGATCCTTGGCAATAAAGAAAAAAATTCAGGGGACACGCCGCGCCGCTTAGGAAATGAGTTTTTATTCCAAGAGCTGGCTGAAAAGAATATTGCTGAATTTGAAAAAAATCATATTAAAAAAATCGTGACGATCGACCCGCACGCATACAATTTATTTAAAAACGAGTATCCTGATTTCGGCTTTGAAGCCGAGGTTTATCACCATACAGAAGTGCTGGCTGAGCTGGTGAAGAACGGAAAATTAAAGCCGCAACACCCGCTTCAAGAGGCGATTACCTTCCACGATTCATGCTACTTGGGCCGGTACAACGAAGTCTATGATCCGCCGAGAGAGATTTTGAAAGCCATTCCGGGCGTGCAGCTGATTGAAATGGAGAGAAACAGGGAAACCGGCATGTGCTGCGGCGCCGGCGGAGGGTTAATGTGGATGGAGGAAGAAACAGGAAACAGGATTAACGTCGCGCGGACAGAGCAAGCGCTTGCGGTCAACCCATCGGTGATCAGCTCGGGCTGTCCTTACTGTCTCACAATGCTTGGGGACGGCACAAAGGCAAAAGAAGCCGAGGACCGGGTCAAAACGTATGATGTTGCCGAGCTTCTGGCTCAATCTGTCTTAGGCGCTGTATGAAAATGGGGGAGAAGCCATGAATTTTTCATTGTCAGAAGAACACGAGATGATACGGAAATTGGTGCGCGACTTTGCAAAGCATGAGGTGGCCCCGTCAGCCGCAGAACGAGACGAACAAGAACGATTCGACCGCAAACTGTTTCGGGAGATGGCGCATGTAGGGCTGACGGGAATTCCGTGGCCAGAAGAATACGGAGGAATCGGAAGTGACTATCTGGCCTATGTCATTGCGGTGGAGGAGCTTTCGAAAGTGTGCGCCTCCACCGGTGTGACGCTTTCCGCCCATATCTCTCTATGCAGCTGTCCGCTGTTTGCCTATGGGACGGAAGAACAGAAGGCAGAGCACTTAACACAGCTGGCCCTCGGGGAGAAAATCGGCGCTTTCGCTTTGACGGAAGCGGGGTCCGGCTCTGACGCCGGCGGCATGAAAACGTCTGCTGAACGAATCGGTGATGACTATGTGTTAAATGGCGCCAAAGTGTTTATCACAAACGGCGGCGTTGCGGATATGTACCTTGTTTTTGCAGTCACGGATCCCGAGAAAAAGAAAAAAGGCATTTCCGCTTTTATTGTAGAAAAGGATTTCGAAGGATTTTCTGCAGGCAAGAAAGAAAAGAAGATGGGCATCCGCTCGTCTCCCACAACAGAAATCACGTTCGAAGATTGTGTTGTTCCCGCGGCGAACCGTCTCGGAGAAGAAGGGGAAGGCTTCAAAATCGCGATGAAGACGCTTGATGGAGGCAGAAACGGCATTGCCGCCCAAGCCGTGGGCATCGCTCAGGGGGCGCTTGATGCCGCGCTTCAGTACGCAAAAGAAAGAAAACAATTCGGAAAATCGATCGCCGATCAGCAGGGCATCGCATTTAAACTCGCGGATATGGCTACAATGATAGAAGCTTCAAGGCTATTGACCTATCAGGCGGCATGGCTGGAATCATCAGGCCTTCCATATGGAAAAGCTTCCGCCATGTCCAAACTGCTGGCGGGGGATACGGCGATGAAGGTGACGACCGAAGCCGTGCAGATTTTTGGCGGCTACGGCTATACAAAGGATTATCCGGTTGAACGCTATATGCGTGATGCGAAGATCACGCAAATCTATGAAGGCACTCAAGAAATTCAAAGACTTGTCATCTCCAGAATGCTCGCGGATTGACGCAAAATATCTATCAGTCGGACCACTCTTGTAAAATTATTTAAATTAACGCTGTTAAGGGTAGCATATTCTGTTTTATTTTGTTTATAATGAGAGGTATGGTTTGTATAAGAACGATACAAAATCGCTTTCATTATTGATAAAACAGATACATATAAGTAATAGAAAGGGAGTGTCCGACCTTGGGTATCAAACAATATTCACAGGAAGAGCTAAAGGAAATGGCTTTAGTGGAAATCGCTCACGAATTATTTGAAGATCATAAAAAACCAGTTCCTTTTCAGGAGCTTTTAAATGAAATTGCATCTTTGCTCGGTGTGACAAAAGAAGAGCTTGGAGACCGCATCGCTCAATTTTATACAGATTTAAACATTGACGGCCGCTTCCTGGCGCTTTCTGACCAGACTTGGGGGCTTCGCAGCTGGTATCCGTATGATCAGCTTGATGAAGAAACTCAGCCGACAGTTAAAGCGAAAAAGAAAAAAGCGAAGAAAGCAGTCGAAGAAGATCTTGATCTTGACGAGTTTGAAGAGATCGATGAAGACGACATTGATTTGGATGAAGTCGAGGAACAACTTGATCTTGATACCGGCGATTTTGATGATGAAGATATTGACGAAGACGACGATAAACTTGAGATCGAAGAAGATCTGATTGATGAAGATGAAGATGACGACTATGATGAAGATGAAGAGGAAATCAAATCGTAAAAGATCATCTTTAAAACAATCTTGACTTTCAAAGTCGAACTATGTAGTATGTATTTTGGGCTCTTCAAAAACGAAGAGAGAACATAGTGCGTTTTGCTCCCTTTCAAGAAATTGAAAGGGAGCTTTCTTATTTTCACCCCTCATTTTTCTTAATAAATCATTTAAAAGGCTAAATGATTTTCTATAAAACAGTACATTTTAAACATGTAGCTAAGAGCGAAGAGAGGAGCAAACGAAATGACGAAATATATTTTTGTAACCGGGGGAGTTGTATCCTCACTTGGAAAGGGTATTGTAGCTGCTTCATTAGGACGTTTGCTGAAAAACCGCGGAATGAACGTGACAATTCAAAAATTCGATCCATACATCAACGTCGACCCGGGAACCATGAGCCCGTACCAGCACGGTGAAGTATTCGTAACGGATGACGGCGCTGAAACAGATTTGGACCTTGGTCACTATGAGCGTTTTATCGATATCAACCTGAATAAATTCAGCAACGTGACTACAGGTAAAATTTATTCAACAGTTCTTAAAAAAGAACGACGCGGTGACTATCTTGGCGGAACGGTACAGGTCATCCCGCACATCACAAACGAACTGAAGGACCGTGTGTACCGCGCGGGGAAAGAAACAAACGCAGATGTCGTGATTACGGAAATCGGCGGTACTGTCGGGGATATCGAATCACTGCCATTCCTTGAAGCCATTCGCCAAATGAAGAGCGACATCGGCCGTGAAAATGTCATGTACATCCACTGCACGCTTGTGCCTTACATTAAAGCCGCGGGAGAATTGAAAACAAAACCGACACAGCACAGTGTAAAAGAACTGCGCAGCTTGGGCATTCAGCCAAACATCATCGTTGTTCGTACAGAAATGCCGATTTCTCAAGATATGAAAGATAAAATCGCGCTATTCTGCGATATAGATACAAAAGCCGTTATTGAATGTGAAGATGCGGACAACCTCTACTCCATTCCGCTTGAGCTTCAAAAACAAGGGCTGGATAAGCTTGTTTGCGATCACATGCAATTGGAATGCAAAGAGGCGGAAATGTCCGAGTGGAAAGAGCTTGTTAACAAGGTCAGCAATCTGTCTCAAACGATCACGATCGGACTTGTCGGGAAATACGTTGAGCTTCCTGACGCGTACATCTCTGTCGTTGAATCACTCCGCCATGCGGGTTATGCGTTCGACACAGATGTAAAAGTGAAATGGATCAACGCGGAAGAAGTAACAGAAAGCAACATTCAAGAGCTTACGAACGGAACGGACGGCATCATCGTACCGGGCGGATTCGGAGACCGCGGTGTTGAAGGCAAAATCGTCGCAACAAAATACGCGCGCGAAAACAACATTCCGTTCTTGGGCATTTGCCTTGGCATGCAGGTTGCATCTATTGAATACGCACGGCACGTATTGGGCTTAAAAGGCGCCCACTCAGCCGAAATTGATCCGTCAACTCAATACCCGATCATCGACCTTCTTCCTGAACAGAAGGATGTTGAGGACCTCGGCGGAACGCTTCGCCTCGGCCTTTACCCTTGTAAGCTTGAAGAAGGCACAAAAGCCTTTGAAGTGTACCAGGATGAAGTGGTGTACGAGCGCCACCGCCACCGCTATGAATTCAACAACGAATTCAGACAGCAAATGGAAGACCAAGGCTTCGTATTCTCAGGCACAAGCCCTGACGGACGCCTTGTTGAAATCATCGAGCTGAAAGACCACCCTTGGTTCGTGGCTTCTCAGTTCCACCCGGAATTCAAGTCAAGACCGACAAGACCTCAGCCTCTATTCAAAGGCTTTATCGGAGCGTCTGTCGAAGCTGCAAATCAAAAGTAATAAAAAAGACTTGCCGTTTTTATCAAAAGCGGGCAAGTCTTTTTTATTTGTTTCCGGCAACATACAGCATGTACAATAAGATATTATGCATACTCTTGCAGAATTTCTTTTAATGTAAACGATAAAGCATGGTAGACATACAGTGCTGTCATTAAAGAGGGAAATCCGTAACGGGTGCCGTCTTCATCGGGAACGAGCGGCATTTTTAATTTGGAATCAATATGCACATCGCAATATGGTTCCATTCCCGCACTGTCTTTGGCTGCCGGCGATACGCATACGACTCCCGCACCCTTTTCATAAAGTTCTTTCGCGAGCGCCTGCTCTTCGGCTGTGCCCGTCCCTGAGCAAAACATCAGCACCCTGTCGCTTTCTGTCACTTCATCAGCACTTTTTGGAAAAGGTTTGACGGAAGGCAGCGGTTCTGTGCTTTCGGCAGCCTCGTATAAGACGCCCTGAAGCTCATTTGCTCCGTATATATATATGGTATGCCCGCTGACCACCGCTTGGGCAAGCAGCCGCGCCCCATCTTCAATCGCGTCAGATTCCTTATCCTGAATGCGGGAAAAAATACCTGTTAACTGTGTCGTGAATATTTTCAACATAAGTGAATCCTCCTTTATAACGTACAATATCAGTATACAACAAAAGAGAAAATGCTCAGAAAATGTCGTAAAGTAGACTATTATAATTAAAGGAAATAGGAAAATCAAACAGAATACATACACTACTGCTTACTTTTGACGAAAATCATAATATTGGGGTGTAAAATGATGAATGAAAAAATTTTAATCGTTGATGATCAATACGGCATACGTATTTTGCTTAACGAAGTGTTCAATAAAGAAGGCTACCAGACATTCCAGGCTGCAAACGGCTTGCAGGCGCTTGACATCGTGACAAAAGAACGGCCCGACCTTGTGCTTCTGGACATGAAAATTCCCGGCATGGACGGAATTGAAATCTTAAAACGGATGAAGGTCATTGACGAAGACATCCGGGTGATCATTATGACGGCATACGGAGAGCTCGACATGATCCAGGAATCAAAAGAACTGGGCGCTCTGACGCACTTTGCGAAGCCTTTTGATATCGATGAAATCAGAGAAGCCGTGAAAAAATATCTGCCCCTGAAGTCTAATTAACAAAGAAGATACAAATGTATGATGTCATTGTGTTGCCCATTTGTCGAAAAGTTGGTATTCTAGTTATGGAGAAAAAGCGATCTGAGTATTTACATATGACAGCAATATATGGGTCATGCTAGGGTGGAAAGCTTTTTTCGCTAGAAGACAATCAGGCTACATAAGGAGGACATTCGACATGCCTTTAGTTTCTATGACAGAAATGTTGAATACAGCTAAAGAAAAAGGTTATGCAGTAGGACAATTCAACTTAAACAACCTTGAGTTTACTCAAGCGATTTTACAAGCAGCTGAAGAAGAAAAATCTCCAGTGATCCTTGGTGTTTCTGAAGGTGCGGGACGCTACATGGGCGGCTTCAAAACAGTCGTTGCTATGGTGAAAGCACTTATGGAAGATTACAACGTGACAGTTCCTGTTGCGATTCACTTAGACCATGGTTCAAGCTTTGAATCTTGTGCGAAAGCGATTCATGCAGGTTTCACATCTGTCATGATCGACGCTTCTCACCATCCATTTGAAGAAAACATCGCAACAACTTCTAAAGTTGTTGAGCTTGCTCATTTCCACGGAGTATCTGTAGAAGCTGAGCTTGGAACAGTCGGCGGACAAGAAGATGATGTTATCGCTGAAGGCGTAATCTACGCTGACCCTAAAGAGTGCCAAGAGCTTGTTGAGCGCACTGGCATCGACTGCCTTGCACCAGCATTAGGTTCTGTTCACGGCCCTTACAAAGGCGAACCAAACCTTGGTTTCAAGGAAATGGAAGATATCGGTAAAACAACTGGCCTTCCATTAGTTCTCCACGGCGGTACTGGAATTCCGACTGCTGACATTAAAAAATCAATTTCACTTGGTACAGCTAAAATCAACGTAAATACTGAAAACCAAATTTCTTCTGCAAAAGCTGTTCGCGATACTTTGGCAGCTAAGCCTAACGAATACGATCCTCGTAAATATCTTGGACCTGCTCGTGAAGCGATTAAAGAAACAGTTATCGGTAAAATGCGTGAATTTGGTTCTTCAAACCAAGCTTAATTCAATTGGAACGTTTATAACCGCCTGACAGCTTGACAGGCGGTTTTCCGTCTATCTTTAGAAAGCGCAATCATATTCGCAATTCAGAAAATTTCTTGCTCAAGGAGGCTTTTTGAACATGTTATTTTTTATTGATACAGCCAATATTGATGAAATTAAAGAAGCGAATGAATTAGGAATTCTTGCCGGTGTAACGACGAACCCTAGTTTAGTAGCGAAAGAAGCTAATGTATCATTCCACGACCGTCTTCGCGAGATCACAGACGTCGTAAAAGGCTCTGTAAGCGCAGAGGTTATTTCTTTAAAAGCTGAGGAAATGATCGAGGAAGGTAAAGAACTGGCGAAGATCGCTCCGAACATTACGGTGAAAATCCCGATGACGTCTGACGGCCTTAAAGCGGTAAGAGCGCTTACTGAATTAGGCATCAAAACAAACGTCACATTGATCTTCAATGCAAACCAGGCGCTTCTTGCCGCCAGAGCAGGGGCGACGTATGTATCACCTTTCCTTGGACGCTTAGATGACATCGGCCACAACGGACTTGACCTGATTTCAGACGTCAAAGCCATTTTTGACATTCACGGTCTTGACACGCAAATCATTGCGGCGTCAATCCGCCATCCGCAACACGTGACAGAAGCCGCTCTAAGAGGGGCCCATATCGGCACTATGCCGCTGAAAGTCATTCATTCACTCACTAAGCATCCGTTAACAGACAAAGGTATTGAACAATTCCTGGCAGACTGGAATAAATAATGCAAAGGGCGGCAAACGGTTTATGCTTGTTTGCCGCGGCCTTTGTTTTTCACCGTCCTGATACAGCGGACCTACAGACACTGACGCCGCTTTACAGAGAAGGAATCATTGGGCTGCAGAAGCTGATATCGGAATGAAGTGTTTGCGTACTGCTTTTGCCGGATGACGATATGTTTCTCGAGCCGGCGGGTCTCTATGCAATTTTCGAAACCTGTGCCCCGCAAAAAGCTTCGCTATTTTCTTCCTGATATTTTACAATGTGTTGTATTCTTTCTCTTCGAATTGGCTAGATTTTGGACATGAGCTTTATTTGCAGAGACAGAATAAAATGACATTTTATTTAGCTCCGCAGCTATCTTCTTATGGAAGGAGACTATCATGGAAAAGTTGAATATTGCCGGCGGTGACTCGTTAAACGGTACAGTACATATCAGCGGCGCTAAAAACAGCGCTGTTGCTTTAATACCAGCAACCATTTTGGCAAATTCCGAGGTGACTATTGAAGGGCTTCCAGAGATTTCAGATATTGAAACGCTGCGTGACCTGTTAAAGGAAATCGGCGGAAACGTACATTTTGATAATGGGGAAATGGTCGTTGACCCGACGTCGATGATCAGTATGCCGCTTCCTAACGGAAAAGTAAAAAAGCTTCGCGCGTCCTATTATTTAATGGGAGCGATGCTAGGCCGCTTCAAGCAGGCCGTCATCGGATTACCCGGCGGCTGCCATTTGGGGCCCCGGCCGATTGATCAGCATATTAAAGGCTTTGAAGCGCTCGGAGCTGAAGTGACCAACGAACAGGGCGCCATTTATTTGCGTGCCCAAAGGCTGAGAGGCGCACGAATCTATTTAGATGTCGTGAGCGTAGGGGCAACCATTAACATTATGCTTGCCGCTGTTTTGGCAGAAGGGAAAACGATCATCGAAAACGCTGCGAAGGAGCCTGAGATCATTGATGTTGCGACACTGCTTACGAGCATGGGCGCCAAAATCAAAGGTGCGGGAACCAATGTGATCCGAATCGACGGCGTGGAGGAGCTGCACGGCTGCAAACATACGATTATTCCGGACAGAATTGAGGCCGGGACATTTATGATTGTGGCTGCTGCAATGGGTAAGGAAGTCATGATCGACAATGTGATTCCCACTCATCTAGAGTCGTTAACGGCAAAGTTGAGGGAAATGGGATACCATATCGAAACAAGCGATGACCAGCTTCTCATTGTCGGCGGGCAGAAGCAATTAAAGCCGGTTGATGTCAAAACCCTCGTATATCCGGGCTTCCCGACAGATTTGCAGCAGCCGATGACGGCGCTCCTGACAAGAGCGAAAGGGACAAGCGTTGTAACGGACACCATTTACTCGGCAAGATTCAAGCACATTGACGAGCTGAGACGGATGGGTGCGAATATGAAAGTAGAAGGCAGATCCGCCATCATCACAGGTCCTGTCGAGCTTCAAGGCGCAAAAGTGAAGGCGAGCGATCTGCGTGCCGGAGCCTGTCTGGTGGTAGCCGGCCTGATGGCTGACGGCGTCACGGAAATTACGGGTTTGGAGCATATTGACCGCGGATACAGCAGTCTTGAGAAGAAACTTGAAGGGCTTGGAGCGACAATCTGGCGTGAAAGAATGACTGACGAAGAAATAGAGCAGCTGCAAAATTCATAAATGGTTATTTGTGGAGAGGAGCTCGTGTTGAATGGAAAGAAGTTTATCAATGGAATTGGTACGTGTGACAGAAGCTGCTGCATTGGCATCTGCAAGATGGATGGGCCGGGGAAAAAAAGACGAGGCTGATGAAGCGGCAACTAGCGCAATGAGAGACGTTTTTGATACCGTTCCGATGAAAGGAACCGTTGTGATCGGTGAAGGCGAAATGGACGAAGCGCCGATGCTGTATATTGGGGAAAAGCTCGGAAACGGATACGGTCCGCGCGTGGATGTCGCAGTTGACCCTCTTGAAGGCACAAACATCGTGGCAAGCGGCGGCTGGAACGCGCTGACCGTTATTGCAGTCGCAGACCATGGCACGCTTCTGAACGCCCCTGACATGTATATGGATAAAATCGCAGTCGGCCCGGAAGCGGTGGGCTGCATTGACATTGAAGCCCCTGTCATTGATAACCTTAAAGCGGTGGCAAAAGCGAAAAACAAGGACGTTGAGGACGTCGTTGCCACCATTTTAAACCGTGATAGACACGCAAACATTATTTCTCAACTTCGTGAAGCGGGAGCCAGGATCAAATTGATCAATGATGGCGATGTCGCAGGCGCCATCAATACGGCTTTTGACCACACGGGCGTTGACATTCTGTTCGGATCAGGCGGAGCTCCTGAGGGGGTGCTTTCTGCTGTTGCGTTAAAAGCGCTGGGCGGTGAAATCATTGGTAGACTCCTTCCGCAACATCAAGAAGAAATCACGCGCTGTAACAACATGGGCCTTGATGTAAGCAAAGTCCTTCGCATGGAAGACCTTGTGAAAGGCGATGACGCGATTTTTGCAGCTACCGGGGTAACTGACGGCGAGCTGTTAAAAGGCGTTCAATTCAAAGGCACTGTCGGCACAACTGAAAGCTTGGTGATTCGTGCGAAATCAGGCACTGTCCGCTTCGTTGACGGCAGACACAGCTTGAAAAAGAAACCAAACCTTGTAATCCGTCCATAACAAACAGAAAAAGCGGGGATGAGCCCGCTTTTCTTTTGCAAAAAAGAGTCGACTCTATCAATTCAGTGTCAAAACCTTATTTCAGTTGAATAATTTTCTGAAATAAGGTAAAAATAAAGAGTGCTGCGAATTTACTGCGTAATTCCTTCTTTTAAGCACTAGGAATGTTTCAATTTCTACCGCATACAGACGATATAAGTATTGATCTTCTCATGTTTTTGTCCTCGCTTCCTTCAAAACTCATTAAGACAATCCTTTTAACAAAAGCGCCGATCATGGGTGGAAGTGTTACCGATAGAAGTTCCTTTATGTTGAAAAAAGAATGTGCTTTGGCGGATGTTGTGCAAAAGCAGCAGATGATATGTGCAGAGTAAGATATTGACTATGAAAAGCGTGGTGTTTTTATGAAAAATGTATCTATTTCCTCTTTGGAAAATATGAAATTGAAAGAGCTTTATGAACTTGCAAGACATTATAAAATCTCCTATTACAGCAAACTGACAAAAAAAGAACTTATTTTCGCCATTCTGAAAGCAAACGCAGAACAGGAAGACCTGCTGTTTATGGAAGGCGTTCTTGAGATCATCCAGTCTGAAGGTTTCGGCTTCCTGAGACCGATCAACTACTCTCCAAGCTCAGAAGACATTTACATCTCAGCTTCACAAATTCGCCGCTTCGATTTGCGAAACGGAGACAAAGTATCAGGCAAGGTTCGCCCGCCAAAAGAAAATGAGCGTTATTATGGACTTTTGCACGTTGAAGCAGTAAATGGGGATGATCCCGAATCAGCAAAAGAGCGTGTGCATTTCCCGGCGCTTACACCTCTTTATCCAGACCGTCAAATGGTGTTGGAGACAAAGCCAAACTTCTTGTCTACCAGAATTATGGACATGATGGCGCCGGTCGGATTTGGACAGCGGGGTTTGATTGTCGCGCCGCCAAAAGCCGGAAAAACGATGCTGCTGAAGGAAATTGCCAACAGCATTACAGCGAACCAGCCTGAAGCAGAGCTGATCGTGCTTTTGATTGACGAAAGACCGGAAGAAGTGACTGATATCGAGCGCTCTGTGGCTGGGGATGTCGTCAGCTCAACATTTGACGAAGTGCCGGAAAACCATATCAAAGTTGCCGAGCTTGTGCTTGAGCGCGCGATGCGTCTTGTGGAACACAAAAAAGACGTCATCATCCTGATGGACAGCATTACACGCCTTGCCCGCGCCTACAACTTAGTAATTCCGCCGAGCGGAAGAACGCTTTCCGGAGGGATTGACCCAGCGGCGTTCCATCGTCCGAAGCGTTTCTTCGGGGCTGCGAGAAATATCGAAGAGGGCGGCAGTTTAACCATCCTAGCTACAGCTCTGGTCGATACAGGATCACGTATGGACGATGTGATTTATGAAGAATTCAAGGGAACGGGCAACATGGAGCTTCACCTCGACCGCTCTCTGGCAGAGCGCCGAATCTTCCCGGCCATCGATATCCGCCGTTCAGGAACGCGCAAGGAAGAGCTGCTTGTGCCTAAAGAGCATCTTGATCGCTTATGGTCGATCCGCAAAACGATGTCTGATTCACCTGATTTTGCGGAAAAGTTCATGAGAAAAATGAAAAAAACCAAAACAAATCAGGAATTTTTCGATATCCTCAATCAAGAATGGAAACAGGCAAATCTATCATCGGCAAGACGGTAAATTGTATTTGCAAAAGAAGTAAATCACTGATATAATTTTCTCATATGCGTTTCGGACAATGCTCCGAAATAATAACTCTGTTTCCACACGGGATTCAGGGCGGAAGGAGATGGATACAATGAAAGCAGGAATTCATCCTAATTTCAAAAAAGCAACAGTGAAATGCGCTTGTGGAAATGAATTTGAAACAGGCTCAGTAAAAGAAGAGGTACGCGTTGAGATTTGCTCTGAGTGCCACCCATTCTATACTGGCCGTCAAAAATTCGCTTCTGCTGATGGTCGTGTTGATCGCTTTAACAAAAAATACGGTCTTAAGTAATAATAGATTTTTCAACAGGCAAGAAGCAGTCTTGCCTGTTTTTTATATTGTCTAAAACAGCTGGCAGAAAGAGGGGAACAGAGCCTATGTACATAATGAAACAAAGCGGTTGGCTTGAGCTGATTTGCGGCAGCATGTTCTCGGGGAAATCTGAAGAGCTGATCAGAAGAGTGAAGAGAGCGACTTATGCCAAGCAGGAAGTCAGGGTTTTTAAGCCTGTGATTGATAATCGATACAGCGAAGATGCTGTTGTCTCCCATAATGGAACATCCATGAAGAGCTATGCCATTTCTGCTGCTGCGGATATTTGGGAACACATCAGCGAAAGCACGGATGTGATTGCGGTTGATGAAGTTCAGTTTTTTGACGAGGGAATTGTAGAGGTTTTATCATCCCTTGCCGATAAAGGCTACCGTGTGATTGCAGCTGGTCTTGATATGGATTTTAGGGGAGAGCCGTTCGGTGTCGTCCCGGATATAATGGCGATTGCGGAAAGTGTGACGAAGCTGCAAGCCGTCTGTTCCGTCTGCGGATCGCCTGCGAGCAGAACGCAGCGCCTGATTGACGGCAAACCTGCTTCTTACGATGATCCGGTCATTTTGGTGGGGGCATCCGAATCGTATGAAGCAAGATGCAGACATCATCATGAAGTTCCAGGAAAACCTAAAAAATAGCCCGAAACATGGGTATAAAGCTAGAAGGCACCGGCTAAAAACACCGGTGTTTTTTTATTTTCTGACAACACTTAATTAAAAAATTTAATTAAGTGTATTAAAAAATTAAGTAATTTTCTTCCCTTGAATTTTGATTTGGACAGGCATACAATAGCTTACGTAATGTAAATAGTTTTTAGACATTGTTCGAATAATTGTCATAAAGTCGCATAAAGATCATGATCGTATTTTTTTAGATGGGTTATTACTTAACTTGGTTAACTATTTCAAGAAAGAAGGAGATTTGCTTGAATAACATAAAAAAAACGAAAGAAGGCCACTTAGAAACAACTCTTAGAGGAAAAGAAGTTTTATCTATTCCTACTTTAAATAAAGGTGTTGCGTTTTCAATAGAAGAAAGACAAGAGCTTGGCTTAGAAGGGCTTCTGCCGCCAACTGTACTTTCTCTTGATCAACAAGCACAACGCGCATACGAGCAATTCCAAGCGCAGCCTGACCGCCTTCGTCAAAATGTTTACTTAAGTGATCTTGCAAACCGTAACGAAGTTCTTTTCTATAAATTGCTGAAAAACCATCTTCGCGAAATGCTTCCTGTTGTTTACACACCGACAGTTGGCGAAGCGATTCAGGAATACAGCCATGAATACAGAAGACCTCAAGGTATCTACTTGTCAATCGACAATATTGACGGTATTGAAAAAGCGTTTGAAAACCTTCATGCGACAGCAGGGGATATTGATCTTATCGTTGCTACTGACTCTGAAAGCATTCTCGGTATCGGTGACTGGGGTGTAGGAGGTATTAACATCGCAATCGGTAAATTAGCGGTTTACACTGCTGCAGCTGGTATTGACCCTAGCCGTGTGATCCCGGTAGTGCTTGATGTCGGTACAAACAACGAAAAACTTCTGAATGATCCTTTATATATTGGTAACAAACATGAACGTGTTCAAGGCGAACGCTATGAAGCTTTCATAGACGCTTATGTAAAAGCAGCATTGAAATTCTTCCCTAAAGCGCTTCTTCACTGGGAAGACCTTGGTAACAAAAATGCGCGCAATATCATGAAAAAATACAACCATGAAGTTCTTACATTTAATGATGATATCCAAGGTACAGGCGCTATCACGCTCGCTGGTGTGCTTGCTGCTATGAAGAAAACTGGCGCTTCTATTAAAGATCAGCGTGTTGTTGTCTTCGGTGCAGGTTCTGCTGGTATCGGTATTGCCGACCAAATCCGTGACACAATGGTGCTTGCTGGATTATCTGAAGAAGAAGCGAACAAACGCTTCTACACAATTGATTACAGAGGCTTGCTGACTGAAGAAATCGAAGGCATCCTTGATTTCCAAAAACCTTACCTTCGCACTGCGGACGAAGTGAAAGATTGGAAACGCGATGAAAAAGGCCAAATTCCATTCGATGAAGTGGTTCGCCAAGCGAAACCAACGATCTTAATCGGTACTTCAGGTGTATCAGGCGCGTTTACAGAAGAAATTGTGAAAGAAATGGCATCTCACACAGACCGTCCGGTAATCATGCCGATGTCAAACCCGACTCACCTTGCGGAAGCGACTCCTGAAGATCTATTCAAATGGACTGACGGAAAAGTGCTTATTGCAACAGGAAGCCCATTTGACAATGTAGAATACAACGGTGTTTCTTATGAAATCGGACAATCTAATAACGCATTCGCGTTCCCTGGTCTTGGACTTGGTTCAATTGTAGCGGAAGCGCGTATCATTACGCCTGCTATGTTTGCTGCAACTGCTGATGCGATTGCTGAAATGGTTGATCTTGAAACACCTGGAGCAGGTTTGCTTCCAAGCATTGATAAGCTTCAAGAAGTTTCTATTCAAGTTGCGATTGCCGTTGCTGAAGCGGCTATTAAAGACGGCGTAGCAAATCGCCAGCCTGAAGATGTGAAACAAGCGGTTCTTGATGCGATGTGGACACCGGAATACAAAAAAGTCATCGCAAAATAATTAACTATTAATATATCGTCCGAGGGAAAGCTTTTTCGGAAAGCTAAAGTATACGGACATAGGATTTGGAGGAGAATATTTTGAGCATCTTAGATATCTTAATCCTCCTGGCACCGATCTTCTTTGTGATCGTGCTGGGATGGTTTGCAGGACATTTTGGAAGTTATGATGCCAAGTCGGCAAAAGGGGTAAGTACGTTAGTAACGAAATACGCACTTCCAGCTCACTTTATCGCTGGTATTTTGACTACTTCCAGAAGTGAATTTTTATCTCAAATTCCATTAATGGTTTCTTTAATCATTGGGATTGTTGGTTTCTATATTGTTATTTTACTGCTTTGCAGATTTGTGTTTAAATATGATTTAACGAACTCATCCGTATTTTCTTTGAACTCTGCACAGCCAACATTCGCATTTATGGGTATTCCTGTACTGGGAAGCTTGTTTGGTGCGCAAGAGGTTGCGATTCCAATCGCGGTTACAGGTATCGTTGTTAATGCGATTCTTGATCCGCTTGCGATTATTGTTGCTACTGTCGGCGTGTCTTCTAAGAAAAACGAAGAGGGCGGCGACAGCTTCTGGAAGATGACAGGGAAATCAATCCTGCACGGTCTTTCTGAGCCGCTTGCAGCTGCTCCGTTAATTAGTATGATCTTAGTGCTTTGCGGTGTGACTCTGCCTGAGCTGGGTGTTAAAATGCTTGACCAGATTGGAAGCACAACATCTGGTGTGGCTCTCTTTGCTGTCGGTGTTACTGTTGGTATCCGCAGTATCAAACTCAGCGTACCGGCATTTGGCATTGCGTTGCTCAAAGTCGCGGTTCAACCTGCGTTAATGTTCTTGATTGCTCTTGCTGTCGGACTGCCAGCTGACCAAATGACAAAAGCGATCCTTCTTGTGGCATTCCCTGGTTCTGCCGTAGCAGCCATGATTGCAACTCGATTCGAGAGACAAGAGGAAGAAACGGCTTCTGCATTTGTCATCAGTGCGATTCTGTCATTGATTTCACTTCCGATTATTATTGCGCTTACGGCGTAAATCGAAAAAAGCTCCCTTTTTACGGGGAGCTTTTTATATTAGGTTTGAAATTTGAACAGTGACAGCAGCGGTTTTTTTCTTGATTTGGTTTTTTCGGCAGCGGCAGCGGTCTCGGGGATCGGCTGAGCGGTGAATTCTTGCATTTGTGAGGTCAATGATTGCAAGTCTGCAAGGATGTCATCCATTTCCCTGCGATGCTGAAGCAGTTGATAAGATACACCCTCATCGGCTTTTTGCTTCAGCTGGCGTTCTAGTTCCTCGATCCTTGACAGAAGTTCGTTTTCATCCTGCTTTTGCTGCAATAGGGTGTTGAACTTCTGTTCGAGCAGCTCGATTCTTCGTTCTGTGTCGCCGGTTGTCTTTTGGACAATGAATCCTGTCCGCTTTTTCGTGCTTTGCGGCACATGAATATCCTGAATCGCCGTGCCTTCAGAAATTTGTTTTTGAACAGATTTTAGAATCTTCACGTCTTCTGCCGTGAACGAATAATGTCCGAGCTCATTGCGTTCGGCCGGGAGCTTCAGCTGCTTCACCCACCGCTGCACCGTTTTTGCGGAGACGCCGAGTTCACTTGCTACCATATTTGTATTCATGATCCCATACCTCCTTTTTAGCTAGGTATTCGACCATCGCATGCGGTTCCCTTCTTGTTAGACAAAACAAGAAAAGATTCGGCAAAGAAAGTGGGTATCTCCTTTTTTTCTTCAAAAACCGTTATTGTTCATACAGTTCTAAAGGAAGCTGGTCAGGATCAAAAAAGAAGGTGAACCGCTTGCCGGTCAGCGGATCTGTTCTGATGGGTTCTGTTTCGATTCCTTTTTTGTGAAGCTTCTGAACCGCCTCCTCCAAGCTGCTGACTGTAAAAGCGAGGTGGCGGAGGCCTGCCGCTTCAGGCCGGGTTTGGCGTGCGGGCGGATCGGGAAACGAAAACAGCTCAATGGCATACGCGCCGTTAAGCGACAAATCAAGCTTAAAAGAGTCCCGTTCTTCTCGATACGTTTCTTGAATCACTTGAAAACCAAGCTTATGTACGTAGAAAGCTTTCGACTTTTCATAATCTGAACATATGATTGCAATATGATGTATGGATTTCAGCATGATCATCACTCCTCGATTCCCAGTATAGCAGAGGAGGCTTTTCCAAATGGGATTGAAATGCTTTTGACTGGGGTTCATCACTATACTATAATGAGAATGTTACGCACAGGAAAACAGAGGTGAAGACCGTGTTAGACCGTTTACAATCAATCGAAGAACGATACGAAAAATTAAATGAGCTTTTAAGCGATCCAGAAGTAGTCAACGATCCGAAAAAGCTAAGAGAATATTCAAAAGAGCAATCTGATATACAAGAAACAGTTGACGTCTATAGACAATACAGAGATGCGTCAGAACAGCTGACTGATGCAAAAGCGATGCTGGAAGAGAAGCTGGACGCTGAGATGCGCGAGATGGTGAAGGAAGAGATTTCTGAACTCCAGAAGGAAACGGATACACTGTCAGAGCGTCTGAAAGTGCTCCTGATCCCGAAAGACCCTAATGATGACAAAAACGTTATTATGGAGATCCGCGGAGCAGCGGGAGGCGAGGAAGCCGCTTTATTCGCGGGTAACCTGTACAGAATGTATTCCCGTTATGCCGAGCTTCAAGGCTGGAAAACTGAGGTCATGGAAGCGAGTGTAACCGGAACGGGCGGCTACAAAGAGATCATCTTTATGATTACGGGAAGCGGCGCGTATTCTAAACTCAAATATGAAAACGGCGCCCACCGCGTACAGCGTGTTCCGGAAACAGAATCAGGCGGCCGTATCCATACATCGACCGCGACCGTAGCGTGCCTTCCTGAGGCCGAAGAGGTAGAGGTTGACATTCATGAGAAGGATATCCGAGTTGATACGTTTGCTTCAAGCGGACCGGGCGGACAAAGCGTAAACACCACCATGTCTGCCGTTCGTCTGACACACTTGCCGACAGGTGTTGTTGTATCATGCCAAGATGAGAAATCTCAAATCAAAAACAAAGAAAAAGCAATGAAAGTTCTTCGTGCCAGAATCTACGATAAATTTCAGCAGGAAGCACAAGCTGAATATGATCAAACGCGAAAATCAGCAGTCGGATCAGGTGACCGTTCTGAACGTATCCGCACATACAACTTCCCGCAAAACCGTGTGACGGATCACAGAATCGGCCTGACGATTCAAAAGCTTGATCAGATTCTTGAAGGAAAACTTGATGAAGTGGTTGAAACGCTGATTGTTGAAGATCAGGCAAGCAAGCTTCAGCAAGCGGAAGGTTAAGATGAAGACGATATTTGAAGCCCTGAAATGGGCTTCTTCTTATTTAACCGAAGCGGGAAGAGAAGAAAACGCTGCTGAGCTTCTTTTGCTTTATGATACCGGAATGGACAGAAGCAAGCTGCTCGCCAGCTTACAGGAACCGATCGGCGAAGATGAGCTGTATCGCTTTCGGCGTCACGTTGAGATGCATAAAGAGGGAGTGCCGGTTCAGTACATTATCGGAAAAGAGTTTTTTTACGGACGGGAGTTTATGGTGAATGATGATGTGCTGATCCCGCGGCCGGAAACAGAAGAGGTTGTCTATCATCTGCTGCAAAAGTATCGGCATGTCTTTTCGGAAGACGGCGGGCTTGATGTTGTTGACGTCGGTACAGGGAGCGGCGCGATAGCCGTCACGCTTGCGCTTGAAAACGAAAATTTTTCTGTGTCGGCGGTCGATATTTCAAAAGAGGCGCTTCAGGTCGCTTCTGCCAATGCGGAAAAGCTCGGAGCTGATGTGCGTTTTTACCAGGGCGATCTGCTTGAGCCTTTGATTACGGCGGGAAAAAAAGCGGATATGATCGTCTCAAATCCTCCTTATATTTCAGAAGAAGAAATGGCTGATCTATCAGAGATTGTCCGTTTTCATGAGCCGCTGCACGCTCTCACCGATGGCGGAGACGGGCTCAAATTTTATAAGCGGTTTATGGAAGACATCCCGCTTGTCATGAAGGATAAAGTGTTTGTCGTTTTTGAAATCGGATGGCAACAGGGGGCGGCGGTCAAAGAGCTGATTCTCAAGACGTTTAAGGATGCGGAAGTGGAAGTGCTGAAAGATATTAATGGAAAAGACAGAACCATATGCGCTGTGATTCATAAAAATAAGTAAGCAGCTTGCTGTCGAGTTGATGAATCGAGCTGTTTGATCACCGGCAAAGGGGATGTGAAAAATGAAAAAAGCCCTGGCAGCAGGAATCTTGCTCATTGCAATTGAGAGCATGGTGGGCACCATTTTTCCGCAGGTACTTTCATATGAATCCATATTTGGCATCGCGTCTCTTGTTTTGATTGGGCTTGCAATCATCACATCAGGCTTGGCTGTAAGCGGAAGCGATCAGCGGGCGAACTACCATTCAGAAACGAAAGAAGGCCGTACAGCCCGCATGAAAATGGCGGCTGCTTTCTTTGTTGCGGCGATACCTTCTATTCTATGTTATCTGCTGACGGTTTTGTTTTCATGAAAAAGGAAGCCCCCTAGGCTTCCTTTTTTTGCAGTAAAACAGAATCCCATATCCAATAAACAACAGCTGTTAATACAACGAAGATGTAAAAGGCGGTATTTTGAAACAGAGATTGTCCTGAAGGCTGCAGCAGGCCGAAAATAATCGCGTTGGCCACAAAAGCCGCAGCAAAGTAATACAGCAAATACAAAGGGTTGAACCGCTTCGGCTTTTTATTCATCATGAATTGAAGAGGAAGCGCGAATATCAGATAAGGAAATAGAAAATAAAATGCCATCGTGATCAGAGCGGCAATGATAAATGAATGAATATAAATCACCGAATAAAGAACCGACATCGTAAATGCCGATAACAGCACTGTATAATTATATTTCATCTTAAACCTCCTAAAACACTATCGTACCATAAATAAGATTACCAGCTTGCTAGATTTTTTTCACCCTGCACGTTTACCCCGGGCTTCCCTTGTCCATAATAGGGCTAGAAACAAAGCACGGAGAGGAACGGTGGGGACAGATGAAAAAAACAGTTATCATTTGCATATATATCTTTCTTTTATTATCTGGAGCACTTGTAGGGCTGGCAAAAGAAGAGACGGCACAGCAATCAGAAAATCAGCCGGTGGTCATACCGGATGAGGCGATTCGTTTGCGAATATTGGCAAACAGCGATAGGGATCAAGATCAGCAATTAAAACGGCATATCAGAGACGCGGTCAATCAAGAAATCACAACCTGGGTAGAGAATATTGCTTCTATAGAAGAGGCGCGGCGTGTGATTCGCTCAAAGCTTCCTGAAATCAAAGACATTGCAAAGAAAACAATGGAGAACGAAGGGGCGAACCAGTCCATATCTGTTGATTTTGACAAAATCTCTTTTCCGACAAAGCTTTACGGCAACATGGTATATCCCGCTGGTGAGTATGAAGCGATCCTGATTACGCTTGGAAACGGCGACGGCGCCAACTGGTGGTGTGTGCTGTTCCCGCCGCTCTGCTTTCTTGATTTTTCGAATGGGGAAGCTGTGAAAGAACAAGAAGATCAAGAAGCCTCGAAAAAACAGACTGAAAAAGTGCTTGAGGACGTAACCGCCAAAGCGGAAAAAGCCAAAATAGAAGAGAAAGAAGAGCAAGAAGAGAAGGAAGACGGCGGCACAGAAGTGAAATTCTTCTTAGTCGAATGGATTTCCGACCTTTTTTCCTAATCACCTGGTCTAAAAATAGATTTGCCTCATAGATTGGAAGAAAGAATGCAAAAACGGGGTGAACGGATGTTTTATCAACTGCGGGTGGCAAGGGAAAAAGACGGGGACGTGCTCGAGGAATTTTTAAAACAGGCGAAAGCCAACCATGAAGGCGTGAAAGAAGGCTTCACCCAGTTTCTGATGCTTGAGGATAGCGAGAAGAACATTGCCGGCTGTCTCGGAATTGAAAAAATAAGCTGTGATCAAGGGCTGTTGCGATCACTTGTGATATCGGACAAGCTTCACCAAGGCCATATTGTGACCCTCTTTCAGAGCATGGAGCTTCTGTGCGAAAAGCACCAGATCAAAACAGTATATTTAATTGCGAATCAGCATTCCTCTGCTGATTTCCTTACGGCCATGGGGTTTGAACAAGCTGAGAGTGTACCTGAAGAGCTGTTTTCTTCTGGGCATTTCTGTGAGTCGCGAAAAACAGAAGGGGCCGTCTTGATGAAAAAAGCGTCTGGATAAGTGTGATTTATACACAGAGTTATCCACTTCTTCATTAGCGTTGTCCACAATTTGTGGATAACGCTTGTTTTATTACAGGACATCTTTTATACTTTCAAAAGGATTACACGCGTAAAACAATCGTTTTATTGTTGTGAATAAGGAGTTTGGTCAGAAAATGAAAACGAAAAGATGGTTTGTGGATGTAACTGGCGAGTTATCCACAAATGATCCACAAATTGCACAAGCAGCCGCTTTGCTCCGGCAAAATGAGGTCGTTGCGTTCCCGACAGAAACGGTATACGGCCTCGGCGCAAATGCGAAAGACACAGATGCTGTCAAAAAAATATATGAAGCGAAAGGGCGTCCGAGTGATAATCCCCTGATTGTCCACATTGCGGACATCAGCCAGCTTGACGACTTAACGGGCCCGGCGCCAGATAAGGCGAAAACATTAATGAACCGGTTTTGGCCAGGGGCACTTACCCTCATCCTGCCCTGCAAACCTGGTGCGCTCTCACCTCGTGTAACGGCAGGGCTTGAAACGGTTGCCATTAGGATGCCGGATCATCCGCTTGCTCTTGCGTTGATTCGCGCGTCGGAATTGCCGATTGCGGCACCGAGCGCTAATCTATCAGGAAAGCCAAGCCCGACAAAGGCGGAACATGTGGCTCACGACTTAGATGGCCGCATAGCTGGCATCATGGACGGAGGTCCTACCGGGATTGGGGTCGAATCGACCGTCCTTTCATGTGCTGGCGACATTCCTGTTCTTCTTCGTCCGGGGGGCATTACGAAAGAGCAAATTGAAGCGGAGATCGGACCGATCCTTGTGGATAAAGGGCTCAGTGATCAAAATCAAAAGCCGATATCTCCAGGGATGAAATATACACATTATGCCCCGACTGCACCGCTTGCCATTTGCGAAGGCAGCCCAGAACGTATTCAGCATCTCATTCAGGAGCACCAACAGGACGGCAGACGGGTCGGTGTCCTGACAACAGAAGAAAACGCTGATGTGTATTCGGCAGATTACGTGAAGAGCTGCGGCAGACGGGCTCAGCTTGAGACTGTTGCGGCGGCGCTGTATGATGCTTTACGCAGCTTTGATGAGGCAAAGGTGGATTTTATTATAGCGGAATCCTTTCCGGACACGGGTGTCGGGCACGCTATTATGAACAGGCTGATGAAAGCCGCGGGTGGAAGAGTGATTCGCTGACGAAGTCAGATGTTCTAACCCTTTTTGGACACGCATAGGCTAAAAAAGCGAGGCGTGTCCAAGGGGGTATTCATGTATGTCGGATATGTTTATAGGCGAACTGATTACATTAAGCATCATGGCGTTTGCGTTAGGGATGGATGCTTTTTCTGTCGGCCTTGGAATGGGCATGGTCAAACTCAGAAAAAAGCAGATATTCTATATTGGTTTGATCATCGGCCTCTTTCATGTCATCATGCCTCTCGGAGGGATGGTGGCCGGTAACATGCTGTCAGGGCTCCTCGGCGTGTTAGCGGTTTATATCGGGGGTTCGCTGCTTTTTGTTCTTGGTATTCAAATGCTGATGGCTTCATTTAAACAGTCGGAAGAACGATTCATGTCTCCGGCAGGGCCGGGCTTATTCCTGTTTGCCGTCGGCGTCAGCCTTGACAGCTTCTCCGTTGGCTTGAGCTTGGGGATATACGGCTCACACCCGCTTCTCACCATTACCCTGTTCGGGCTGTTCAGCATGATATTGACATGGCTGGGCCTGCTGATCGGAAAACAAGTACAGTCATGGCTTGGCACATACAGCGAAGCGCTTGGGGGCATCATCTTAATCGCATTCGGCCTAAAGCTGCTTCTGCCAATTTAATATATCAATAAAAGAAACGAAGTCGCTGTTTCTTTTTTCTTCATATATAATAGAGAAAATAAGGGGTGACTGACATGAACATTATTTTTGTCTGTACTGGAAATACGTGCCGCAGTCCCATGGCTGAGGCGCTTTTTAAGTCAATTGCAGAAACGGAAGGGCTGCATGTCAGTGTCCGCTCGGCTGGCGTGTTTGCTTCGCCTAATGGGAGAGCGACGCCTCATGCAGTCGAAGCGTTGTTTGAAAAACACATTGCCCTTAACCATATGTCTTCTCCATTAACTGAAGAACATATGGAATCGGCTGATTTGGTTCTGGCTATGACCCAGCAGCACAAACAGATCATTGCCAATCAATTCGGACGTTATCGTGATAAAGTGTTCACGCTAAAAGAATATGTCAAAGACAGCCATGAGGATGTCATCGATCCGTTCGGCGGCTCAATTGATATCTATAAACAAACGAGAGATGAGCTTGAAGAGCTTCTTCGTCAGCTGGCAAAACAGCTGAAAAAAGACGGCAGGTAGATGGATGAAAATCTGCAAACAGGTCATTTGCAAATCCTGCGTGAAGGAGTAGAATATAGTGAAAAGCACATCATATGGTGTGAATCTTAAGAGCGGACAGGCTGCGCGGTCAACATAGCGGGCTGCCGCATCACACACGCTGGGAGGAAAAGCTGATGAAAGTAGCCATTGCATCGGATCATGGCGGTGTTCACATTCGAAATGAAATCAAAGAGTTAATGGACGAATTGCAAATTGAATATATGGATATGGGCTGTGACTGCGGCAGCGGATCTGTCGATTATCCGGATTATGCTTTTCCGGTGGCCGAAAAAGTGGTTAGCGGCGAAGTTGACAGAGGCATTTTAATTTGCGGGACAGGGATCGGCATGAGCATTTCCGCTAATAAGGTCAAAGGCATTCGTTGCGCGCTGGCGCACGATACATTCAGCGCAAAAGCGACGAGAGAGCATAATGACACAAACATCCTCGCGATGGGTGAACGGGTGATCGGCCCCGGTTTGGCGCGGGAAGTGGCGAAAATCTGGCTGACTACTGAATTTACCGGCGGAAGACATCAAACCCGGATTGGAAAAATCTCGGACTATGAAGAGAAGAACCTATAGGGGTGCTGTTCAATGAATGAGATCAAGCTAAAATGGAGTACGATGCTGTCTGAGTTTCAGGAACAAGCGGGATTGAAACAGGATCAGCTCTTTGTCCTTGGATGCAGCACGAGCGAAGTGGCCGGCAGCCGGATCGGCACATCGGGAAGCGAAGACATCGCGGAAAGCATCTACAGCGGACTTGCCGAGCTCAAGAGAAAAACAGGCATCCATCTCGCATTTCAGTGTTGCGAGCATTTGAACAGAGCGCTTGTAGTAGAGGAGGAAACGGCTCAGCTGTTCAGGCTGCCGGCCGTTTCGGCCGTACCTGTTCCAAAAGCGGGCGGGGCGATGGCTGCTTATGCATTTAAGCAGATGAGGTCTCCTGTTCTTGTTGAAAACATACAGGCTGACGCCGGAATAGACGTAGGCGATACGTTTATCGGCATGCATCTGAAGCCGGTAGCTGTCCCTGTGCGTATTTCTCAAAACAGTCTGGGTGAAGCCCATGTGACATTAGCGCGTACGCGGCCGAAGCTGATTGGCGGAGTACGGGCGGTTTATGAGTGCGAATGAAAGGACTGCGAGGCCAGTCTTTTCTTTATTTTGAGGCGGAAAAATAAATTCCGAACTTTAATTTAAATTTAAGTTATTAATATTCGTTTTTACCAACGGAATTTTTGGTTTTTTGAAAATAATCTTTTACATCGGCCTAAAAAACCATGTACAATAGTGATGGTAAAAACAAAGAACAGGATACGGATAGGAGAGGATCTCGCTGATGAAACATTTACCTGCGCAAGACGCACAAGTGTTTAACGCCATTAAAAATGAGCGTGAACGCCAACAGACTAAGATCGAATTGATTGCTTCTGAGAACTTTGTAAGTGAAGCGGTTATGGAAGCACAAGGATCTGTTTTGACAAACAAGTACGCTGAAGGATATCCGGGCAAACGCTACTATGGCGGATGTGAGCACGTTGATGTCGTTGAAGATATCGCTCGTGACCGCGCGAAGGAGATCTTTGGAGCGGAGTATGTAAACGTTCAGCCGCATTCAGGCGCACAAGCAAACATGGCAGTATACTTCACGATTTTGGAGCAAGGCGATACTGTACTTGGGATGAACCTCTCCCACGGCGGCCATTTAACACACGGAAGTCCAGTCAACTTCAGCGGTGTTCAATATAACTTTGTTGAGTACGGCGTAGATAAAGAAACTCAATATATTGATTACGATGACGTGCGTGAAAAAGCCCTCGCTCATAAACCGAAGCTTATTGTGGCAGGAGCAAGTGCGTATCCTCGTACAATCGACTTTAAGAAATTCCGTGAAATTGCCGATGAAGTCGGCGCTTACTTCATGGTGGATATGGCGCATATCGCTGGACTTGTTGCGGCAGGCCTTCATCCAAACCCGGTTCCTTATGCTGATTTCGTGACAACAACAACACATAAAACACTGCGCGGACCTCGCGGAGGTATGATTCTTTGCCGTGAAGAGTTTGGCAAGAAAATTGATAAATCGATCTTCCCTGGCATTCAAGGCGGCCCGCTGATGCACGTAATTGCTGCAAAAGCTGTTTCATTCGGCGAAGTATTGCAGGACGATTTCAAAACATATGCACAAAACGTCATCTCAAATGCAAAACGCTTGGCTGAAGCGTTAACGAAAGAAGGCGTCGAGCTTGTTTCAGGCGGAACAGACAACCACCTTATCCTTGTTGACCTTCGTTCTCTCGGACTGACAGGTAAGGTTGCGGAGCATGTGCTTGATGAAATTGGTATTACGTCTAACAAAAACGCGATTCCATATGATCCGGAAAAACCTTTCGTAACAAGCGGCATCCGTCTTGGTACAGCTGCTGTGACAAGCCGCGGTTTTGACGGAGACGCATTGGACGAAGTTGGCGCTATTATAGCGCTTGCATTGAAAAACCACGAAGATGAAGGGAAACTTAAAGAAGCAAGCCAGCGTGTAGCTGCTCTGACAGATAAATTCCCTCTATATAATGAATTAGATTACTAAGATCCTAAAAACCCGCTCAGGCTTATGCCCGGCGGGTTTTTTGACGATGTTCTTGAAACTCCATGTCTTTTTTTGTAGAATCAATAGAAGTGTGTAATTGTTGATGTGACAATAAAAAAGGAGCTGAAACACAGTATGGGTAAGGTTTATGTATTTGATCATCCTTTAATTCAGCACAAGCTGACATATATACGGAATGAAGAGACAGGTACGAAGGATTTTAGAGAGCTTGTAGACGAAGTGGCAACGCTTATGGCGTTTGAAATTACCCGTGATCTCCCTCTGGAAGAAGTGGATATCAACACACCGGTTCAGGCGGCGAAGTCGAAAGTCATCTCAGGGAAAAAACTCGGAGTGGTTCCTATCCTCAGAGCCGGATTGGGAATGGTTGACGGCATCTTAAAGCTTATTCCAGCGGCAAAAGTGGGGCATGTCGGCCTGTACCGTGATCCTGAAACCTTAAAACCAGTGGAATACTATGTCAAGCTTCCTTCTGACGTGGAAGAGCGTGAATTCATCGTGGTTGACCCGATGCTGGCCACAGGCGGCTCCGCGGTTGAAGCCATTCACAGCCTCAAAAAACGCGGCGCGAAAAACATTCGTTTTATGTGTCTGGTAGCGGCGCCGGAGGGTGTGGAAGAATTGCAAAAGCATCATTCGGACGTGGATATTTACATTGCGGCGCTTGATGATAAATTAAATGAAAAAGGTTATATCGTTCCAGGTCTCGGAGATGCGGGAGACCGTATGTTTGGAACAAAATAAAAAAGAAAACCCCGAAAAAGGGTTTTCTTTTTTTATCCAGTTATTTGCTGTTCGGCCAATCTGTATACAATTATAGGTGAAAATGTGAACATTCTGTGGATGCTTACAGTATAAAAAGTTTTTTAACTTTAAACAGATTGACACTTGTTAGGGGCTATTGTATGCTAAACGAGGGTATTATGAGAAGGTTTTCATAGCTTTCATTATAGTCCCCATCCTCAATGTAAATCCTCTCAGAAAACCCGTATTATGAGGATTTATTAAGCGAATGAAACAGCATCCTTGCAAGGCTTGCGGATGAATGATTTTTTCGAACAGGCCCGTTTTGCCGGTCAAAAAAGGTCTTCTACTAGGGTTAACCGCTGATTTTGCCGTATCTAAGAAATACATTATTTTTCATCAGGAGACAGATAGTTGATGGACGATCCCAAGCTTACATTTAGCAGACAACGAAAATATCTATTATGCATTTTGGCAGTGTATGTACTGGGTTATGGTTTAACAGCGTATAAAACCGTTTTTTTAGGCCTTATTCTGGGAACTGTTTTCAGTTTGTTTAATTTTTTACTGCTCATCAGAAGAATGAACGCTTTTGACAGAGCTGTTGAGAAAGGAAAGTCCATACGATCTTTGGGGAGCGCAGCGCGGTGGTGCAATGCGATTCTTGCAGCAGCTGTCGCCTATAAAAACCCTGAGCATGTTCATATGGCAAGCACAATCATTGGATTAATGACAATATACCCTGTCATTATGATAGATTCTATTATCCAGCTTAAACGTTCATCAATGGAAGAGAGGTGAAAACCCTTTGAATCATGAATACAGAACTATTGAATTTCTAGGTCTTACTTTTAATCTGACAAACATTCTGATGATTACTGTGGCGAGTGTGATTGTTTTATTGATTGCGATATTAACGACAAGAACGCTTTCGATCCGTCCCGGAAAAGCCCAGAATTTTATGGAATGGGTTGTTGATTTCGTCCGCAATATTATCGGCAGTACAATGGATTTGAAAACAGGGGCGAACTTCTTGGCACTTGGTGTCACATTGCTGATGTACATATTTGTGTCGAATATGCTGGGGCTGCCGTTCTCTATTACAATCGGACATGAGCTCTGGTGGAAATCTCCGACAGCCGACCCTGCCATTACATTAACGCTAGCCGTGATGGTTGTCGCTTTAACCCACTACTATGGTGTGAAGATGAAAGGGCTCAAGGAGTATTCTAAAGACTATTTAAGGCCTGTTCCATTCATGCTCCCGATGAAAATCATCGAAGAGTTTGCCAATACGCTGACTCTCGGGTTGCGGCTTTATGGTAACATCTTCGCTGGTGAGATTCTTCTCGGCCTGCTTGCGGGTTTAGCGACAAGCCATTATTCGCAAAGCGTGGCTCTCGGTCTTGTCGGTACAATCGGCGCCATTCTGCCGATGCTGGCATGGCAAGCATTCAGTTTATTTATAGGCGCCATCCAAGCGTTTATCTTTACAATGCTCACGATGGTGTACATGTCTCATAAAATCAGTCATGATCACTAAAACATTATATCCAAACGGATAACATTTTAAAGGAGGAACTTTTTCATGAATTTAATAGCAGCTGCGATTGCAATTGGTTTAGGCGCACTTGGTGCAGGTATTGGTAACGGTTTGATTGTTTCACGTACGGTAGAGGGGATTGCCCGTCAGCCGGAAGCAGGTAAAGAACTTAGAACGCTTATGTTCATGGGTATCGCATTGGTTGAAGCCCTTCCTATTATCGCTGTCGTTATCGCATTCTTAGCGTTCTTTGGCTAAGCATAAAAGCCTTATATGAACTAAAAATGGCGAAGATCATTCCAAGAGAACCTTCGCCATTGCTTTATGTCTGATAAGCAACCCGCCTTGCCGGCTGAAAAGAGACAAGTGCGGCTGCTGGATCAGCAAAGAAAAACCTGCAGAAGGGAGTTGCCGTAGTAGATGTCTCAATTACCACTTGAACTAGGATTATCGTTTAACGGCGGAGATATCCTGTTCCAACTGTTAGCTATGTTAATCTTATTAGCGCTTCTGAAGAAATACGCTTTAGGGCCGCTATTAAACATAATGAAACAGCGTGAAGACCACATCGCTGGAGAAATTACGTCTGCTGAAGAAAAAAATAAAGAAGCGCAGCAGCTGATTGAAGAGCAACGCGTTCTTTTAAAAGAAGCAAGACAGGAATCCCAAACTCTTATCGAAAACGCGAAGAAACTGGGAGATAAGCAAAAAGAAGAAATTATCCAGGCTGCACGTGCAGAATCTGAACGTCTGAAAGAAGCAGCGAGAACTGAAATCGTGAAGGAAAAAGAACAGGCGGTTTCTGCTCTCCGTGAGCAAGTAGCGTCTCTATCTGTCATGATTGCGTCGAAAGTGATCGAAAAAGAACTGGATGAACAAGCTCAAGAGAAATTGATTCAGGACTATCTTAAAGAGGTAGGAGAAAGCCGATGAGTGGATCAGCTGTCTCTAAACGATATGCGTCAGCTCTTTTTGATATTGCCAATGAGTCCGCTCAGCTGAATCAAGTAGAAGAAGAGCTAACTGTTGTAAAACAAGTATTTCAAAATGAAAAAGCGCTTAATGATGTGTTAAACCATCCGAAGGTGCCGACTGCGAAGAAAAAAGAGCTGGTTCAAAATGCATTTGGCTCTTTGTCGCATTCCGTGCTCAATACGATTTTTCTTTTGATTGACCGCCATCGGGCGGCGATCGTGCCTGATCTTACAGATGAGTTTATCAAACTCGCAAATGAGGCCCGTCAAACAGAAGACGCAATCGTATATTCAGTGAAACCGCTGACGGAGGCGGAAATTTCATCATTATCACAAGTGTTTGCAAAAAAAGCCGGAGTCGCTTCACTGAGAATCAAAAATGAAGTGCAGACGGATTTAATAGGCGGCATTAAAGTCCGCATTGGAAACCGGATTTTTGACGGCAGTGTAAGCGGAAAGCTTCAGCGCATTGAACGTCAACTAGCCGGGGAAAATCGATAGAAGGGGTGAAACCTAAGTGAGCATCAAAGCTGAAGAGATTAGCACGCTGATAAAACAGCAAATACAAAATTATCAATCTGATATTGAAGTTCAAGACGTAGGTACAGTCATCCAAGTCGGTGACGGTATTGCGCGTGTGCACGGCCTTGACAACTGTATGGCCGGTGAACTTGTCGAGTTTTCAAACGGCGTTCTGGGCATGGCCCAAAACCTTGAGGAATCAAACGTAGGTATCGTTATCTTAGGACCTTTCAGTGAGATCCGTGAGGGAGACGAAGTAAAAAGAACAGGACGCATCATGGAGGTTCCTGTCGGTGAGGAACTAATCGGCCGTATTGTGAACCCATTAGGCCAGCCGGTAGACGGACTTGGCCCGATTCTTACTAGCAAAACGCGTCCGATCGAAAGCCCTGCACCAGGCGTTATGGACCGTAAATCCGTTCATGAACCGCTCCAAACGGGTATTAAAGCGATCGACGCACTGATTCCAATTGGCCGCGGCCAGCGTGAGCTGATCATCGGTGACCGTCAAACAGGTAAAACTTCAGTTGCGATCGATTCCATCCTGAACCAAAAAGACCAAGACATGATCTGCGTGTACGTAGCGATCGGTCAAAAAGAATCAACAGTCCGCGGCGTAGTAGAAACATTGCGTAAGCACGGCGCGCTTGATTACACAATCGTTGTAACGGCGTCTGCGTCACAGCCGGCACCGCTTCTGTACCTGGCTCCGTATGCAGGAGTTACAATGGCAGAAGAATTTATGTACAACGGCAAGCACGTTCTTGTTGTATACGATGATCTTTCTAAACAAGCGGCTGCTTACCGTGAGCTGTCCTTGCTTCTTCGCCGTCCGCCAGGCCGTGAAGCGTTCCCTGGGGATGTTTTCTACCTTCATTCCCGCCTGCTAGAGCGTGCAGCAAAGCTTAGCGACGCGAAAGGCGCGGGATCAATTACAGCTCTGCCGTTCGTAGAAACACAAGCTGGAGATATCTCCGCTTATATTCCAACGAACGTTATCTCTATCACCGACGGACAAATCTTCCTGCAATCTGATTTGTTCTTCTCGGGCGTACGTCCAGCGATCAACGCCGGATTGTCTGTATCCCGTGTCGGTGGTTCAGCGCAAATCAAAGCGATGAAAAAAGTATCAGGAACACTGCGTCTTGACCTTGCGTCATACCGTGAGCTGGAAGCCTTCGCTCAATTCGGATCTGACCTCGACCAAGCGACTCAGGCGAAACTGAACCGCGGTGCGCGTACAGTTGAAGTGCTGAAGCAGGATCTGAACAAGCCGCTTCCGGTAGAAAAGCAAGTAGCCATTCTTTATGCGCTGACAAAAGGACATCTTGATGATATTCCTGTTGCGGACATCAGACGTTTTGAAGAAGAGTACTACATGTACCTTGACCAAAACCATAAAGAACTGCTTGATGGAATTGCGAAAACAGGAAACCTTCCTGCTGATGAAGACTTCAAAGCGGCAATCGAAGGCTTCAAACGCACATTTGCACCAAGCAACTAACTCGAATGCTGATGAGAGAAAAAGGTTCTCTTTTTCTCTCTTTTTACGCAGATGAAGAGAAAAGGTGGTGAAATCTTTGGCCTCATTACGCGATATTAAGTCAAGGATCACGTCAACGAAAAAAACAAGCCAGATTACAAAGGCCATGCAGATGGTATCTGCGGCTAAACTGAATCGTGCTGAAAACAACGCAAAATCATTTGTGCCATATATGGATAAGATCCAAGAGGTTGTGTCAAACGTCGGAAGAGTTTCCGGCAACGTGAAGCATCCGATGCTTATCAGCAGAGAAGTGAAAAAGACAGCATACCTAGTCATTACGTCTGACCGCGGTCTTGCCGGCGCTTTTAACAGTTCGGTCTTACGAAGTGCTTATCAGGCCATGCAAGAACGTCATCAGTCTAAGGATGAGTACGCGGTGATCGTCATCGGAAGAGTGGGCCGTGATTTCTTTAAGAAACGTGAGATTCCCATCATTTCCGAGTTAACAGGACTTGGAGATGAAGTAACGTTTGCACAGATTAAGGATCTTGCCCGGCAAACGATCCAAATGTTTACAGATGGTGCGTATGATGAATTGCACCTTGTTTATAACCATTTTGTCAGCGCCATTTCTCAAGAAGTCACGGAGAAAAAACTTCTGCCGTTAACTGATTTGGGCAGCGGCGGCGGAAAGAGAACGGCGTCATATGAATTTGAACCGTCTGAAGAAGAGGTTCTGGAGGTTTTGCTTCCTCAATATGCAGAAAGCTTAATTTTCGGTGCGCTTCTTGACAGTAAAGCAAGTGAGCACGCTGCAAGAATGACGGCGATGAAAAACGCGACAGACAACGCGAAGGATCTTATCGATTCACTTTCGCTTTCTTACAACCGCGCTCGCCAAGCAGCCATCACACAAGAAATTACGGAAATTGTCGGCGGAGCAGCCGCTTTAGAATAGAAAGATTTTGTCAGGAGGGATAGCGATGAAGAAAGGACGCGTTAGCCAGGTATTAGGTCCGGTCGTCGACGTACGTTTTGAAGACGGTCACTTGCCTGAAATTTATAATGCGATTAAGGTTTCACAGCCAGCAAGTGAAAACGAAGTAGGTATTGATTTAACGCTTGAGGTCGCTCTTCATTTAGGCGATGATACAGTCCGTACAATCGCAATGGCGTCTACGGACGGTGTTCAGCGCGGAATGGAAGCTATTGATACAGGAGCGCCAATCTCAGTGCCAGTTGGTGATGTAACACTCGGCCGTGTATTTAACGTACTCGGAGAAAATATTGATTTGAATGAGCCGCTTTCTGCGGATGCGAAAAAGGATCCGATTCACAGACAGGCGCCTTCATTTGATCAGCTTTCAACAGAAGTTGAAATTCTTGAAACAGGTATTAAAGTTGTTGACTTGCTTGCTCCATACATCAAGGGCGGTAAGATCGGATTGTTCGGCGGTGCCGGTGTAGGTAAAACCGTATTAATCCAGGAATTAATCAACAACATCGCGCAAGAGCACGGCGGTATCTCTGTATTCGCCGGTGTAGGAGAGCGTACTCGTGAAGGAAACGACCTTTTCTACGAAATGAGCGATTCTGGCGTAATCAACAAAACAGCCATGGTATTCGGACAAATGAACGAGCCGCCGGGCGCACGTATGCGTGTTGCTTTGACAGGCCTTACAATGGCTGAGCACTTCCGTGATGAACAAGGACAGGACGTACTGTTCTTCATCGACAACATTTTCCGTTTCACGCAAGCGGGTTCCGAAGTTTCTGCCCTTCTTGGCCGTATGCCTTCAGCGGTTGGTTATCAGCCGACGCTCGCGACTGAAATGGGGCAGCTTCAAGAGCGTATCACATCTACAAACGTTGGATCAGTTACATCTATCCAGGCGATCTACGTGCCTGCCGATGACTACACTGACCCGGCGCCGGCAACAACGTTCGCTCACTTGGATGCGACAACAAACCTTGAGCGTAAGTTAACTGAAATGGGTATTTACCCTGCGGTTGATCCGTTGGCTTCTACATCACGCGCCCTTGCTCCTGAAATTGTCGGAGAAGAGCATTATGCAGTTGCCCGTGAAGTACAGTCAACGCTTCAGCGTTACAAAGAGCTTCAAGATATCATTGCGATTCTCGGTATGGATGAGTTAAGTGATGAAGACAAGCTTGTCGTTCAACGCGCACGCCGCATTCAGTTCTTCCTTTCTCAAAACTTCCACGTGGCTGAACAGTTCACTGGACAAAAAGGTTCTTACGTGCCTGTAAAAGAAACGGTTCAAGGTTTCAAAGAAATCTTAGCCGGCAAATACGACCATCTTCCTGAAGATGCGTTCCGTCTTGTAGGCCGTATCGAAGAAGTTGTTGAGAAAGCAAAAGAAATGGGTGTAGAAGTTTAATCTGGTCCTAGGAGGGTAAAAGCATGAAGACCGTTAAAGTCAATATCGTTACTCCCGACGGCCCAGTATACGATGCGGATATCGAAATGGTGAGCGTGAGAGCCGAAAGCGGCGATCTCGGTATTTTGCCAGGTCATATTCCAACCGTGGCTCCTCTTAAAATCGGCGCTGTCCGTCTGAAAAAAGACGGGCAGACTGAATTGGTTGCCGTCAGCGGCGGATTTGTAGAAGTCCGCCCTGATCATGTAACCATCCTTGCCCAAACCGCGGAAAAAGCGGAAGGCATTGATAAAGAGCGCGCTGAAGCTGCACGCCAGCGGGCGCAGGAGCGTTTGAATTCTCAATCATATGATACTGACATTCGTCGGGCTGAGCTTGCGTTACAGCGGGCTTTGAACAGATTGGATGTAGCAGGGAAATAGAAAAAATCCTTCTCTTTATGAGAAGGATTTTTTTATGACCGCACAAGAGAATCAAACAGCGAGAGCAGCGGTTGGCCCTCTTTTTGCCGCAAGTATAAACGATCGCAGCAATTTACGGTATGCCATGATTTCCGATGTCTTCTGAAGCCCATTGTATAAGCGCCGTCTGTGTACGGATAAGGTTTTACGATCCATTCCGCATCCTCATGATGGGCAATCACGCAATCTATAAGATACACACTGATCATTTTCTCAAATTCTTCAATAGGAAGGTTCCAATCAGTAAGCAATAGCTCTTGTATACTTTGAAAATAAAGGTTTTCAAGCTCTTCAAGGCTTTCTCTCGCATAAGTAAGAGAAATGTTATAAAACTGACACAATTCATTCAGTTCTTCAATCTGCGACTGTCTATAATCATAATAGAATGCAATTGCTTCCCATTCCTGTTCAAAAATTGGCAGGTCCTCACCGTATTGCTTTTCAGGCTGAAAAAAAGAATGATTCACATTTGTCAGCTCCTTTCCAATTCAGTATACCATGTAAAAGAATCGCACTTTAAGCGGGGATTAGCCCTATATATGGCTGATTATTCCATTCTGTATAAAATGTATCATCTTTATCTGTGCTTCTTATATAATAAGAAAGGGTATAAACGCGGAGAAGGATGAAAGGAGTGGAATAGATGAGTGTATTGGGACAGCAGGCTGCTATCGGCATTGTCGTGCACCTGATTTTTATAGCGGTGACTTGGTGGGCGCTGCAAGCCGTCAATATCGATCCGTTAATTAAAAAAGGCAAAGTTGTGCAGGCTAGGCTCCTGATGATGTTGCTGACAATCGCCATTGGAACGGCCGTTGCAAATTTCTTTTTAGATTACCTCAATTATTCACAGCAGCTTCCCTATCTATTTTAATAGGTTTGGAACCTCATCATCTAGGGAATGGTTGGGGGAAGGGTTGAAGCGAATAGCTCGAGTTTTGACGAAGATTTTTACGTATGGCGCCTCTTGCCTCCGGTAAAACTGGGGATAAGGGGGAGAGATGAACATGAACAAAAAACAAGTAAGCCGCGCTATTATCATTTCCGTGACGCTAAGCTTCGTCATAGCTGTTTTCCATACCATTCATGCGAGGGAGTTAACGCCGTTAGCACAACTGGCAGAGGGGCTGAATCGCCAAGATGTGTCAATAGATAAGTGGACTTTGCATGCCAAACAAAACATGTCGCTGACCGAAAAAGAATTTTATCAAAAAGTGCAACGTTTACAATCAGAGTATCGTCAATATGATTGGGAGCTTGCACAGGAAGATAAGGTCGTAAAGGCCATTGGCACATATACTGACAAAAAAAATCGCACTTCTTTTAGGCTGCAGCTTGTCACAACCCTCAAAAAACACAACCCAACTTCGTATTTATTATATGAGCAAATGAGTCTTGAGACACCGAATAGCTGGAATGATACATATGAACAGTTTGAACGTGAGACACTCGGGATATTCCAAGAAAAAGTAGTTATTTTTACTTGTCTAAATGGTCATTTAAATGATAATATGAATATTGTTTTGCAAAAAAAAGCAAATCAGTTATTAAATGAATTTCAAGCAAGATCTGTAGAACATGTAGTTGAGCCAAATTTCGTTTCTATTTCTGCGTTTACAGATGAGTGGGAAGAGTACATCATGACCTCGAAACATAAAATGAATTTGCAAATTGCACTTAGAAGTGCAGGAATGGGCGGAAAACATACCGTTACGGTTGGCACACCAATCGTAACGACTGAATATTAATATAGAGAATTTAGGGACGCGGAGGGGAATACCTTGGAAAAAATCATCGTCCGCGGCGGTCAAAAGTTAAACGGCACAGTCAAAGTTGAAGGCGCTAAAAATGCTGTTTTACCTGTTATCGCTGCATCTTTGTTAGCAAGTGAAGAAAAAAGCGTAATTTGTGATGTACCTACGCTCTCCGATGTATATACAATTAACGAAGTGTTGCGTCATTTAGGAGCAGATGTGCATTTTGAGAATAATGAAGTGACTGTAAATGCTTCATACGCTTTGCAAACTGAAGCACCTTTTGAATATGTTCGTAAAATGCGTGCGTCTGTGCTTGTCATGGGGCCGCTTCTTGCGCGTACAGGTCATGCAAGAGTTGCGCTTCCGGGCGGATGCGCAATTGGTTCCAGACCGATCGATCAGCATTTAAAAGGTTTTGAAGCAATGGGCGCAGAAATCAAAGTCGGCAATGGCTTCATCGAAGCTGAAGTGAACGGCCGTCTGCAAGGCGCAAAAATCTACCTGGACTTCCCAAGTGTAGGAGCTACAGAGAACCTGATTATGGCAGCCGCTCTGGCTGAAGGAACAACAACGCTGGAGAACGTGGCGAAAGAACCCGAAATCGTTGATTTAGCAAACTATATCAACGGTATGGGCGGTAAAATCCGCGGAGCTGGGACCGGCACCATCAAAATTGAAGGGGTCGAAAAGCTTCACGGCGTAAAACACCATATTATTCCTGACCGCATTGAAGCGGGCACATTTATGGTTGCTGCTGCAATCACAGAAGGAAACGTATTGGTGAAAGGAGCGGTTCCTGAACACCTCACCTCTTTAATTGCGAAAATGGAAGAGATGGGTGTAACGATTAAGGATGAAGGTGAAGGCTTGCGTGTCATCGGCCCGAAACAACTCAAACCGATTGACATTAAAACAATGCCTCACCCAGGCTTCCCGACTGATATGCAGTCACAAATGATGGCGCTTCTGCTTCGTGCAAGCGGCACAAGCATGATTACAGAAACTGTTTTTGAAAACCGTTTTATGCATGCGGAAGAATTCCGCCGTATGAATGGTGATATCAAGATTGAAGGACGTTCTGTCATCATTAATGGTCCTGTACAGCTTCAGGGAGCTGAAGTTGCAGCGACTGATTTGCGTGCAGGTGCAGCGCTGATTCTTGCGGGGTTAGTGGCTGAAGGTCATACGCGTGTTACTGAACTGAAGCACTTAGACCGCGGTTACGTTGATTTCCATAAGAAGCTTGAGGCTATCGGCGCAGACATCGAACGTGTAAATGATGAGTCTGCTTCTGAGCAAGAGAACAAAGAAGTCGTATCTGACTTAAACGCATAAACCACATGAAAATCAGTATGTCACTCTGGCATACTGGTTTTTTATTTTTCGTGTATTATCATCATTATGCGCAAAATAGCAAAAAAGAATACGTAAATGACAAATAAAGTTTCTGTCCAAAACGAGAGTCATATTAGCTTGTCCCTGCCCATAGACTAGACTAGAGTCGAATCCCGAGCAGGAGGCAGCTGAATATGAAACAATTCGTAATTACACTATCCATACTATGTGCATTGATTCTCTTGATTCCCACACTCTTGGTCATACCGTTTCAGCATAACAAAGAAGCGGAAGCCAGTGCAGAATCAGGAAAGACAGCAGTCAGCACGAAACCGGCATCAAAAGGAGCGGAAACGTTGAAAGCATCGCCTGTTTCTATTCCCGTCTATCGAACCGCAAATCAATCCGTAGAACACATTCCGCTTGAAGAGTATGTAATTGGAGTCGTCGCCTCCGAAATGCCCGCAACCTTTGAAACTGAAGCGCTGAAAGCGCAGGCTCTCGCCGCCAGAACGTTTATTGTCAGACTGATGGTGTCAAATTCAGCGGTTGAGGCTCCTAAAGGCTCGCTGGTCGATGATACACAGATGTTCCAGGTGTATAAAAGCAAAGCGGAGCTGAAAAAACAGTGGGGGGCAAGCTACGAGCGGGATTTGAAGAAAATCACAGATGCGGTTGCCAGCACGCAAGGCAAAATCTTAACGTACAACAACCAGCCGATTGAAGCCTCTTTTTTCTCTACAAGCAACGGCTACACAGAAAATGCAGAAGCCTATTGGACAAGTGCCATCCCTTATTTAAAAAGCGTCAAAAGCTCATGGGATAAAAAGTCTCCAAAATATAAGGCGACGAAAACCTTCACAGCCTCGGAGTTTGAGCAAAAGCTTGGCGTCAAGCTGGATGGGTCTGGCACAGTCGGACAGATTACCGGAGAAACACCGGGCCGCCAAGTCGCAACTGCCGTTATTAACGGCAAGACGCTGAAAGGAAGAGACATACGAGAGAAGCTGGGCCTCAATTCAGCCGATTTTGAATGGAAGCGAAGCGGAGACACGATTACTGTCACGACGAGAGGTTTTGGACACGGTGTCGGGATGAGCCAATATGGCGCCAATTTTATGGCGAAAGAAGGAAAAACGGTTAATGACATTGTGAAGTACTATTACAAAGGCACACAAATTTCTGAAGCCGATTCGTTTTTGAATAAATATATGGCCAAGAAGTAGAAAGGACGCTCATTGAGCGTCCTTTTCTGTTCCTGAATGTCTTTTATCCAAGAGCTGTTGAAACGGTTTAGAGGAGCTCCTGCAGCCTTTAGAATGACAAGGAAATCAGTTCCTTTTTCCTAATAGCGGACTTCGTGATGTGGTAAAGTAATCCACATGTATCGACAGACTTCGACAGACTCATATAACGAAAGCCAAAAGGCCGGCAATGTTGTTTTTTCATCTTATCATTAGGTGGAAATCACTAATAAAAACAAAGGTTTCTATGCAAAAGTAAATAACACGATTGAGGAAGCCCGCCCTATTTATTTCTCTGTTTTTGTCGATTACGATTAGTTATGTTCAGCGTTGAACATCTGCACGCAGAAACCAACTTGTAAAGGGGTACGAACATGAAGAAAAGATTTTCACTGATCATGATGACAGGCTTGTTATTTGGATTAACGTCACCTGCTTTTGCGGCTGAAAAGGAAGAACCGAAGGCTGAAGATCCGGCAAACGTGGCAGTCTTGCTTGATGCCAGCGGAAGTATGGCGAAAAGAATAGACGGTGTATCTAAATTTAATTCAGCTAAAAAAGAAATTTCTAAGTTTGCAAGCTCACTGCCGGAAGGAACTCAAGTGAAAATGAGCGTGTTTGGTTCAGAAGGAAACAATAAAAATTCAGGAAAAGTTCAATCATGTGAATCTATCCGCAACGTTTACGGCTTCCAAAGCTTTAACGAGCAAAGCTTCCTCAATTCTCTCAATGCAATCGGGCCGACTGGCTGGACGCCAATTGCCAAAGCGCTGAACGAGGCGAAATCTTCGTTTGATCAGCTTGATACAAAAGGGGAAAAAGTAGTGTATCTGCTGACAGACGGTGAGGAAACGTGCGGAGGAAATCCGATTAAAACAGCAAAAGAACTGCATAAAGACAATATCACTGTGAATGTGATCGGTTTTGATTATAAAGAGGGATACAAAGGCCAGCTGAACGCGATTGCGAAAGTAGGCGGCGGTGAATACTTCCCTGCGTATACTCAAAAAGATGTTGAGAAAATCTTCACTCAGCAGTCATTGATGTTATCTAAATAAGGAAAAAGAGGCTGGCCGATGTCAGCCTCTTTTTTGTATGTAACAAAATGTTCAATAGTGATTAGCTGTCTGCTTGTATCATAGTATTAGATTTCCGTTAATTTGTCGTATTCAAGGAGAAAAAAGAATGAGTGATGTCACAGTCTGTATCTGCTTTATGGGCGAAAATGGCTAACAATCATCGGCATATCAAGCGATTTTGTACAGAAAGTGAAAGCGGCACAAAAGGCAGCTTGCCCTATATCTTTTTGCATTTTGATATTCTAGCATAAAGAAGAATCCAACATAAAGTTGGAAAATATGAGAAAGAAAGGAAGTTGTTGTATGAAAAAATTGCTGACTGCCGGTCTCATTGGATTGCTGACTGTCTCTATTGCATCCCCGTCCTTTGCCGCTGAAAAACAGGCTGATACAAATGTGGCTGTTTTGTTTGACGGAAGCGGAAGCATGGTTCAAAAAACAGGAGGAGAGCGCAAAATAGATATTGCCAAAAAATCCGTAAAGTCGTTTGCCGAGCTGCTTCCGAAGGATACAAATTTGATGCTTCGCGTTTTCGGGCATGCTGGAAACAATAAACTGTCAGGTAAAGCTCTTTCATGCGGCACGACAGAAACCATTTACGGCCTTCATCCATATGAAGGATCACTGTTTGACAATTCATTGAGCGAGATCAAGCCAACAGGCTGGACACCGATTGCCAAAGCCCTTTCAGATACAAGAAAAGAACTTGAAGCATTTGACGCCAACGGAAAAAATGTGGTGTATGTCATCACGGATGGTGAAGAAACGTGCGGCGGAGATCCAGCGGCGGAAATTGAAAAGCTTCGCGAAGCAAATGTGGATACAATTGTAAACATTATTGGATTTAACTTTGATGTAAAAGGGAACGAAGAGATGAAACAGGCGGCTGTTGCTGGCGGCGGAGAATATATCTCAGCGGCCAGCGCAGATGAATTCGAACAGACCTGGGAAAAAGAAGCACAAAAATTTACTGAGTAATTGTTTGTATGAAGGCGCTCCCCCAGGCGCCTTTTTCTATTGGTTTAAAAACGATCTGTGCGGGAAAGATACCCTTAAAAGGGGTTGAATATATGAGATTATTAGGCATGATTTTTCTTATAGCCGCCGTGGCGTTTGTTTTGCTCGGTGTTTTTCTAAAACTGGCAGCCTTCTTTTTTGTCAGCATTCTCACCTTGATCGCAGCGATTGTGCTGTTTGTGATCCTGAAAAAAAACCAGCATCGTCACACGTAGAGCCCTTTATACAGAGGGCTCTCAGCGTGTCGGCAAATCCCGCATTTATTGTCAATGCACCTCGGTGCTCACGTGTTATGAAACGAACGGCGGCTAAATGCTTAGGCGTCCTGCCTAAACACCGCCGTCATTACATCCTGTGAAAGCCCTTTAAACAGAGGGCTCTTTTTGTGTCTCAGAATTCGACAAATTCCGGGGAGTATGAAAAAATATAATGGCAGGAACATTGCGGAGGGGAAAGAAATTGAACGATAAAGTAACTGCGGTCAGGGATGTATGGCGCTATGAACAAGGGGAAATCAGTAAAATAGAAGATCGGATGGTGACGGAGCATCCATTGACAGTGATACTAAACGGGAATGAATTTGTGACACTCGTTTGTACGCCGGAGCATATGAAAGAGCTTGTCATTGGATTTCTCGCATCAGAGGGTGTTATACGATTTCAAAAAGAGATTAAAAGGTTTACAATAGATGAAAGTCTCGGTTTTGTTTATGTCGATCTCATTCATCCTGAGACGTTGGATCAAAAGGATTATACAAAACGGGTGATCGGCTCATGCTGCGGAAAGGGCCGCCATTTTTACTTTCAGCAAGATGTCAAAACCGCCAAAACGGCTGTCAGCCAAATGAAGATATCGCCTGAAGCATGTCTGGCGCTGATGAAAGATTTGCAAAATGGGAGCGGAACGTTTCAGGATACGGGAGGCGTCCACAATGCGGCGCTTTGCGACACAGAAAAACTGCTGTTGATGCGCACGGATATCGGCCGGCACAACGCGCTTGATAAATTATACGGACACTGCCTGCTGAACGGGATATCTGTCCGCGACAAACTGATTGTGTTCAGCGGCAGAATCTCATCAGAAGTCCTGTTAAAAGCGGCAAAAATCGGCGTATCGATTGTGATTTCCAAATCGGCACCGACGGAGCTTGCGATTCAAATGGCAGAAGAATTAAATATCACAGCGATCGGTTTTGTCAGAAACAGATCGTTTAATGTATATACACACCCCGAGAGAATCGGGGGATAGGAAGGGGCTGTAGCTATGATTACAGAATCGCGCCAGATGTTGGATAAAAGAAACAGGCCGCTGAGAGACCTTCGCATATCTGTTACAGACCGCTGCAACTTCCGATGCACGTACTGTATGCCCGCCGAATTATTCGGCCCGGATTATCCTTTTTTAAAGAAAGAGGAGCTGCTTTCATTTGAGGAACTAGAACGGCTTGCGGCGCTGTTTGTCACAAGGTTCGGCGTTGAAAAAATCCGCCTAACCGGCGGAGAGCCTCTCATGAGAAAGGATATGCCTGAATTAATTAGAAAACTGGCCCGCATTCCGGGTGTCCGTGATATTGCGATGACGACAAACGGATCTTTGCTGCCTGTTTATGCGGAGAGGCTCAAGGAAGCCGGGCTGAAAAGGGTCACAATCAGCCTTGATTCTTTAGAGGACGAGCGCTTCAAAAAGATAAACGGGCGCGGGGTTTCTGTCAGCAAGGTGCTGGAAGGCATTGAAGCGGCGAAGGAAGCGGGTCTCGGTGTGAAAATCAACATGGTCGTCCAAAAGGGCGTCAATGAAAAAGATATCCTGCCTATGGCCCATTATTTTAAGGAAAAAGGGCACATCCTGAGGTTCATCGAATTTATGGATGTGGGCAACACCAACCAATGGGAAAAGAAGGACGTTATGACAAAGGCGGAAATCATTGATTTGATCAATGGACACATGCCGGTAGAACCGATAGCGCCTAATTATATAGGCGAAGTGGCTTCCAGATTCCGCTACTTGGACGGATCAGGGGAAATCGGCGTCATATCGTCTGTATCTGACGCGTTTTGCGGCTCGTGCAACAGGGCCCGTCTTTCTGCGAGAGGGGAGCTGTTTACCTGCTTATTCGCTGCAAGCGGGTTCGACCTCAGAGCGCCGGTGCGGCAGGAGTTAAGCGATGACGAACTGGCAGAGATGATCGGCACGGTATGGAAAAATCGGATTGATCAATATTCGGTCGACCGTACGCTATCAAAAGCATCAGATAAAAAGAAAGTGGAAATGTCTTATATTGGCGGCTAAATTCATGTAAAGAGCTTATCGGCACTGTCCGGTAAGCTTTTTTTTTATAAGGGCAAAAAGTATTTGCAAACACCGTAGTATATAAGGATAGGCATAAAGAAGGAATCATTGTAAGAATTTTTAATTCCAGCGCCATACATTATGATAAAATATAACCAATTAAATAATAGAAAGGGTTGGAGGGGCATGGCCGCGTACGAAATCCCGTCATCTCAAGTAGGAGTGAAAATCAATAAGTGGTATAAACGCATTTTAGCATTTCAAGTGGCTGATGCCGTTAAGCTGAAGGAAGAGATTGATCAGAACATCGAACAGATGGAAGAGGATCAGCTGCTTTTGCTGTATTATCAGCTGATCAGTTACCGCCACCAAATGATGCTGGATTATGTAAAACCCGACCTGCACGAGGAATCTCAGCTTCAATATCGTGAATTGATCAACAAGCTGGAAAGCAATAAGGACAGCATCTCCGGATTATCTGAGTATTATTTTCACTTGTTCAGAGGAATGTACGAATTTGAACAGAACAATTATATTTCGGCGATATCCTTTTATCGGAAAGCTGAAAAGATGCTTGCGTTTGTAGAAGATGAAATTGAAAGAGCGGAATACCACTTCAAAGTGGCTGAAGTTTATTATGTCATGAAGCAGACGCACTTTTCTATGAACCATGCCATACAGGCGCTTGAGACATATAAGGCTTATGATTTTTACAGAGTCAGAAGAATTCAATGCCATTTCGTCATATCTGGCAACTATATTGACTACAGAAATGATGAAAAAGCGCTTGAGCATTTGGATGACGCGTATCGCCTGGCTTTATTAGAAGGCCAGCCCCGTTTGATTGGATCTGCCCTCTACAATATAGGGAATTGCTATGACGATAAAGGCGAGCTGGATCAAGCTGCGGCTTACTTTGAAAAAGCGCTGCCTGTCTTTGAGGAGCATCAGCTAGAACAGCTCCCGAAAGCGCTCTTCAGCCTGACTCGCGTTCTTTTCAAAAAAGAAGATGTCCAAGCAGCGATGCGATACTATGAAAAAGGGGTTTTCATCGCTCAAAAACGCAACGATTTCTTCAGTCTGGCAAAATATAAGTTTTTGCAGGCCTTATATGTGGAATCTGTCAATGTTGATATGATTCAAGAAGTATTTGACTATATGGAAGAAAAAGCCCTGTACGTATATATTGAAGAATTCGCCTTAGACGCTGCCGCCTATTTCAGTCATCGCGAACATTACAAAGAAGCGGTGTATTTTTATGAAAAAGCGGTTGGCGTAAGAGACATGATCCAAAGGAATGACTGTTTATATCAAGTGTAAGACGAAACCATCTGCTGGCAGATGGTTTTTTATATACAAAAAAAGGGAAGCGTTGGAAGGTTTATTTCCGGACAAAACAGGAAAAATCGCTACATATGCTTTTAAACAATTGGCCGGATTATACGGTGTTTAGGTCAATGACAAGCGTGAGGGGGAATTGAATGTTTGGTTTCAATGATATGGTAAAGTTTCTATGGTCTTTCCTCATTGTTCTGCCGCTTGTACAGATCATACATGTTTCAGGGCACAGCTTTATGGCTTTTATTTTTGGCGGAAAAGGATCGTTGGATATTGGGATGGGCAAACCTCTGTTCAAGATCGGGCCGATACGGATCAGAACAATTTATTTCATCGATTCTTTTTGCAGGTACGATGAGCTGAAAATTGACAATCGCTATTCAAATGCGCTTGTATATGCCGGGGGCAGCCTGTTTAACCTGATAACGATTTTCACAGTTAACCTGCTGATTATACACAGTGTATTAAAGCCGAATGTGTTTTTCTATCAGTTTGTTTATTTTTCTACGTATTATGTGTTTTTCGCCTTGCTGCCGGTTCAATACACTGAGAAAAAGTTATCGGACGGGCTGGCGATTTACAAGGTGCTTCGCTACGGAGAGCGCTATGAAATCGATAATTAACCTTCAATTGTTTACCTTCTCTCAGATCGGGAAGATAACAAGTACACAGATCTTGAAGGGAGAGAATCAACATGGGTAACGATAGTGTAAAAGATAAAATGAAAGGCGGCTTCAATAAAGCCAAGGGAGAAGTGAAGGATAAAGCCGGAGATATGACGGATAAAGCGGACATGCAGGCTGAAGGCAAAAAAGATAAGGCGAAAGGCGAGATTCAAAAGGATATCGGGGAAGCGAAGGATCGATTCTCAAATAAAGATTAATCATACGGAAAAGGCAGGAAACGATATGTTTCTTGCCTTTTTTGATGTAACCAAATGTAACAAAAAAATCTATCGATTTGGTTAAAGTATCTAAATTTTTCAAATATTCTTTGAAATAATGCCCTTCTTCTATATAATAATGACATGAGTTGTTAACTTTTATTACATCAAATGGTGGAATTTAGACAAAGGGAGGTTCTGAATGAAAAACAAAGGGGTTGGCATACAATCTGTTTTTCTGTTGTTCCTGCTTATGATTCTGATAACGGGATGCGTTGCGCCGAAGAAAGTGTCGGAAGCCAGTGGAGATGCGAAAAATACGGTTGATATCGACACAAGCGGGGATGCGGTGAAGGTTGGGATTCTTCACTCATTAAGCGGGACAATGGCGATCAGCGAAGTGTCCGTCCATGATGCAGAATTACTGGCGATTCAAGAAATCAACCAAAAAGGCGGCGTTCTCGGCAAAAAGCTTCAACCCATCGTGGAAGACGGCGCTTCAGACTGGCCTGTATATGCGGAAAAAATGAGAAAACTGCTTCAGCAGGATAAAGCAGCTGCTGTTTTCGGCGGATGGACGTCAGCAAGCCGCAAAGCCATGCTTCCGGTTGTGGAGCAAAACAACGGGCTGTTATTCTATCCGGTGCAGTACGAAGGGATGGAGTCATCGCCTAATGTTTTTTATACCGGAGCAACGACGAATCAGCAAATTGTGCCGGCTGTTGATTGGCTGCTGAAGAATAAAGGTAAGACGTTCTTCTTGATCGGATCGGATTATGTGTTTCCGAGAACAGCCAATAAAATCATGAAAGCGCAGGTGAAAGCGGCCGGAGGGGAAATTGCCGGTGAAGAGTATACGCCGCTCGGCCACACGAATTACAGTACGCTCGTCAGCAAAATCAAAGAAAAGCAGCCTGATGTCATTTTTAACACCTTAAACGGCGACAGCAACGTGGCGTTTTTCAAACAGCTGAAAGATGCGGGAATCTCGGCTGGCGATATGCCTGTGATGTCGGCAAGTATCGCTGAGGAAGAAATTCGGGGGATCGGCCCTGATGTGCTAAAAGGACATTATGCGGTATGGAATTACTTCCAGACAACCAATACGAGCGAAAATCAAACGTTCGTGAAGAACTATAAAAAGATGAACGGCGGTAAAAGGGTGACGAGCGACCCGATTGAAGCGGGTTATAATGCGGTATATCTCTGGGCGGCGGCTGTTGAAAAAGCCAAGTCCTTTGATGTCGATAAGGTGAAGAAAGCGGCTGACGGGATTACATTTAATGCCCCGGGCGGCCCAGTGAAAATCGACGGAGATACACAGCATCTTTACAAAACGGTCAGAATCGGGGAAATCATGGGGGATGGACAGTTTAAAGAAGTATGGAACTCAGGTGACCTGGTAAAACCTGATCCGTATTTAACATCGTACGATTGGGCAAAGGGGTTAACTAAATAAATTAAAGGCGTTGCGGGGGAGGAGGCGGAGCGTGTCTATTATCATGACTCAATTATTTAACGGGATCAGTCTCGGTTCTATTTTGATTCTCATTGCGATTGGATTGGCCGTTACATTCGGTTTGATGAACATGATTAATATGGCGCACGGTGAGTTGATTATGGCGGGAGCCTATACGACATATGTTGTTCAGCAGCTGTTTTTAAGCTATTTGCCTGCTTCTCTGTTTTCTTATTATTTTTTCATCTCGATTATCATGGCGTTTGCGGTCGCGGCGCTTATTGGGATTGTCATTGAAAAAGTGATTGTCAGGCGGTTGTATGACCGCCCACTCGACAGCCTGTTGGCGACGTGGGGGGTGAGTTTAATTCTGCAGCAGGCGGCCAGATCGATTTTTGGCGCGCCGAATGTGGCCGTCAAGTCACCTGAGTGGCTGACGGGAGGGGTAACGCTGTTTTCCGTTACCTTTCCGTATAAACGGCTGTTTATTTTGGCGCTTGTCCTATTTACGCTGGTGCTGCTCGGATTTTATTTGTTTAAGACCTCTGCAGGGCGGCGGATACAGGCTGTTACGCTGAACCGGAGCATGGCCTCGTGTCTCGGCGTATCTGTGAGAAAAACCGATACATTGGCTTTCGCGCTCGGAAGCGGACTGGCCGGTATTGCGGGGAGCTCACTCACATTGCTTGGTTCGATCGGGCCTACTCTCGGTTCGTCATACCTTGTTGATGCCTTCATGATTGTCATTTTAGGGGGAATCGGAAAATTAAAGGGAACGATTATCGGCGCTGTGACGGTCGGTTTGCTTAGTACATTCGTTGAGTACTCGACAAGCGCTACGATCGCCAAGATTGTCGTGTTTGCATTGATTATTCTGTTTCTGCAATGGCGGCCTTCAGGTCTTGCAAGCGTCAGAACGAGATTACTTGATTAGGAGGGAACCGGATGAAGCGGTTTTCACAATTTAGTCCGTATTTGGTGATGTTTGCCCTTTTTATTGCCGCCCCGTTCTTTCTGCAGGAGTTTCGATTGGGGCTGTTGGCGAAGTTTTTATGCTTCGCGATTGTAGCGGTCGGCATTTGCTTGATTTGGGGATATACAGGCATTTTGAGTTTGGGGCATGGCGTCTTTTTCGGATTGGGCGCTTACTGCATGGCCATGTACTTAAAGATAGAAGCCTCGTCGACAGGCATTCCTGACTTTATGGAGTGGACCGGCGTCAGTGAACTGCCGTGGATTTGGGCCATATTCAGTAATCCTTTTCGCGCGATTGCGGCGGCTGTCATTGTGCCTGTCTTTTTGGCTTTTTTAATCGGTTACTTTACCTTTCGCAACAACATAAAGGGCGTTTATTTTTCGTTGATCTCTCAGGCTGTTGTGGTGGTTGTTGTCACATTGTTCATCGGCAGCCAGGACATTACAGGCGGCACGAATGGTCTCACAAATTTTTATACCATTTTTCAATATGCTCTGGCCGATCCTGCAATAAAGCACATTCTGTACTTCACAACAATCTTTTTCCTCGGTGTTTCTGTGGTGTTCGCTTTGTTTCTGACGAGAAGCCGTTTTGGGCGGCTATTGCAGGCGGTGCGCGATGGAGAAAACAGAGTCCGGTTTTTTGGGTATCATTCCACCGTTTTTAAAGTGTTTATCTACTGTGTATCCGCTGCGATGGCGGGGGTTTCCGGAATGCTGTTTGTGCTTCAGGACGGGATGATCTCGCCGGAAATGATGGGCATCATTCCTTCGGTTGAGATGGTGCTGTGGGTTGCGATCGGCGGCAGGCACTCCATTTTCGGGGCGATGCTTGGCGCGCTGTTAACGAACGGCATGAAAAGCTATTTAAGCGAATATTACCCTGACATTTGGCTGTGCTTTCTCGGCGCTTTGTTTATCATCGTCGTGCTCTATATGCCAAAAGGGATTGTCGGGCTATGCGAGAAGCTTCAAACCCAGCTTTTCTCCCCGAAAAAGAAAGGAGCGGCTGCTGCTTATGAAACCGATACTTACCTGCCATGACGTGAAGGTTGAGTTTGACGGATTTTGGGCGTTGCGGGGCGCTGATATCAGCGTGCAGGAACGTGATATCCATTTTTTGATTGGGCCGAACGGTGCCGGAAAAACAACATTGCTTGACATCATTTGCGGAAAAACAAAGCCGCATTCAGGCGAGGTTCTGTTTCATACGAATGAATTGACAAAGGCTCGGGAATATCAGATCGCGAAACTGGGTGTCGCCAGAAAGTTTCAGGCTCCGAGTGTCTTTACGCAGCTGACTGTGTTTGAAAATCTCGAGCTTGCTATGAAACAGAAAAAGACGATCCTTTCATTGCTGACAGCGCGTATGACGAAACAGCAAAGTGACAGGATCATAGGCATCCTGCGGCTGATTGGGTTAGATGACAAACGGAATCTGCCAGCTTGCAGCCTGTCACACGGACAGAAGCAATGGCTGGAGATCGGCATGCAGCTCGCTATGGAGCCAAAGCTTTTGCTGCTGGATGAACCGATAGCGGGCATGACGGGAAAGGAGCGGGAAAAAACCGGAGCCCTGCTTGAAGAAATCGCGAAAACGTGCTCTGTACTGATTGTTGAGCACGATATGGATTTTGTGCGTTCATTTTCCAGAAAAGTCACGGTCATGCATGAAGGAAAAGTGCTTTGTGAAGGGTCGATGGATGAGATCACAAGCAATGAAGAGGTGGCAGCGGTGTATCTAGGAAGGAGCGGTGTGTCATGATGACCATCAGCGATGTAACTTCCGGTTACGATCAATCGATGGTATTGCGCAGCCTCAGCATGAAGATTCACCCAGGGCAGATTGTCGCTGTGTTAGGCCGAAACGGAGTCGGCAAATCCACTTTGCTGAAAACAATCATAGGCCTGCTTCCGGCTAAACAGGGGGATATTTGTTTTAAACAAACGTTTATTCAAAACGAAAAGGCGGAAAAACGGGCAAGAATGGGGATTGCGTACGTTCCGCAGGGAAGAGATATCTTTGCCTCCTTAACCGTTCGTGAAAACCTGCTGCTCGGGGAGGAGCCGCTTCCGAAGAAGAAGCGGACGGGGCAGGTAAAGGAAGAGATTTTTCAGTGGTTTCCTGTTTTAAAGGAAATGCTTGACCGCAAAGGCGGCGATTTAAGCGGAGGGCAGCAGCAGCAGCTTGCAATTGCCAGAGCGCTGATGGGAAATCCAAAAATTATTTTACTTGATGAACCAATGGAAGGTATTCAACCTTCAATTGTCGAACTAATCAGACAAGTTGTCATAGAAATTTCCAGAAAAAATGACATTTCCGTTATGTTAGTCGAGCACAGTTTGGAAAACGCGTTCACATGTGCTGACTATCTTTATGTGATCGACAGGGGAATGGTTGTCGACCATGGAAAGGCCGATGAAGAAACGACACGCCGCTTTGAAAGGCATCTTACTGTATGAACATCACGCTGAAGAAAGGGAGGTGATGTCCCGCCTGCATGTTCCGTAAATTCGCAGTAATCATATCTGCTTAATAAGATAAAAGAAGGGGGACTACAGATGAAACTGACACCGGTTGAACAAGAAAAATTGCTCATTTTTGCAGCGGGAGAATTAGCGAAACAGCGAAAAGCGCGGGGCGTTCTGCTGAACTACCCTGAGGCTGCCGCTTATATCACCTGCTTTATCATGGAAGGCGCGCGTGACGGAAAGGGAGTAGCGGAGCTAATGGAAGCCGGACGTCATGTGTTAACGGAAAAAGAGGTGATGGAGGGTGTGCCTGAGATGCTCGACAGCATTCAGGTGGAGGCCACATTTCCGGATGGAGTGAAGCTTGTTACGGTACATCAGCCCATTTCTGCGGAGGTGAAGTCATGAAGCCGGGAGCATTCCAAATTGCTGAGGGAACGATTACGATTAATGAAGGCCGCCAGACACGGGAGATAGCGGTAAAAAACACCGGATCACGCTCCATTCAAGTCGGCTCGCATTTTCATTTTGCGGAAGCCAATGGGGCATTAACATTTGACCGCGAGCAGGCAATCGGCATGCGCCTGGACGTTCCATCAGGCACGTCGGTCCGTTTTGAGCCGGGCGAGAGGAAAACGGTCACGCTTGTGGAAATCGGAGGACGAAAGACAATCAGAGGCCTGAACGGAATGGCCGACACGCTTATTGATGAACGCGGCAAAGAAAAAACGGCAGCCAACTTACATCAAGCCGGCTGGATGGAGGGTGTTATCCGATGAAAATGTCACGGGAGCAATATGCGGAGCTGTTTGGTCCGACAACGGGCGATAAAATCAGATTGGGCGATACGGATTTATGGATCGAAGTCGAAAAGGATTTTACAGTATACGGCGAAGAAATGATCTTTGGCGGCGGAAAAACGATCCGCGACGGCATGGGCCAAAACGGCAGGATCACAGGGAAAGACGGCGCTTTGGATTTGGTCATCACCAATGTCGTGCTCTTGGATTACACAGGCATTGTTAAAGCGGATGTCGGTGTGAAGGATGGACGGATTGTCGGCGTCGGAAAAAGCGGAAACCCTGATATCATGGACGGAGTCGATCCGCGTATGGTCATCGGCGCGGGTACAGAGGTGATTTCAGGTGAAGGCAAAATCTTAACAGCCGGAGGTGTGGACACGCACATTCATTTTATATGCCCTCAGCAGATGGAAGTTGCGCTTTCTTCAGGTGTGACAACCCTTTTGGGAGGCGGAACAGGACCCGCTACAGGAAGCAAAGCGACAACATGCACATCCGGCGCGTGGTATATGGCAAGAATGCTGGAAGCAGCCGAGGAGTTTCCAATCAATGTCGGCTTCTTAGGAAAAGGGAATGCGTCCGATAAAGCGCCGCTGATCGAACAGGTGGAAGCAGGCGCCATAGGCCTTAAGCTTCACGAGGACTGGGGCACGACGCCAAGGGCTATCAAAACGTGTATGGAAGTCGTGGATGAGGCTGATATTCAAGTCGCCATCCATACCGATACAATTAATGAAGCGGGATTCTTGGAAAACACGCTCGATGCGATCGGGGACCGGGTCATTCATACTTATCACATTGAAGGAGCAGGCGGCGGCCACGCCCCGGATATAATGAAGCTCGCCTCTTACGCAAACATTCTGCCATCATCCACAACGCCAACCATTCCTTACACCGTTAATACGATGGATGAGCATCTTGATATGATGATGGTCTGCCACCATTTAGATGCGAAAGTGCCTGAAGATGTGGCGTTCAGCCATTCCAGAATCAGGGCTGCGACCATTGCGGCAGAGGACATTCTCCATGATATCGGCGCGATCAGCATGACATCATCGGATTCCCAAGCGATGGGACGGGTCGGTGAAGTGATCATCCGAACGTGGCAAGTAGCCGACAAAATGAAGAAGCAGCGCGGCGCTCTTGCCGGTGAAAACGGAAATGACAATGTGCGGGCAAAACGCTATATTGCCAAATACACAATTAATCCGGCGATTACGCATGGCCTCAGCCATGAAGTCGGCTCGGTGGAAAAAGGGAAGCTCGCAGATCTGGTTCTGTGGGACCCGGTATTCTTCGCTGTAAAACCGGAACTGGTCTTAAAGGGCGGCATGATTGCCCGCGCGCAAATGGGAGATCCGAACGCGTCCATTCCGACACCTGAACCGGTATTTATGCGCCAAATGTATGCATCGTACGGAAAAGCCAATCGCTCAACCTCAATTACATTTATGTCTCAGGCAAGCATTGAGCGGGGTGTGGCGGAAAGCTTAGGGCTGGAAAAAAGAATTTCACCAGTCAAACATATCAGAAAGCTCAGCAAGCTGGATATGAAATTGAACTCAGCTTTGCCGAAGATCGAAGTTGACCCAAAAACCTATCAGGTCTTCGCGGACGGAAAGGAATTGTCTTGCCAGCCTGTCGATTATGTTCCGCTCGGACAACGATATTTCTTATTCTGACAAGACGCGGCCGGAGTGAATCCGGCCGTTCTATTGACTCAAAACGGTGCACAAGAATCCCTCGGTAGTGTATATTAAATGTTGACAAACGAATTAAGTGTAACTATTATAGTTACAACGGTGGTGAAAAACATGATTAACAGCCGTCTTGCTGTTGCCATTCATATTTTATCCCTCATTTCGATGGATGAAAAAGAGTCTTCAGAAACCATCGCTGGCAGCGTCAACACCAATCCGGTTGTCGTGCGAAGAATGATCAGCATGCTGAAAAAAGCGGATATTCTCACATCCCGCGCCGGGGTTCCGGGTGCAAGCCTCAAAAAAGATCCGGCTGATATTTCTCTTTTAGACGTATATCGAGCTGTCCAAAAGCAAGATGAACTCTTTGCGGTTCATGAAAACCCGAATCCGAACTGTCCGGTAGGGAGAAAAATTCAGAACGCACTGGATGAAACATTTGAAAGTGTGCAAAAAGCGATGGAAAATGAACTGGCAAGCAAGTCATTAAAAGACGTTATGAATCATCTCTTTTAATCAAAAGGGATGACTTCTCACCACTAACATGTAACTAAAATTGTTACAATAAGGAGGACATGAAACATGAAAATTGGAATTATCGGTGCAAGCGGAAAAGCAGGGAACGAGATTTTGAAAGAAGCGAAAACAAGAGGCCATGAAGTGACTGCCATCGTCCGAAACGCTTCAAAAGTGCAGGAACAGGGCATAGCGATTTTAGAGAAAGATGTGTTTGAACTGACTGCAGAAGATATCAAGCCTTTCGATGCGGTCGTCAACGCTTTTGGAGCAGCGCCTGGTGAGGAGCATCTTCATGTGGAGGCAGGCAGAGCGCTCATCAGCATCTTAAAAGATGCGAAAGACACAAGATTGCTTGTCGTCGGCGGAGCAGGAAGCCTGTTTGTTGATGAAGCCAAAACAACCCGTTTAATGGATACAGCGGAATTCCCGAAAGAATATGTGCCGACTGCATCAAATCAAGGGGAGAACCTGAAAGATTTGCAGCAGACGGACTCCATTTCCTGGACGTTCCTCAGTCCAGCGGCATTTTTTGATCCAACAGGAAAACGGACGGGTTCTTACCAAAAAGGAAAAGACAATGTCATCGTAAACGAAAAAGGCGACAGCTATATCAGCTATGCAGATTACGCCATTGCCGTATTGGATGAGCTTGAACAACCTGCACACAAAAATGAGCGCTTCACAGTGGTAAGCGAAGCGGAATAATAAAACAGCCGGAGCTTCCTTCGATTCCAACGTGACGGCAAACCCATGTTTTATGACAGGAACGGCGGTTAATCGCTCAGGCGTCCTGCCTAAATGGCGCCCTCATCACATCCTGTAAAAGTATGCTTTGATGCTTATACTTTAAGGGTTTTCCAGCAGGCTGAAAAGAGACAAAATCCTAAAACGATAAATCGTTTTAGGATTTTGTCAACAATCTGAAACCCGGGGCTTCCTCCGGGTTTTTCTCATTAATAAGTGTTGTACGTATCATAATCGCTGAAAATGCCGTCAGCAATTCCTAGCATTAAAAAGATGAAAAAGGCGATAATCGCAAGAACCGATACAGCAATGCTCACGATTAAATAAATCCCTTGCATCTTCACAAACTTCGCGTAATTCTCCAGCATGAAGTCTTCAGACTGTTCGCTGTTGTGCTCAGCCATTTGGCCTGCTTCTTTCGCTGATCGCATCAAAAAGATTCCGGCGATGATTTGCAAGACGCCCGGTACAGCCCCAATTAGAAAGAAAAACGCGCCTGAAAGCGCGGTAAGAGCGCCCATAATAATAAATAAGATGCCTGTTGCTTTCCCCCATTTTGAAATGCTGACGAGGGTTTTGTTCATTGTTTCAGGATTCATATACACTGGCTCCCCCTTTACAAAAAAATACTCACTTTTCATTTATACACTATTTGTGAGAAGTTTTATATATCGAAAATAACATTTTTGGGGTTGACCCTGACGTTGCGTGATTGTTTACGATGAAAAAGAGGAGGCGGCATTTATGAAATACCAAGTCAAACAAGTGGCGGACATAGCGGGCGTCAGCATTCGGACCCTTCATCACTATGACGATATTCAGCTTTTGAATCCTTCAGCGATTACTGACGCGGGGTATCGTTTGTACAGTGATGCAGATTTGGAAAGACTGCAGCAGATTTTATTTTTCAAGGAAATTGGGTTTCGTTTGGATGATATTAAAGAGCTGCTGGCTCATCCGAATTTTGACCGGAAAGAGGCGCTTCAGTCGCAAAAGGATATCTTAATAAAGAAAAAACAAAGAATGGAAGAGATGATTCAAACGATTGACAGAACGCTTCAGTCCATGAAGGGGGGAGAACAAATGAGTAAGCGGGATTTATTCGCCGGATTAAGCATGAAAGACATTGAAGAGCACCAGCAGACATATGCCGGTGAAGTCAGAAAGCTGTATGGAAGGGAAATGGCAGAAGAAACAGAGAAAAGGACATCTGCATATTCGGCGGACGATTGGCGGATGATCATGGCAGAATTTGATTCAATTTACAGACGAATCGCGGCGCGAATGGAGCACGGCCCCGGTGATGCAGAGGTTCAGGTTGCTGTGGGGGCGTTTCGCGACCATATTTGTCACTATCATTACGACTGCACACTCGACATTTTCAGAGGGCTTGGGGACCTGTATATCACTGACGAACGATTTACCGATTCAATCAATCAATATGGAGATGGCCTTGCCGCTTTTTTGCGGGAAGCGATGATGATCTACTGTGACCATCAGGAAAACCCCCGGCCATAAAAGCCGGGGGGGGGGGCGCATCTTATAAAATCGGTGACAACAGCCGCGAGATGGACTCCTTTATTCGAATCCATAAGGGGCGCTGCAGGTATTCCTCATAGGTATATTTTCTGGATACGAGCAAATCCTCTTTAAATGTAGAAACCAGTTTTTTCGCAATGGTGATATCGTAAATAAATGCATTCACTTCAAAATTCAGCCTGAAGCTTCGGACATCGATGTTCGCTGTGCCGACTGATGCGATTTCGTCATCCACCACGATGGTTTTCGCGTGAATAAAGCCATTATCGTAAATATAGACAGCGGCTCCGGCTTTCAGCAGATCGCCGATGTTCGAAAGTGTCGCCCAGTATACAAAGGCATGATCAGGTTTGTTCGGGATCATAATATTGACGTCAACACCCGACAGGCATGCGATCCTTAAAGCATCCAGCAGGCTTGCGTCAGGAATGAAATAAGGCGTCTGAATCAAAATGGAACGCTTGGCATTCGAAATCATTTTAATGTAGCCATTTTTAATTTGTTCCCATTCGGAATCCGGACCGCTCGTGACAATCTGCATCCCGACATTGCCTTTTGGGCCGTAATCAGGAAAGTGATTCGGAATATATGTCAGGGTATGGCGGTGGGAAGCTTGGTTCCAGTCAAGGATGAAACGTGTCTGGATGGCGTGTACGGCCGTTCCCTGCAGCCGGATATGCGTATCCCGCCAATAACCGAATTTCGGATTAAGACCAAGGTACTCATCTCCGACATTAAATCCTCCGACATAACCGGTCATCCCGTCTATGATGACAAGCTTTCGGTGATTCCGGTAATTCAGCCGCAAGTTAATCGGCCTGAGCTTTGAAGGGAAAAAAACCTCCACATGCCCGCCGGCCTCACGGAGCTCTTTAAAAAACTTTTTTCTCAGTGTTCTGGATCCGAGCTCATCATAAAGCACCCGGACTTGAACGCCTTCTTTCGCTTTTTGGATAAGAGCATCCCGTAATTTTTTGCCTAATTCATCACCTTTATAAATATAATATTGTAAGTGGATGTGATCCTTAGCCTTTGAAATGTCATGCAGCAGCCGCTGAAACTTATCCCGTCCGTCTGTGATCACGTCAACTGAATTATCCTCGGTGAACACAGCGTGATTATTCATAATAAGCATATAAATTAAATCTTTGTTATCAAAGGTTGCCCGGTTGTTGAACTGAAATTGCCTGGTTTCTAAATCTTCTAGCTGATGCTTCAGCAGTTTTTCGATTCCGATCTTTTTCCGGTCCTCCCATTGAAACAATTGTTTGCGTCTGAGGTTATGGCCGAATAATAAGTATAAAATAAAGCCTAAAACGGGAATAAAGAAAAGAACAAGCAGCCATGCCCAAGATGCGCTGGCATCGCGCCGTTCTTTGAAAATGACAATGATGGCCAAAAGAATATTCAAAATGAAAAAAAGTGATAAAAGGATGGAAGAAATACTCACTTTGTAACCCCGCTCATTCATATTTATCAAGAAGATTGCCATTAGTATTCCATGATTAACAGCGATCTGATTCCCATTACAAATTATAACACTCACATTTTAAAAGAATAAAGAGCGGCGCCAGATTCTTCGTGAAAAAACCGGGCAGATTTCTTTAAAACCAGTTTGCACCTGCGTTAAAATAAGCACATATGATAACGTTCGTAAAGCCTTGCAACATCAAATAAAGGGGGAGGATTACATGAACTTTTACAGAGTCGAACAAATGCCGGGGTTCATTAAAACAGAAATGCAAAAAATTCAAAAGGCCGTACAGCCTTTTATGAAGAAAACCGTCATTTACCGTTTTCTTGCGATTCCGCTTGCTGCATTCTCTCTCTTTCAATTGACCGCTTATCTATTTCACGCTGCAGCAGACAGGGAGTCCCTGATCAGCATAGGAATATTCGCCCTTCTGGCGGCGCTTGGATTGGCATTTTTCAAAGAAGCAGGCTACCAGCGCAAACAAGTCCAAAAAACGGTACACATCTATATGCTGAACAGGATCAAAAAGAGCGACATCCTTTCAGAAGAGCGAAAAAACTCCTATACCCGACAGATTAAGGAAGAACCGTTTGCGATGCGCAGTTTTGTGGAATTTCTGACAGAAGAAGACAGACGTAAAAAAATGTATTAAATTAAAAGCTGTAAACCAGAACTGCACCCCGATTTGCCGGACATCAGGGTGCAGTTTTTTAATGGCGATATATTCTCTAGTTCTGTAAAGCGGAGCGGTGGAGCATGGTTTACTAAGAGGCGGTATTTAGACTATAGAGAATCCCATTTCAGCGGTGTCCCTGCTGCAATATGTTTCTTGGCTGTTCTGCCAATCACGACCTCATAGTATTTTGGCTCCAAGCCATAACCGGGTCGCACAACTTGAATATTGTCTTTGGTGAACATGTCTCCGGCTTTTATATCTTTTTTTACATAAATAGAACGGCGGAATGTAAGCGAAGCTTTTTCCTCGGAAGTGGGTCCGTACGTGATCCGTCCTAATGCTTGCCACGCTCTTTTCGTTTCAACAACAAGCTCCTCCAATTCGAGGGGTTCCAGCGAAAAGGCAGAATCTACGCCGCCATCGGCTCTTGATAAAGTAAAATGTTTCTCAATCACAGTTGCGCCCAAGGCGACACTAGCCACAGCAACTCCTGTTCCCATTGTGTGATCTGATAAGCCAACTTGGCAGTTGAATAATTGTTTCATATGAGGAATCGTGGAGATATTGGTATTTTCCGGCGATGCCGGGTAGGTGCTCGTGCATTTCAGCAGTATGAGTTCTTTACAGCCGGCTTCTTTGGCGGCCCTCATTGATTCATCAATTTCTGCTACTGTAGCCATTCCGGTAGAAATGATCATAGGTTTACCAGTAGCAGCGACCTTTTTGATAAGAGGGATATCGGTATTTTCAAATGAAGCTATTTTATAAATAGGAACCCCCAAGTCCTCCAGGAAGTCGACAGACGATTCATCGAATGGCGTACTCAAAGGGATCATTCCAAGTTCCCGGCATTTATCGAAGATTGGTTTATGCCATTCCCAGGGGGTGTACGCTTGCTCATATAATGTATAGAGCGTTCTGCCGGACCAGAGGCTATTTTCATCCTCGATTTTAAAATCTTTCGTATTCATATTTAATGTCATCGTGTCAGCGGTATATGTTTGTATTTTCAGTGCGTGTGCACCTGCTTTAGAAGCTTCCTCTATAATGTGAAAGGCACGTTCTAAGGATTGATTATGGTTCCCGGACATTTCAGCAATAATAAACGGGGGATGATTCGGCCCGATTTTTCTTCCTTCCAACGTGATTTCGTTCATTTTTGCACCTCCTTTTATTTATAGTCAAACCTCCTTAAAAGATGGGCTCAGCTCTTCAGTTCATTAAAATTTGTATCAAGGTCTTTGTGATCTATTCCTCTTTCAGCTAATTTCTTCAGCACTTGCGGTTTTTCCGCTATCCATTCTTCCTTTAAAAGACCGTATCTGATGACATCAAGATATTTGTTCTTCCTTACGATGTGGTTTCGGAAATGGCCTTCTTTGCGAAAACCGAGTGATTGGTGGTATGACAAGCTTTTTTCGTTATTCGACAAGACTTCTCCGTACACTTTCTCAACCTCTAACTGTTGAAACGCCCATTCTAATGCTAAAAACCCCATGACAGAACCGGAGCCTTTTGGACTCTGGGCCTCTCCGATATAAAAACCCCAGTAGCAGTGGTGATTATGATGATCAATATCTTTAAAACTGACAAAGCCGGTGTCTGTATGATCAATGGTAAAGATAAAATCATGTTCTGTTTTTGAGGAATTCACATTCTTGAACCATTGATGATGCTGTTTTTCAGTTATGATTTGGTCGTTATACATCGATTTCCTGATTCTTTCATCGTTCCGCCAACGGAGAACTGTGTCTAAGTCTTTTTCTTTTAATGTCCTAAGGGAGTATGTGAACACAGATTTATCCCTTCCTTACTTTAAAATTTCCAATAATAGATTTTGGCGACTATCAATATTTCCTTCTAGCAGCATGCGGGCTTTTTTGGACATTTGTATGAATGACAAGGGGTTATTGATCATGTCGTGAAGGGCGGAGACGATATGTGATTCTTTGACTGATTCTTTAGGCCCCAGATAATGAATAGCCCCTATTTGATCGAGTGTTTGAGCGATCAGTTCTTGATTTTCAGCGACTGTAATCACGATGGCTGGAAGGCCGAGAAAGCAGCGCTCCCATGCAGCAGTTCCGCCCGCACCTATCGCAAGGTCGGCATTGTACATTAATTCTGCAATATGATTGACTTGGCAGTGAAAGTTGAAAAAAACATGTTTATTACAAATGGATTCAATTTCATTCTTATGAACATTGGTGCTTCCAATCACGATGTCCAGCTCAATATCATGGGAGGGAAGCTGCTGAAAGGCTTTCATGGCCTTTTTCGTTTCATTAGAGGGATCAGTGCCTCCAAAAAAGACAAGAATCTTTCTTATGCTTCCATCGCAGTTTTTGTGACTGGGACAAAATGAATAAAATTCGTCTCGCAATAAGACATACTCTGGCCCTAAAAATTGTTTGCAGCTTTTGGGGACCAAATGGACATAACGGTCTTTATAATGAGGATAAAGATTCTGGTCTAATAACATATCACAATCATGTAAACGGTCAGCCAGATCATCAATCACCATCATTTTTTTGACATGTTTTTTCACTTTCTTCTCCCAATTGATATCAATTGAGTAGTGATCAACGATAAGGAGAGAGATTTCCTTGTTCAGGTTTTTCATCGCATGAATGGTTTCGTCTGAGTCAACATGCCAAGGGACACCGAGCCAATCAGAATGGGGAGTTGCTTTAGGAATGAAAACATTCTTTTTAGGTTCTGGTAGCAAAATGAGATCAAACTGCTGCTCGCGAATCACATCAGCTAGATGTCCCTGTAAGTCTCGGCAAACAAATATAATATGAGCTCCCTTTTTACGCAAAGCATGAGCAAGCGTGAGGCACCTCATGACATGGCCTGTGCCTATTTCAATTGAAGCATCTGCTCTGAAAAGAATATTCATAACAGCACCCCATCATCACTTATCTTTGTCATTGTTTTCATTGAAGATTTCTTTTTGTTCTATTCGGGCGTTGAGTAAAGACCACTCCGGAAACGTGTTCAATAATGCTAATGTATCCTCTAAGCTAAAGTCAGGTTTAGTTGGATACAGATTTTCAATGATCTTTTGGATTAATAAAAAGTCCTCAGGTGTGTCCACAGTCCATCTATGCTGTTTTTGATTTTCGGCATTGGTGATATTAGCCAATTTGAAGCGGGCGGGATTCATGAAAATAAAGGGTGTTACGTGCTCTCGTTCATATTCAAGACTGGACTCGGCATGAGCTTTTTCTAACGACGAAGCTGAAAAAACTTCTATATCCATTCCGCGGGGGTACGTTCTATTTAACGTGTTAGACACATAATCATAGTGACCGTTTGCATCTAGATAATACGTAATGACTTTGTCAATGACACGATGATCAATAATAGGGCAGTCAGAGGTTAAGCGGACGATCGTTTCCGCTTTGCTCATTTTTGCAGCTTCGTAATACCTAGATAGGACATCGTTTTCCGACCCGCAATAATAAGCAAGAGATAACCTCTTACTTAACTCAACAATTGGTTTATCTATAGCATTTGTCGTTGTGGCGATCACAATCTCATCAATAAGGGCCGACCTCTTTATTCTTTCAATTTGATATTCCAGCAGAGGTTTATTCAGGACTTTTTTCAATACTTTGCCTGGAAATCTGCTGGACCCCATCCGTGCTTGGATAATAGCCGTTACTGTCAACTCATCACCTTCTATGAATAAAAATCCACTACTTTTTTTAATGCTTTGATCACGTCATCTGCATCTTTTTCGTTCATTGATTGAAACAGAGGCAAGGTAATGATTCCTTTATAAAGGGCCTCAGCATGTGGACATAGGCCGGCTTGATAACCTAAACGTTGATAGTAAGGGTGTAGATACACAGGTATATAGTGAACGTTAACTCCGATATTTTCTTTTTGCATAGCGTTAAAAATGTCATCGCGAGTTCCCTTTAGCTGATCGAGATGTAAGTTGATAATATAAAGGTGCCAGCTTGAAGTTGAGGCTGCATCTTGGCTTGGGAGATGAATGTGGGAGATGGTTTTTAATTTTTCGTTATAGATTCTGGCAAGATGGTTTCGTGTGTTAATAAAATCATCTATTTTTTTCAGTTGGCTGATCCCTAATGAAGCTTGGATATCTGTCATCCGATAATTGAAACCAAGGAAGTGCATTTCATAGTACCACGATCCATGGTCTTGGGTTAATTTTTTCGGATCACGGGTTATACCGTGACTGCGAAATTGGAGCAGCTTTTCATAATATGTTCTATTATTAGTCGTGATCATTCCGCCTTCGCCGGTTGTGATATGTTTGACGGGGTGGAAGCTAAACATCGTCATATCACTAATAGAACCGATTTTTTCCCCTTTATATGAAGCGCCTAATGCATGTGCAGCATCTTCAATGACGATTACGTTATTGGCTTTTGCGATTTTTTGAATCTTGTCGTGGTTCACCGGCTGTCCCGTGAAGTCTACGGGTATAATAGCCTTTGTTTTTGGGGTAATCAGTTTTTCAATAGAATCAGGGTCAATATTGTATGTGAGCGGGTCAATATCTGCAAAAACCGGTTTGGCGCCCATGTACAAAATACAATTGGCGCTTGCCGCAAAGGTGATGGGTGTAGTAATCACTTCATCTCCCTGTGAAATTCCCGCAGCAAAGCACGCTGCATGCAAAGCAGCTGTGCCGCTGGAAAATGCAACAGCATAGCTGCTGCCAGCATATTCAGCGACTTTCTGTTCGAATAAGTCAATGGTTGGGCCCGTCGTCAAATAGTCTCCACGTAAAACATCAACTACTGATTGGATATCTTCCTCATCCAGGCATTGTCTGCCGTATGGAAGGTAGGAATCTCTGACGGGCTTACCGCCTGCAATCGCCAATTTATTTTCACTTTTCATATTCCATTCTCCTATTAAATAAGATTCGTGCCTTTAATCCATTCTTCTGTTTTTCTTATTCCTTCCTCCAAACTGACCTGAGGGCTCCAATTAAGGATTTTCTTTGCTTTTTCGTAGTTGCATAACAATGTTGGAATTTCACTTTGAGGATGGATATGCTCTACATGGTGAATGTTTTGTCTATCGCCTGTAATTAATGCTGCTAAATCATTAATAGAGATATCTCTTCCAAGGCCTGCGTTTATAATTTCACCGTTTGCTTTTTGGGAATAACCGGCCTGCACGACGAAATGAGCACAATCCTCAACATATAAAAGATCTCGTGTTTGAGTGCCATCCCCATATATATGCAGCTTTTTCCCGTCCAATTTATTTTTTATAAAAATCGCGACGACTCCGCCTTCGCCACCTGTTTTCTGGAAAGGCCCATACGTGTTAAACGGACGTATCACCACTGCTGGAAGACCATACGCATGATAATAGGAGAGCACCATGTTTTCAGCGGCGATTTTTGCACCTGCATAAGGAGAAGCGGGTTTAATAGGGTCTGTTTCTTTAATGCCTTCAGCAAATGCAGCTCGGTCATACACCATACAGGTACTCATAAAAACAACTTTTACATTATGCTTTTTACATAATTCTAAAATGTTAAAAGTACCGATTGTGTCATTTTCAAATGTGGTTTTCGGATCGTCGATGCTGTCTTGTACGTTTATGCTTGCACCCAAATGATAGCAAATATCAAATTGGTTCAAGAAAAGATCTTCTAGTGTTTTTAGATTCTTTATATCTCCATTAATAAACTCGATAAATCCCGGAGCGTTCTTCAGCTCTTCAATATTTTCTAAACGCCCGTTCGACAAATCATCCAGCACCCATACTTGATGACCGTCTTCTAATAATTTTTTCACAACCCATCTGCCAATAAAACCTGCTCCTCCGGTAACGAGAATATTCATGACCATCTTCCTTTCCAGATTAAATGAGGTTTTGCGATTTTAATAATGTCAGGACTTCTCCTTTTGACATTTGCTCCTGATCATTTGAACTATAAGTTCCTTCAGTTGCTTTTTTTGCTTGAGTATAATGATTTTTTTTCCCGAATGCTGAAGGAATCACAAACATTTCAGGCAGCTCAAAAGCCATAGTCGATTCATCATGCGTCATCAGTTCTTCATACATTTTTTCTCCGGGGCGCAGCCCGATCTCTTGTATTTCAATTTCATCAACATTCAGATTGTGATTTTTGCATGTTTCTTCAACAACGACTGACACTAAGTCACGCAGTGAGATCACCGGCATTTTTAATATGAAAATTTCTCCGCCTTGAGATTCTTTAAGCGCACTAATTAATAATGACGTCGCCTGATCCAATGTCATCATAAAGCGGTTCATGTTTAAATCCGTCACAGTCACTTTTTTTTGCTTTAAGATTTGTTCTGTAAACAAGGGAACTACGGAACCCCTTGAACCCATGACATTTCCAAATCGAACACAAGAAAAAACCGTCTCGGCTCTTCCCTTGCTGTATTGTGCAGCGGAAATTAATCTTTCAGCTGTGAGTTTTGTTGCGCCATATGCATTCGTTGGTGAGATTGCTTTATCGGAACTTGTAAAAACGACTTTTTTCACGTTTTGGGCAACGGCTGCTTTGATGACATGATTGGTTCCTATAATATTTGTCAGGACCGCTTCATAGGGATTGTATTCACAAGCGGGAACATGCTTCATGGCAGCAGTATGGAAGACGTAGTCAATGCCGTCCATTGCATGTAAGACCCGGTCATAATCTCGCACATCTCCTATTAAAAATCTAATATCCTTTCTTGGCCCGATTTCGTTTTCTAGCATAAATTGTTTATATTCATCCCTGCTGAAGATTCGCACAACCTTTGGCTGGTCCTTAAGAATTTGTTTTAGCAGGCTTTTTCCGATGGTACCTGTTCCGCCAATTATGAGTATCTTTTTGTCTTTGAAAAACACAAGTATATTCACTTCCTTTTTCTTAAATGGATGGAAAAATGTCAGATATTGAAGTATATGCTTATAACAAGACGCTGTGTTTACTCTCGCCTAAGCGGATTCAACTATTATTTTAAAAGCCATAAAAAAGTAGAAATGAAGGGCAATATTGTAACAGGATAGCGTGGGGAGGAGGAACAGCTGTTGAGTGGTCTAAACGTATACAAAATAGAAACAAATGCTTTGTCATCATAGAAAACGTATAACAGTCTGTCTGGAATCGTTTCCAACATCTAAGGTCGAGGGATACTATACAAAGTATGTCACACTGAAGAGCGTGCCTGGATGAATGACAATAACGCAGAGAATTTGAGGAGAACATGAAAAAGGCATGAGTCCGGTTCAATACCGAAACCACGCCTCTCTACTACTCAAGTCTGTTTTTTTGAGGTCGACCCCCCACACCTTTATTCAAACACCGGATCATCCTCTATAAATATAATATTGTAAGTGGATATGATCCTTAGCCATTTCAATGTCATACAGCAACCGCTGAAAACGTATCCCGACCATCTGTAATGACGTCAACCGAATTATTCTCTGTAAACACCGCATGGTTATTCATGATCATCATATAAATTAAATCTTTGTTATCAAAGGTCGCCCGGTTGTTAAACTGAAATTGCTTGTTTTGTAAATCTTCTAGCTGCTGCTTTTCAATTCCGTGTCCATTAAAACAGAAATGCAAACAATTCAAAAGGTTGTACAGCCTTTCATGAAAAAACGTCATTTACCGTTTTCTTGCGATTCCGCTTGTGCATTTTCTCTCTTTAATTTAGCAGCTTTTCTATTTCGCGCTTCAGCTGACAGGGAGTCCCTGATCAGCGCGGGCATATTCGCCCTTTTGGCGGCGCTTGGGCTGCATTTTTCAAAAAAGCAGGCTGTCAGCATAAACAAATCCAAAAACCGGTTCACATCTATATGATGAACATGAACAGGATTAAAAAGAGCGACATCATTTTAGAAGAGCGGAAAGACTCCTACACGCGACAGATTAAGGAAGAACCTTCTGCGATTCGAAGTTTTGTGGGATTTTTGACAGCGGAGACAGACGCAAGAAAATGCATTAAATAAGAATTCCACTCGAAATATTGGGATTTGTCTGACAGTCGGGCGTTTTATTAGACAATAGGGATATGGGCAGTTTAAATAAATATGTCATCGTTTTTAGCGAGATATTATTTGTTCTCCGCTGGCAACAACGTTGCTTTGTTGATTTCCTCCACTAGAGATGACTGATCGATCCATTTGGTTGACACATCTTGATTTATTTTTGAAATATGTTGGTTTGCTGATAAATAATCTCTTAGCCGGCTGAAATAGAGCGGTTCGTTTTTGACATCCAGGTTTCGATATATTTGTTCAAACAGCTCTAGGTCTTTAGGTTCATCCAGAGTTAAACGCCAAGATGGATAATGGAGTTCTTCTGGCAGGCTGACGTGATTGATGGAAAATAGGGAAGGGTTGTTTAAAAATAAAAGAAAGATATTCTGTATGGGTTAACGGTTTTGGCTGCTGCACAAGCCGCTGAAGGGCTTCAACAGTAATGACATTACCGGAAATCCCTGCTGAACTTGAAAATTCCTGAGTATAATCTGCCCCTTTTTGCAAGTGCTGATCAATTAAATATTGAAGCACTTCAGGTGAAACCACTGGGCAATCACCTGTTACACGGATAATTATATCGGCTTTTGTTAGAGCTGCGGCTTCAAGCATTCTTTCTGCCACATTTTCGGGGGCGCCTCTCACGATTCTGACCTTTCCGTTTAGAGTGAAAGCTTCAAGTGGGTCGTCTTCAGGAAGATTTGACGTTGCCAATACAACTTCATGAACACCAGGGACAGCCAGACAATTGATCAGACAGCGCTCAATAGATGGTATTCCGTAAATAGGGAGCAGCGCTTTTTTCGGCAAACGAGTCGATTTTAGCCGGCATATGACTGCAATAGCAATTGTTGGACTTTTTATTTCGTTGGGTGTAATTGGTTGGTTTAACGATAAATCAGCAGTTGCTACTTGAGGAAATGCGTCCTCGGCTTGTAAGGGCATTAACGCATTCTCATTTCCGCATCTTTTGGAACTCGTTTTATCCAGTGTAATGATTTCTCCTTTTTTAATTTCCCGGTTGGCTGTCACACGTAATGATGAATCATGCAAATACTTTCTTTCGGTTGCATTTACTTCAAGTGAGCCAGCAGCTATTTGGGCCTGCTGGAGCTTTTCCGCCATCAGTTTGAATTCGTTTGGCTCTAGGGAAGAATAATAATCAAACCCTTTAGCTGCCCGATGTAGGGTAATATGTTTTTCAATAACAGCTGCCCCTGAAAAAAATGCATAGACTGGAAGGTCGGCAGCAAGTGGGTGTTCTGCGTCAATGTGATCAGCAAATCCAATTTGAACCTTGTATCTTTTTTGTAGATGTTGTATTCGTTTTAGGTTAATATCCTCTAATTTTGTCGGATACCCTTGAAATCCGTGCATGAGAATGAGCTGATTTGCCATATGTTGTTTTACAAGCGACATCATCTGATCGATCTCTTCTTCGTACCACCCGCCAACTCCGATGAGCACAGGCTTCTCTGTCATACCGATCGTTTTCATGATTTCCGTGGATTGAAGGATGGTTGTTGGAAGCTTTATGCCATCAATATCATTCTGCAGGTGCAAAAAGAGCTTTGCCCCCCATGAATCGAAAATATCCACCCAAATTTCTAATCCAAGTCTTTTTCCATAAGAGATACAATTTTTCCATACATCTTCATTCAAAAACAGCTCGATATACGACTCATAAGCGAAAAAACACGGTGTTGCAAGACAGTCATACTTGAACCACTGAAATTTCACACCATCTGCTCCGCTTTCTGCGGCAGCCTTGATGAGAGCTTTAAGGTTCTCCTCTTTTCCTTGATGGGCGTTTGCGATTTCAGCAATGACTATTACTTTTTCCGGTAAGCTGTTATTTTCCACATGTCTCACTCCTTAACGATATTGAGACAATCCTGCATTAATACAAAATTAGCAGGAGTCACTCCTGATTGAAAACTCTTTCTTTTATTGAATTATATGCTTTATAAAGGACTCGGTGTTTACGCCAGCCTGCTTTGATTACATGTATAAAAGAAAAATAGGCAAATAAAAAAGCATGGTTCCGTCTTATATGGAACACATGCCTCGTTTTGTCTGCATCAATTCAATGGCTTATTCAAACACCGGATCATCCTCATAGTAATAAGAATCCGGATCTTCATATGTGTCGGTGCTTTCATAAGCGGCAATACCGATAATCACGAATATGAAAATGAGCATAGCGATCCCAATCAGGGCCGAAATAATACTGGATGCAGCGTAAAACAACTGCATCTTTATAAACTTTCCGTAATTCTCAAGCATGTTTTCGCCAGCGCTGCCGGCAAGATTTCCTTCGGCTTCCGCGGCTGCTTTTGCTGAACGCATCAGAAAGACGCCTGAAATAATGAGCAGTACGCCCGGAATGGCGCCGATCACTGTCATCAAGGTAGACAGTGTGGCAAGCGATCCCATAACGATCAGCAAAATGCCTGACACTTTGCCCCACTTGGCGATGTCTGATAGCGACTTGACAGCAGAGGCACTCAGCTGGCGGCTCTTACTTTCCTCAGCCGCAATCTCCTGTTCGACGGCATCATTTCCTTCGTTCTGATGTTCAATCTCGTTTTCATCTTTATCCAGACTAATCATGATAGCTCTCTCCCTAAAATTTTTAAATCGTATCTTTTGCCGTCCATTTCGGCGATGCCGGGGAATAGTCCCCATTCCGCAAACCCGTGCTTTTCAAACAGCTTCAAGCTTGGTTTATTATGTCCGAAAATGAAGGCCATAAGTGAACGGATTCCAAGTTTCGGCGCAATGCGAAGCGCTTCCTTGAGCAAATACGATCCGACGCCTTTGCCGCGGCATGCTTCGTCAATGTATATGCTGACCTCCGCTGTTTTATTATAAGCGGGCCTTCCGTAAAATGTTTCAAAGCTGATCCAGGCAGCAACGTTCCCGCTTCCGTCTTCGGCAACATAGAGCGGCCGCGACTCTGTATGCCCCAAAAACCACTCCATCCTGTCTTCGGGTGTTACCGGCTCTGTATCGGCTGTTACCATTCTCGAAGCAATCGTTGAATTATAAATCGCAACAACAGCCTCCAGATCTTTATGTTCAGCAAGACGCAATGTCATGTTCATACATTTTTGCACTCCTCTCAAAAAAGTCACATATTTTCGTATCAGCCTGCGCAAACTACATGTAAAAAAATTTTTTGTATAGGTGTATATATTTTCAGAAAAGTGTTCAGAATGTTGCTGAGGTGATGAAACAATGAGAGAGGAAGAAAAGAAAACTTCTCAAGTCAAAAAACTTCAGCAGTTTTTTCGTAAACGCTGGGTGTTCCCTGCAATTTACTTAGTCAGCGCGGCCGTCATTTTAACAGCTGTCCTTTGGTATCAATCTGTATCAAATGATGATGTAAAGGATCAGTTGGCTGATAACGGCGGAAACTCCGCATATGACAACAACGACGATGCAGTTGAAGTAGGAAAGTCAATGGAAAATGTCGCTATGCCGGTTGTTGATTCTGAAAACGTATCTGTTGTGAAAAAGTTTTATGAAACCGATGCCGCAAAAGAAGAGAAAGAAGCAGCACTCGTTACCTATAATAACACGTACAGCCTTAGCAAAGGAATTGACTTAGCTGAGAAAGACGGAAAAGATTTCGATGTTTCTGCTTCTCTAAGCGGTACGGTTGTCAAGGCTGAAAAAGATCCGGTGCTGGGATACGTGATTGAAGTTGAACATGCCAATGGCTTATCAACTGTGTATCAATCTCTTTCTGAAGTAAGTGTTGAGCAAGGTGACAAGGTAAAGCAAAACCAAGTGATCGGAAAGTCTGGCAAGAACTTGTACAGTGAAGACAGCGGAAACCACGTGCATTTTGAAATCCGTAAAGACGGAGTCGCCATGAACCCGCTGAACTTTATGGACAAGCCGGTTTCTTCTATTGAAAAAGCTGCAGCAGCAGAAGAAAAAGCTGCCGCTGAAGAAACAGAAGAATCCATTCAGCAATCTTCCGAGAAAAAGGATGGAGCAACTGAAAAAGGAACAGAAGAAAAATCCGATGAGAAAACGGATGATTCAACTGACAAATCTGGTTCTAAAGAAAGCAGCACAACAGAAGACACTGAACAATCTTAATGTAGAAAACGTCTATCCGTGTGATAGGCGTTTTTTTCTGTGTCTTTGCTTATGTCGTTATATATCGTAAAGGAGGTTATATGATGAACCGTCTGTTGCTTGGAGGCTGGACCCTTTTTATGCTGCTTTCTGTCTGTACGGAAAGTTTCAGCGGCATGGTCTTAACGCAAACGGTAGCTTTTCATTTTCAGCCGCGCCCCGACCTGTCTCAATTTTTGGTGATGGATGTTGCTGAGCTTGCTGTACCTGAAGCGTTTATTCAAAAAATCGGGCACGCGTTTTCCTTCTTTGTCCTGACCTATTTGCTGTGGAAACAGCGGTGCGGCATAAAATTGGCTGCGGCCGGCTCATTTGTATTTGCGTTTTTCACAGAAGTTCTTCAGCTCTTCTTCAGCAGGAACGGATGTATGCGGGATGTGCTCATCGATGCTGTTGGAATTGGATTGTTTTGTGGTTTATATGTGTTGGCGAAGCGGAGAAAACATAAGATGCATGAAAAATATGAAAGCCGGCTGTCTTGATTCAGACGCCGGCTTTTGTCTTTTCTAGAAATTTTGATCGGTTGGTTTTTTCGTCAGTTTATTGATGATGGCTTCATAGATTCTCACAATCGAATCGACCAATGGGCGAAGCAGATCTGAAAATCTAAAGAACAAGAACCCGATAATGATGGAGACAACGAGGCTGCCTAATACATCTACCGGATAGTGATGCCCTACCCAAATTCTTGAAAACCCTGTCAATAGCCCGAAAATGACAAGCGGCCAGCCGATCTTGCGGTTTCTGAAAAGCATCGCAATCGAAATCGCTAACGCGCCTGTTGTATGGTCACTCGGAAATGAAGCATCCGCATCGTGCGGAATCAGTGTATGCACAGTGTGCGCGACGAACGGGCGCGGTTCGAAATAAACTTGTGAAATCAAAAAGTTGATGATAAGACCCGCAATTCCTGTAAGGCCCGCGTAAAGCACATTTTTTCTGTTTTGCGTGTTCCCGAACACCCAGATAGCCAGCAAGATGAGAGCATAAGCGAGAATGGCATATTCCGTTATGAAGACCATAATGGAATCGAGAACCGAATTGTGATGAGATAGTCCATGGATGGCTTTAAATAGTTCGTAATTCAAATAATCACCTTTTGCATTTTTTATAATAGACCCATTATACTCATAAAAAGTTTCAAATCAATAAAGAATTTGCCGGAAATTGTGATGCTTGAAGAGAATTCGAAGGGGAAACAGTCTTTCTGGGGGATTCTATGCAAAAAAAGAGATCCGGAATTCCGAATCTCTTCAAAAACGATTACAGTGCGTCAGGTCCTTCCTCGCCGGTGCGGATGTTGATTGTATTGCTGATTTCATAGACAAATATTTTCCCGTCGCCGGGTGAACCCGTTTTCAGGACTCTTTTAGCGGTCTCAGTCACTTGATCAACAGGGACCTTGCTGACCACAATTTCAATTTTTAAACGCTCGTATACATTGCTTTCTATTTTTACCCCTCGATAGAGCTCCGTATGCGCTTTTTGAAGGCCGCAGCCGTGAACATTGGAGAAGGTCAGAGAGGTCACTCCGATTTTTCCGAGTTCCTCCTTCAGCTTTTCGAAATTTGCCGGACGCGTTACAATTTCCACCTTGAACATTTGACCGCTCATAACGTCACTCCTCACATAGTATCTTGATATGCTTTTTCCCCGTGCATCGTTAAATCAAGCCCAAGTGATTCTTCTTCTTCGGTTGCGCGAAGGGGAAGGAAGAGGCCTACAATTTTAATGATAACGAATGTGACTATAAATACAAAAACGTAAGTGGCGACGATCGCTACGATTTGTTTCCAGATTAAGCTTGCATCACCGTAAAATAATCCATCCGCACCCGCTGAATTAACAGAGGTTGTCGCGAATAATCCTGTTGCGATGCCGCCCCATGTGCCGCCGATGCCATGCAAGCCAAAGGCGTCGAGTGCGTCATCGTATCCGAATTTCTTTTTGAGCGAGAAAACGCCCCAGAAACAAACCGCACCGCCTATGATGCCGATTATAATAGAAGCGAACGGGGTGACAAATCCAGCTGCCGGCGTGATCGCCACAAGCCCGGCAATTGCGCCGGATACCGCTCCGAGCATCGTCGGTTTCTTGTTAATGATCCATTCTACTAAGATCCAGCCGGCAATCCCGGCTGCCGCGGCAGTGTTTGTGTTGATGAAGGCGTACATGGCCACATCATCTAAGGTCAGGGCGCTGCCGACGTTAAAGCCGAACCAGCCGAACCAAATCAAAGCTCCGCCTAAGAAGGTGTAAATGAGATTGTGCGGGGAAGGCGCTGTGCCTTCTTTCCGTTTTCCCAGCACAATAGCAAGAACAAGGCCTGCCACACCGGAGGAAATATGAACAACGTTGCCGCCGGCAAAATCAAGCGCGCCAAGCTGGCCGATCCAGCCGCCGCCCCATACCCAGTGCGCAACCGGTGTGTAAACGAAGGAAGCCCATAAAACAGAGAATAACAGAAAAGCGCCGAATCGCATCCTCTCTGCGAAAGCCCCGGAAATAATCGCTGTTGTCAGGACAGCGAACGTCATTTGGAACATCATAAATAACGAGTGGGGAATGGTATCACTGTAATCTCCCGGATCGAATCCGACCCCTTTCAGACCGGCCCACTCCAGCCCGCCAATGAGTGAATTGCCTGGTGCGAAGGCGAGTGTATATCCGAACAGCACCCATATGATAGAAACAATGGCAATGGAAGAGAAACTGTGCATGGCAGTGCTCAGCACATTTTTGCTTTTTACCATTCCTCCATAAAATAACGCTAACCCCGGTGTCATCAGCCACACGAGTAAAGCGCAAAAGAACATAAAAACTGTATCGCCCATTTGCATGTCTCATTCCTCCGTATCTTTCAGAATTATTATATTTCTTCATTATAGAGAAAAAAGAATGATAAAACATTTTCATGTGAGATTTACTAACATGGTTTTTTGGGGGATATTATCGAGGGATGGAATAACAGCAAATGAACAATTGAAAGATTATAAGACTTTATATCTATAAAAGATGCTATCCATAAGAGCAGAACTGGGAATTTCCAATAAGAAGAAGGTTTTATAAGATACTAAGGAGAGGATCGAGATGACCAAAGGCGGCAGGTTCAGGAGAGCTCGCAGCCAGTGACGGTCCGATTATTATTTTTAGCCTTTCATTTTTTCGTGTACGGTCTGGCTCAACGCCTGAAATCGAGGCAGCTGCTGGGAAGAAGGTTGGCATTGCGTAGACATTTTTCTAGAATTCTCATGTTTACGAACTGTTCATAGATTTCGTGAAATCATTGCGGCGGTCTTATTTTAATCCCGCGAACAGCTGTATGAGGGGCGGTTGTATGGATGCGATTATTGTGAACGATGATTTGGTTAACGATTGTTTGACATTTTACGCAGGCTCTTAGTGCGTTATGAATGGCAATGTGCTTTGCGGGAAAACTCATCGTGAGAAAAGAGACTGGCGCTAGGTCTGTCTTTTTTCTTGTTTAAGCTGTTCAAATAGAAATAGGAAAATTGTATATCATAGCCAATGTTATTGTCTGACTTTTCAGTTATATTAGGTGACATCAAATGTCAGAAAACTGAACATGTGACGAAAAACAGACAATATTGAAAGGGGAGCCGGCTATGACATTAAAAACGAGCCAGCATCAATCCAACAAACTGAGCAATGAAGATCTGCTGCCTTTAGGACAGGAAAAACGGACATGGAAAGCAATGAACTTTGCCTCTATTTGGATGGGATGTATACATAATATACCGACCTACGCGACGGTGGGCGGATTAATTGCGATCGGCCTCTCGCCTTGGCAGGTGCTGGCGATCATTATTACAGCTTCGCTTATCTTGTTTGGCGCTTTGGCTTTAAACGGCCACGCGGGGACAAAATACGGGCTGCCGTTCCCGGTAATCATTCGGGCTTCTTACGGAATATATGGCGCGAATATCCCGGCGCTGCTCAGGGCGTTTACAGCGATTATGTGGCTAGGCATTCAAACCTTTGCCGGAAGCACGGCGCTGAATATTTTGCTTTTGAATATATGGCCAGGCTGGGGAGGAATTGGCGGCGAGTGGAACATTCTCGGCATTCACTTGTCTGGTTTGCTTTCTTTTATATTCTTTTGGGCCATTCATTTGCTTGTATTGCATCACGGCATGGAATCGATTAAGCGTTTTGAAGTATGGGCAGGTCCTTTAGTGTATCTGGTATTTGGCGGCATGGTATGGTGGGCTGTCGATATTGCCGGAGGATTGGGGCCGATCTATTCCCAGCCGGGAAAGTTCCATACGTTTTCAGAAACATTCTGGCCGTTTGCCGCCGGGGTTACCGGCATCATCGGCATCTGGGCGACATTAATCTTAAATATCCCCGATTTTACACGGTTTGCTAAAACGCAAAAAGAGCAAGTCAAAGGGCAATTTTACGGCTTGCCGGGAACCTTTGCGCTGTTTGCGTTTGCCAGTATTACAGTGACCTCAGGTTCTCAGGTTGCTTTCGGCGAACCGATTTGGGATGTTGTGGATATTTTGGCGAGGTTTGATAACCCATATGTCATCGCATTGTCCGTGATCACACTCTGCATCGCCACGATCTCTGTAAACGTCGCGGCGAATATCGTATCGCCCGCTTATGATATAGCGAATGCCCTGCCGACATATATTAATTTCAAACGCGGCAGTTACATCACGGCACTGCTCGCTTTATTTACGGTTCCGTGGAAGCTGATGGAAAGTGCGACAAGCGTATACGCGTTTCTCGGCTTAATTGGCGGTATGCTTGGTCCGGTGGCAGGCGTGATGATGGCTGATTACTTTATCATTCGCAAACGGGAGCTCTCGATAGATGATCTGTATTCCGAAACAGGGCGGTATGTGTATTGTAAGGGCTACAATTATCGTGCGTTTGCAGCCACGTTTTTGGGTGCGCTGATCTCACTGATTGGCATGTATGTTCCTGCTTTGAAGAGCTTATACGATATTTCCTGGTTTGTAGGTGTGCTGATTTCATTTCTTTTCTACATAATTCTAATGCGTGTTCACCCGCCGGCATCATCTGTGATTGAAACGTTTGAACCGGGGCAGGTTCGCCAAGCTGAATAAGAAGTTCTGCGGTATATTTTCGCTTTTGTGATTGTTTTAGATAGCGATTCTAAAACATTTTAACGTCCAGTGATTACAGATTATTTATCGCAAATGAAGGCGCAATACGGTGAATCATAACGAAGCACCGTAAGAAAGCACCCTATAATATTACGTTAGTTCCTGAGGCCAGACATTGAATAATATGAGATAAGCGGTGTTCTCTCCCGTTCAACGGAGCAGGACGCCGTTTTTTTGATATGAAAAAAGACTGCCGGATTTCCGGCAGTCTCAGCATTATTCTGCAATAGACACTTTTCCTTCAGTCTTAGCAGGTTGTTTCTGGCTCCACGTATAGAGAAGCAGCGCAATCAGAACAAACAGCCCCGCTGATAAATAAATGGCAGAGAAGCCGGCAGACGCTACAAACAATCCGAACACATACGATCCTACAGCAATTCCGCTGTCAAAGAAGGTAAAGAAAGTTGCCGTCGCAAACCCTGAGCGGTGAGCCGGAGATTTCTGGATCGCCAATGTTTGCATGCAGGGAACGATTGATCCGTATCCGAGACCGATAACGGCTCCTGAAAGCAGAAGCATCAAGCCGCTATTTGTGAAGGACAGCATGCAGAGCCCCACTGAGAAAATCAAGATTGATGGGTAAATGACAATGCCCGGTCCGACTTTGTCGAACAATTTCCCTGTGAACGGGCGTGCGATCATCATTGTCACCGCGAAGCAAACAAAGAAATATCCGCTGACATCCGAAAGATCAACTGATTTGGCGAATACAGACAGATATGATGTAACAGTTGAATAACAGAAAGAAATGAACAAACCGACCGTCGCAATCTTTAGAGCGCCTTTTTCAAACATATCCGAGAACGAAAAACGGAATACAGTTGTACCGCTGTCTTTGCTTTGCGGCACTTTTATCAAAAATGAAACAAGCAAGCCCGCAACCATAAACAGCGCAAAGGCTGTAAAGAATACAGGGAAGCTTACCACTCTCATCAAATTCAGGCCAAGGAAAGGCCCGATCGCCATAGCGAGGTTCATGGACATGGCAAAGTATCCAAGCCCTTCTCCGCGCCGTTTGGCGGGAATGATGTCCGCAGCAATCGCACCTGTAACAGTCGTTAAAATGCTGAACCAAATCCCTTGGAAGAATCGCAATCCGAGCAGCAAGGGAAAGTTATGAATCGGCATATACAGAAAAGACGATAGGGCGAATAACGTCATTGATACAATCGCCATTCTTTTCTTCCCGAAGCGCTCAACAATGGCTCCGGAGAAAGGCCGTGTAATGATTGCTGACAGAAGGAACAGGCTGATTAAAAGCCCGCCCTGTGATTCTGTGCCGCCAAGTTCTTGAAGCGTATAAATCGGCAGTACGGTTAAAAATGTATAAAAGAACACAAACACAAATAAATTGACAAGCAGGACCATAATAAAATCTTTGGTCCATATCGCATCCGCTTTTTTCAAATGTATGTCACTTCCCTATTTTGATTGTTGTAAAAACTTGCGAAATAAATGAGAAAAAGCTTCCTTATCTTCATCCCGGAAATCCGCAAGCAGCTCTTCCTCGAATTTCAGCATTTTCACATTGATGTCTTCGTATTTTTTTTCAGCTTCTTTTGTGAGGACAACAAGTTTCTCCCGTTTGTCTTCACCTTGCTGTCTCTGTACCCAGCCGTTTTCTTCAAGGCGTTTGATCGTCCGTGTCACAGTGGGCGCCTCCACATTTAAATAGGACCAAATCTCTTTTTGAGTCATTGGTCCGATCGTGCGCAAAGAATATAAAACTGACCATTGAGAGGAATAAAGGCCAAATGGCTCCAGCTGTTCATTGGCTTTCTTGGCAATCAGGCGGGCGCTTTGGTTGATTTGATGAATGAGGTTTCTGTTGACGTAGGTCATGTCGGTCTCCTTCTAAAAAACTTACCTAAGTAACTAATTGCTTTTTCATTCTACAGGAGGGGTGGATGAATGTAAAGATAAAAATGTAGTGACACGAAATAGTTTGCTGAGCTGAAAAAGTTTGTTGCACCCCTTGTCCTTATTGAGTTTTTAGCATATTCCCAAAAGAATGCTAATACACTGTTACAAACCTAACAAAGAGAGTGTTTGAGGTGAGGGATCGTGGGCATATTTCACAAACTTACTTTTAAAACCATACAACGAAGAAGCGGCATACTGTACGACTCTTTACAGAATACGGATCTCATTTCACACTTCTCACATCCATTTTAGGGAGGTCGAGTGGTGTGCACGATTACATCAAAGAGCGAACAATCAAGATAGGAAAGTACATCGTGGAGACAAAGAAAACCGTTCGTGTCATTGCGAAGGAATTTGGTGTTTCCAAAAGTACAGTACACAAGGATTTGACAGAGCGTCTGCCTGAAATTAATCCTGACTTGGCAAACGAAGTGAAGGAAATACTCGATTATCATAAATCCATCAGGCATTTAAGAGGAGGAGAAGCGACAAAATTGAAATATAAAAAAGATGATATCCTTGAAGGTGAACCTGTTCAGCAACCATAATGACCTGCTTTCATCAAGTTGGCGGTGTCTTCCCTGAAATCGTTCATAAAACATCCGCAAAAATTTGTAAAGAACTTAATGTGCTTCCAACTTTTTTTCTATATTTTATGATAATATATATAATTAGGGCACAATGTGGATATTTACTGTGAAACAGATTTTCAAGGAGGATATAAATAGATGTTTGCAAGGGATATTGGTATTGACCTCGGTACTGCAAATGTACTGATCCATGTTAAAGGTAAAGGAATTGTTCTGAATGAACCTTCCGTAGTTGCACTTGATAAAAATAGCGGCAAAGTGCTGGCGGTTGGCGAAGAGGCAAGACGAATGGTTGGACGTACACCTGGGAATATTGTTGCGATTCGCCCGCTGAAAGACGGAGTTATCGCTGACTTTGAAGTAACAGAAGCAATGCTGAAGCATTTCATTAACAAGCTGAATGTAAAAGGCCTGTTCTCAAAACCGCGCATGCTCATTTGCTGCCCGACGAATATTACATCCGTTGAGCAAAAAGCAATTAAAGAAGCTGCAGAAAAAAGCGGCGGTAAACATGTGTACCTTGAAGAAGAACCTAAAGTTGCCGCTATCGGCGCGGGTATGGAAATATTCCAGCCAAGCGGTAACATGGTTGTAGACATTGGAGGCGGGACGACGGATATCGCGGTGATTTCAATGGGCGATATTGTCACCTCCTCTTCTATTAAAATGGCTGGGGACAAGTTTGACATGGAAATCTTAAATTACATCAAACGCGAGTACAAACTGCTGATCGGCGAACGTACTGCGGAAGATATTAAGATTAAAGTCGCAACGGTTTTCCCAGACGCACGTCACGAGGAAATTTCCATTCGCGGACGGGACATGGTTTCCGGTCTTCCAAGAACCATTACAGTAAACAGTAAAGAAGTTGAAGAAGCCCTTCGTGAATCTGTCGCTGTTATTGTGCAGGCTGCGAAACAAGTGCTTGAAAGAACACCGCCTGAACTTTCCGCTGATATTATTGACCGCGGCGTTATCATTACCGGCGGAGGCGCGCTCTTAAACGGCCTTGACCAGCTGCTGGCTGAAGAGCTGAAGGTGCCGGTTCTCGTTGCTGAAAATCCTATGGATTGCGTAGCCATCGGCACAGGTGTCATGCTTGATAATATGGACAAGCTTCCTAAACGCAAACTAAGCTGATTTCACAAACCTCATTCTGAAAAAGAATGAGGTTTTTTTATGAAAAAGCCTTCACGAATGGATGATTAATGACGATAATAGGATTAAAATACTGATTTTTATTATAGAACGAACGTTCCTACATGACAACTGGAAAAAATGCCATTTTAGAGGTGGAAAATTTGTTAAAAGGATTATATACAGCAACATCCGGAATGATTGCCCAGCAACGCAGAACGGAAATGCTTTCAAATAACATTGCAAATGCCAATACATCAGGATATAAAGCAGAACAAGGCTCTATGCGCGCCTTTCCTGAGATGCTGCTAAACAGAATAGAATCAAAATCTCCGTCCGGAACATCGAAGACAGAAATCGGTTCTGTGAATACAGGTGTGTATATGCAAGAACTTAAGCCTCTTTTCACACAAGGAAGCTTAAAGTCCACAGATCAGCCTACAGACATCACATTGGTCGAAAATCAAGTCCCGGTTCATGCGGAAACCAATGAAAACGCGGCTCTTTTTTACCCGGTTCAGACAGCGGATGGGATCCGTTATTCTAAGAGCAGCACATTTTCGCTAAATGGGGATAATCAGCTGACGATCAATGGAAATCCGATTTTATCTACGGATGGCCAGCCAATCACAGTTGATAATGAGAATTTCTCTGTGTCTGAAAATGGTACTGTCACAACGAACGGGCGGGCAGCAGGCCAAATTGATGTCAGAATGGCGGAGGATGTCCGCGATTTGAAACGAGACGGCAATGATTTATACAGTACGGCGGACGGCAACGATCTGCCAAGCGCAGCCGGAAATAACCAGGTATCCTATTCATTAAAGCAAGGCGTTTCTGAGCTTTCAAACGTGGATGTGACTAGCGCCTATACAGAAATGACTGAAGCGTACAGATCGTTTGAGGCCAATCAGAAGGTGATTCAGGCTTACGATAAAAGTATGGATAAAGCAGCCAATGAAATCGGTAAAATCTAAGATAATGGAAGAAAAAACGGGGGACATCAACTATGCTCAGGTCAATGCTAACGGCATCAACAACCTTAAACCAGCTGCAGCAGCAAATTGACACAATCAGCAGCAATCTTTCAAACAGCAATACAACCGGCTATAAGGCAAAAGATACGAACTTTTCCGAACTAGTCAGACAGCAATTCGCTCAGGTTGATGAAAAAAACGAGGAAGTGGCAGAGGCCCGAAAAACGCCGCCCGGCTTGCGCCTTGGCGTCGGAGCGATGATGCATTCACGCCTTGTGTCTGATCAGGGAAGCATTCAAAAGACGGATCGCGACCTGGATATCGCGTTTACGTCTCCATACCAATATCTTCAGGTGAACGTAAATGGCAGCCGCCAGTACACGAGGGACGGAGCGCTGTATGTAACGCCTTCAGCTGCGAATGCCAACCAGCTTCAGCTCGTTACTGGAGATGGGTATCCGGTGCTTGATGAAAACGGCAATACAGTGAACATCGACAGCACAATGAAGAATATCACCATCAATGAAAACGGCACCTTAACCGCATCGGACGGAAACGCGGTCCAGCGGTTTAATCTCGGAGTTGTCCAAGTGAATAACCCTCAAGAGCTGAAATCGGAAGGGAATAACCTTTTCTCGATTGATAATGAGGCAGCTTTTGAAGAGCTCAATGGCGCGAATAGACAAGATATCGGCATGCAGCAAGGCTCGCTTGAGATGTCCAATGTTGATATTTCAGAACAAATGACAGATTTGATCACGTCCCAGCGTTCTTATCAGCTGAACAGCAGAACAATTACAATGGGAGATCAAATGCTCGGTTTAATCAATTCAGTGAGATAATAAGAAATGGGCGTTTTCAATCAGCCGCGCATGATAAAAAAAGCGGCTTTTTCGAAATCGTCCTTTTTTTTGTAGTATTCCGTGATATCTTCTACAAGCACTTCTAAATCCACCCAAGCTTCAATTTTTTCTAACTCAAGCACATATTCGAGCAGCTGGTCATAGGGGTCTTCAACTGATGTATAGAGCGCCTCAAGCGTTTTTAATTTTAAATAAATGGTTTGAATGTCTACCTTTTCAGATAATTCTTTCCCTTTTTGCAGGATGGCTTTCGCTTCTGTGATCTGACCTGTTTTAAAGAGCGCTCTGACAGATTCGTACACACAGTGCAAATACGAGACTGGAGAATTCGTTTCAAACTCCTGATTCTTCAGTACTTTTTTAAAGTAAAGAAGCGCTTCCTGGTCTTTTTTTTCGGTCGCCTTTAAAAAGCCAAGATTATAATAAGCGTGGCACAGCAGGTTTTCGTCATGTAATTGCCGAGTTTTCCTAATGATTTCTTCGAAAAGCTGCTCAGCTTTTTCATAGCGTTCTTGATCAATATAATTAACGGCGAGCAAAAGCTTGCAGGTGACCACCTTTTTGATATAGCCGAATTGCTGTAAGTAGATATCTAATGCTTTTTTGACGTATTGGATGGAAAGCGGCGGTGATTTCATCAAGTAATAGGCGCCGGCGGTTTGATAATATAATTCAGCGGCTTCAAACCTGTTTTGAATGGCTGACAGGTACTGTTCAGCTTGTTTAAAATGATTCACTGCATGTTTCGGAGCTGTTTTTACCATTTCGTATAATCCTGAAAAAAAATACAGATAATATTTCAATTCATCATTCATTTTGTCTTCCAGACCGTATAGATCTTCAAACAATTCGTCAAGCCCGTTCTGGTTTTCAAAAAGAAGCTGATGGCGCGCCTGAAACAATTGATAACGCATCCAAAGTTTTGTGTTCTTTTTGAGCTTCGGAAGGTGCTGGTCAATTTTCTCTTTTACTGAGCACACATGATTCATTTTGCGTTTGCTCATTGCAGAGTGCCACTCGTCTAACATGGTTTGCATCCTTTTTTCAATAAACTTCGAAATCATTTTCCTACCTCTTTGCTATTGGTAAAATCTATAATTATCATATCATAACTATTGACGGCTCTCATTGACAGTTGGTTACATCTTAGCGCCGGTTGAAAAAGAGATTAATTCATAATATACTTTTCAGATGTACAGATTGGATCTTTGATGATTGCTATACATACAAATGCAGATGAAGGAGATGTCAAGAGAATGCTTGATACTCAGCAAATTAAAGAAATTATTCCTCACCGTTATCCGTTTTTGCTTGTAGACCGGATTACGGAAGTTGAAGAAGGCAAACGGGCAAAAGGCTATAAAAATGTAACCGCAAATGAAGAGTTCTTTAACGGACATTTTCCCCAGTATCCGGTCATGCCCGGCGTATTAATCGTAGAAGCGCTTGCTCAAGTCGGAGCTGTTGCGATGCTGATTAAAGAAGAAAACCGCGGCAGACTGGCATTCTTTGCAGGCATTGATAATTGCCGATTTAAAAAACAAGTTAAGCCTGGTGATCAGCTTCATCTTGAAGTGGACATCATTCGTGCGCGCGGCACAATCGGGCGCGGGAAAGGCGTGGCTACAGTCGATGGCGAAGTCGTTTGCGAAGTTGAATTGACTTTTGCTCTCGGAGAATAAATGTTTAAAGGCAGATGGGCGGCGGCACATTTGTCTTTTTTCTTTCAAAACATGAGAAAAAGCAGGTGATTGTATGTGGAATGAATTTAAGGCTTTTGCCATGCGCGGGAACATCATGGATCTCGCGATTGGTGTTGTTATAGGCGGCGCGTTTGGAAAGATCGTCACATCTCTAGTCAATGATATCATCATGCCATTGGTGGGCTTGCTGCTGGGAGGGCTTGATTTTTCAAGCCTGTCGTTTAGCTTTGGCGATGCTGTAGTGAAGTACGGCAGCTTTATACAGACGATCGTGAATTTCTTAATCATATCGTTCTCTATATTTATTGTGATTCGGATTTTGAATGGGTTAAGACGCAAAAAAGAAGCAGAAGAAGAGGCGGCCGAGGAAGCGGCAGATGCGCAAGAGGAGCTGCTGAAGGAAATCAGAGATCTGCTGAAGCAGCAAACAAGGTCGCCGGAATAAGAAGACTGCCGTTTTGAAACGGCGGTTTCAGATTGTTGACAAAATCCTAAAACGGTTTTCGTTTTAGGATTTTGTCATGTAACATTTCAGCCCGCACCGATAAGAGAAAAAAGACTCCTTGCATCTTTCGCTCTTCAACCTGGCATCTCTCTCATTTCTATATTTTTTGCTTAAACGCCTCAATCAGCTTATTTCCTGTATAGCCCTCTTTGACAAGGGACTCCAGAAGGGTTTCTGTGCCATGCTGTTTTCTTGTGACCATTTGTCCGTAGATTAAAACCTGTATGCTTTCTTCCAGCTTGACGATATTTTTCACTGCCGCTGTCAGCTGGGCGGGGCGATTGCTTTGTTTGGTGATCGTTACAAATACTGTGGCTTCCGTTTGGCTGTTTTGAAGCTGTTCAAAAAAAGACAGATGTTCTTTCGCTACAAGCGCCTCAATCAGCCAGTGATTTTCACCGTCTTCTTTATTTATAATCAGTCCGTCAATAAGGGGAAACTGTTCAATTGATTTCTCTTCCTTGTCCACTCGTTCCACATTCAGGTCAACCAGTTTAAAGGTTTTCATTTCTATTCTCACCCCGATTACTTCCAAAGTTTTCTTGCCTTCCATTATAACATAAACGTTTTTGCGGAAAAAACGTGCAATGCAGGGACTTAAGAACTTTGTATTGGCGAAACATTTAATAATTTCTATTTTTTCATTATACTGTAACTGACTAAGGATTACGGAGAGATGTATATGAATCAGTTTCGTTTAAAAGAAATTTATATTGACGGCACTCCTTCTGAAAATCGTATGATTCAAAAGGAAGAAACCTATATGTTAAGCCGTAAAGAAGTGTTTGAGGTTCATCTGAACAAAAAAAGAAAGGTAATCTTTTTATACGAGACGCATGATGGCATGGAACAGTATAAAATTGAGCTGTCGATGCCGGAAAAAAAACTGAGCTTTCAGTGGTTTGCATGGGATGGCTCTTCCTATGTGTGCATGAATACGCAAAATTGGCTGACAAGGCAAATATTTTTCAGGTTTTTAAAAAGTACATATTTCTTCAAAGGGAAAAAACAAAAGATGTTTTTAGCTGAAGGAAAAATGAAAACAAAAGATAAAAACATAGGCTGAAAGCCATTTTTAAGCGTTTTTCTTTTCTTATTGCATCATCTACAATACATGTAACCGCAAGGAGAGGAGGAATCGCATGTTCAATCAGGTCATGCTTGTCGGACGTCTTACAAAAGATCCTGAGCTTCGCTACACTTCTGCCGGAGCGGCAGTTGCACACGTTACGCTCGCGGTAAACCGCAGTTTCAAGAATGCTTCAGGTGAAATCGAAGCCGATTACGTCAACTGCACGCTTTGGAGAAAAACCGCTGAAAACACGGCGCTATATTGCCAAAAAGGTTCTCTCGTTGGCGTTAGCGGACGGATTCAGACAAGGAGCTATGAAAACGCAGACGGCGTTAACGTGTATGTAACGGAAGTGTTGGCTGACACTGTTCGTTTTATGGACTCAAAACCCCGGGAAAAAGCTGCCGATTGACATCGCCCTGATCCTCCCGTTTTCTATCCATTCATGATGATTCGAATCTTCGCAACATCCCCTCGCAATTGACCAGTCGACCAGACTGGTCTGTTTTTTTGAATGCATTTAGGAAAAATTGGTTCATAAGATGCATTTTTACTTAAAAACACTTAAAAATATTGATTGTATTTTTGTTGAAACTTATAATTACTTAAAGATGATAGATCAGAAAAGGAATGAGGGCGTGTACCAAGAAGAAAGATTAGTAGCCATTTTGGATTTTTTAAAACAGCATAACCGAATTACAACGGAGCAGATCAGTACGCTCCTTCAAGTGTCAAGAGATACAGCCAGACGGGACCTTGTGAAGCTGGAGGAACAGAAAGCCATCATCCGCACAAGGGGCGGCGCCATTTTGCCGACTGTGCACCAGAAAATTCAAAGTTATTCCGGGCGCCTGAAAACAGTGTCGGAGGAAAAAACCGAGATCGGCAGGCTTGCTGCATCGCTCATTCATAATGGTGAGCGGGTGATTTTAGATGCGTCTACAACCGTTCAGGCATGTGCGGAGCATTTGAATGCGGATGATTGCACGGTGATTACCAACTCAATTAACCTCGCTGAAGTGCTGTCAGATAAGGAAGGAATTGAAATCTATCTGCTCGGGGGCAAGCTGGAAAAGGAGCACCGCTTTCTGTACGGCGCCTCTGTGATTGAAAAGCTCTCAAGCTATCACGTCGATAAAGCGCTGATCGGTGTGGTCGGCATTTCCGAACATGGCATTACAATTGCGCATGAAGAAGATGGCATGGTGAAGCGAAAAATGATTCAGCAGGCAAAGCAGGTGATCGCGCTTGCAGATCATTCAAAACTGGGAAGTGCCAGTTTTTACCAGTATGCGGAGCTGAGCGAAATTGATCTCTTGATCACAGACAGGCTCCCGAGTCAGGCGTTTTGTGATTTGCTTGACCGAAACGGGGTGGAACTGCTCGTGACAGAGCAGGATGAAGGAAAGGGCTGACAAACGTGACATTAATTGCGATTGACTTAGACGGGACCTTACTCAACAGCAAGCATCAGGTAAGCGTGGAAAATGAAAATGCGCTGCGGCAGGCGCAGCGAGACGGCATTGAAGTGGTGGTGTCGACCGGGCGCGCTCATTTTGACGTTGAGTCGATCTTTGAGCCGCTCGGAATTAAAACGTGGGTCATCAGCGCGAACGGTGCTGTCATTCACGATCCCGACGGCAGGCTTTATCATCAGGAAACCATTGATAAACAGCGGGCGTATGACATTCTCTCATGGCTTGAGTCGGAAAATTATTATTACGAGGTATTCACAGGTTCAGCCATATATACGCCGCAAAACGGAAAGGAGCTTCTTGATGTTGAGCTGGACCGATTCAGAAGCGCGAATCCGGAAGCGGATCTTTCTGTTCTTATGCAGGCGGCCGAGGTGCAATACAGCCAATCGGGCTTCGCTTACATTGACTCGTTTCAAAAGCTGTTTGAAACTGATCAGCAGATCAACTTTTATAATATTCTCGGATTTTCTTTCTTCAAGGAGAAGCTTGAGGCAGGCTGGAAAAGATATGAGCATGCTAAAGATTTGACGCTTGTCAGTTCGGCTGAGCATAACTTTGAACTCTCTGCCCGCAAAGCGTCCAAGGGACAGGCGCTGGTGAGGCTTGCGAAACGGCTGAATATCCCGATCGAAAAAACCGCCGCTGTCGGTGACAGCTTGAATGACAAATCAATGCTGGAAGCGGCGGGAATCGGTGTAGCGATGGGCAATGCGCGGGAAGATATCAAAGCGATGGCCGACGCAGTCACCTTGACTAATGACGAAGACGGCGTCGCACATATGATTCATCATTTGCTGTAAGTATATTTGCTGCACCACAAGCACATTCTGTAGATAACCGGCGTAACGGATTCTTTGGACATTCCGGCGTGACGGCTATGAACGGAAAAAAGCTGGCTCTTTTTCAAAGAGCCAGCTTTTTTTACACTCATCACTATCGGGCTGAGGCGCTTAATGTAAACAATTCTTCGAGTTCCTGTGTGGAAAGCTCGGTAATCCAGTTTTCACTTTGGATAATTTGGTCGTTCAGGGTTTGCTTCGATTCAAGCATAACATCAATTTTTTCTTCGATTGTTCCCGTCGTAATCATTTTATGAACGTGAACAAAGCGTTCCTGGCCAATGCGGTAAGCCCGGTCAGTCGCTTGATTTTCAACCGCTGGGTTCCACCATCTGTCATAATGGATGACGTGATTGGCGGCGGTCAAATTGAGCCCGGTGCCTCCAGCTTTGAGTGAAAGAATGAGTGTCGGGTATTCTTTCTTCTGGAATCTCTCAACGAGTGAATCCCGCTCCTGCTTAGAGAGGCTCCCGTTTAAAAATTGCACGGGTTCGCCGAACGTTTTTTCAAGCAGCCGTTTCATCATGTTCCCCATCTGAATGTATTGCGTAAAAATGAGGCAGCTTTCATTTTGGGCGCGGATCGCCGTCATCAGTTCCAGCAATTTTTCGAGCTTGACTGATCTGCCGGCCAGCAGCTCAGTTTGATCTTCTTTTAAATAAAGTGCGGGGTGATCACATATTTGCTTAAGGCGTCCAAGCATGCTGAGGATCAGCGCTTTTCGCTGCATGCCGGTCAGTGATGTCATATGGTCAAATGTGTCTTTGACAAGCTGCTCATAAAGTGACGCCTGTTCGGCTGACAGCGGGATAAATTCTTTTTCTTCCAGCTTTTCAGGAAGATTAAGCGCGACCTCTTCATCCCGTTTCGTCCGCCGGAGAAGGAACGGCCGGATTAATTGCTGAAGCTGTCCGATTCTTTTTTCGTCCCGGTCTTTTTCGATCGGCAGCACATAGCGTTTATGGAAGCCCGTCAGACTGCCGAGGTAGCCTTTATTCATAAAGTCAAAAATGGACCACAGCTCGGTCAAGCGGTTTTCCATTGGCGTGCCGCTCAGCGCGATATGGTGAAGCCCTTTCAGCTTTCTGATTGCGCGTGATTGCTTCGTATGCGCGTTTTTAATATTTTGCGCTTCATCAAGGCAGATCGCGTTCCATGTCACAGAAGACAGCTCTTCCGAATCGGCATGAGACAGTCCGTAAGAAGTGAGTACCACGTCTGCGTTTTCGTAATGCGCCTCGAAATCATCACCTTTTGGACGGCGCGGCCCGTAATGGAGCGCGACGGACAGGTCAGGTGCAAAGGTTTGAAGCTCTCGCTGCCAGTTGCCGAGTACGGATGTCGGTGCAATAATCAAATTGGGCGTTTTTTGCCGGCCGCTTTCCTTCACATGAAGAAAATAGGCGATCATTTGAATGGTTTTCCCAAGACCCATATCATCAGCCAGACAGGCGCCAAAACCGCTGTCCCGCAGAAACAGCAGCCAGTTCATGCCGTATTTCTGATAAGGGCGTAGCGTTCCTTGGAAAGAAGGACTGACTTCGTGCTCCGGCAGATTTTCCGCGGCCGTGAGCTTCCGAATCAGTGACCTGAGCTGTTTGGACAGATCAAATTGTATGCCGGCAAAAGCGGATGAATCAATCAGATCAGAATCCTCAAGCCCGCCTTCTCCCTGATCCATTAGTTCGCGCGCCAGAATATCAGACATATGAAGTCCTTCTGATTCCGCTTTTTCCATCAGGCGTTTCATTTGTTTGATAAACTGAGGATCAATTTTGACCCATTGTCCGCGGATATTCACGAGGCGCCTGTTGCTGGCGACAAGGTCGTTAAATTCAGCCTCGGTCAGCTCAATTCCATTTGTCGCAAACCGCCAGTTGAAATCAAGCAGCGCGTTCATGCCGACAAAGGACTCGCCGCGCGGGGCGGACGACACCTTTGCCTTTAGCATCATGTTGCTGTCTCTGACAATCTGCCACCAGGACGGCAGAAGAATTTCAACGCCCATATCGACCAGCGTCTCACTTGCTTCTGACAGGAAGATCCAGGCTTCTTCCTCTGAAATCAGCGTTGTCCCGGAATCAAATGACAGCCACGGAACCGTTCTATGAAAGCGGTCCTGCTCCCGCGCGATTTTATCGCTGTACGCCTGCCACGATTTTTTAAGGCTCTTCAGCCCGTCAAAGAATTCAACGGCGCCGCTCTTTTTATCGCGTAAAAACATCTCGATTTTCCAATCGTCTCCGTCAAAGTCCGGTTCATTTAAGCGCAGGCCGATGGTAAATGGAGATTGATCGTCAATCCAGCCAATCCCTTCAAGAAAATCCTCTTCATCGAGGAAATGTCCGCGAAATGACGTGACAGCAGGCGACTTCTCCGTGATATGTTCCCATCTCTCCCGCAGGTCATCGTCGTATTGGATGTAATCCTGCACAGCGGCGGAAAACCAATCCGCCGTAAAGCCTTCCAGTATATCGTCGCTGTCCTTCCAGCGAAACACACCGTTTGTCCATGCTTCATAGTCAGGCAGAAAATCGCCGTCCGCAATAAATTCATAGATGGTCGATGCCGCCTCGATCAGCGGCTCCGTTTCTTCTGTGAGCTGCACGGAACTGAATGAGTTGAACGAGTTTTTGCCGAGAAGTTCAACAGTCATCCATGGAGAAAGCAGAACAGCGGTTGTCCCGATGAAGCTGACATCCTCAAGAAAGGTACCGTAAAATGAGGATTCATGCCATTGGAACAAATGTCTTTTCATATGGCTGTAGGAAAGGGGCTGCTCATTCTCATCAAAGGCTGAGAGCGTAAATGACCCATCTTCCATTTGTTCTACGTGGATGAGAATTTCTTTAAGACTCGCCATCAATCAACTTTCCTTTCTGCAGTTCTTCTTGAAGTGCGCGCAGGCGCTTGTAATGCGAGCTCAGCTGCTGAATATACCGCTCCCACACCTTCAGCTTTTTCGCTTTTCTGTACAGGGTGCGCAGTTTTTTCAAATACCGGGCGGCTTCCTTGTACGAGCTGCGGTTCTTCTGATCGATAAAAAAGGCCACTTCTCTATGGTAAGCCGGAATAAGCGCCTCAGGATCGCTCGCAGCAATTTCCTTCAGCATCATTTTATCCATTTCATAGATGGAAAAGCCGACAAGACTGTGAATTTCGATCCACTCGGCGTACCTTTTTTTCTCATATAAATGATGGCTGTATTCTGTGAACGTATACGGCAGACAGCCTGCAGCATAGCGTTCAAACAGCGCTTGGTCATTGGTTTGCTTCACATAGGCATTCAGCAGAAGAAACAGCTCGCCGATCACATCTCGAATCTCTTTAAACGGCTTATCGAGTTTCGTATAACCTATCGCAATTGGTTCAATTCGCTGATACCAAGTTTTCAGCCGTTTCCAATCCTTCTTGGCAGTCATTTCACTCAGCCATTGAAACGTATACGGCAGCGCTTCCGGCGGGAATTGGCCAGCTTCCGCAAAAATTACATCGTCATTCTTTTGCAGGAATTCCAAATGCAAACGCCCGAATTGCAATTCAGGAGAAAAACGCCGTCCGGCTTCTTTATTCAATATATCCCTTTCGAGCGTCACCCACTTTGGCCGCGACAGCAGCCCGCTCCAAATTTCACCGAAAATGCGGATGCGTTCATATTGAAAAATGTCTTCTTTCAAAAGCAAATGCCGGATCACATCCGGTGTTTTCTCCAAAAATGGATCAAGCGCAAATGAAAGCGCGTATGTTTTTAATTTATCAATAGAGCTGTAGATCGTATCCATCAGCTGTTCAACATAAGGATTGAGGGAATAAAAGTCTTGCTCGGGGTTCAGTTTGCCCGCTTCAATCAATGTAAACATGCGAAGCCACACCGCGATCGCGGAATGAATCTGGTACAGGCTTTTCAGCTCCGGCTTGTTTGGCGTGTGCTTTTTTAAAGCGGACAGGTAGCCGTAATAGAGGCCTTGCATGTTTTGGCTGCCTTCCGGCGTTCGCGCCTGCCAGAGGGAGAACTCTGAATCAAAAAAAGCAAGCCAGCTGGAAAGCGATTCTTCATTGGGAAGCACTTTTTCCTGGAATTGCCGGCGGACGAGCTCTTTGCTTTCCTCGAGCTTTTCCCTCTCCAGCCAATGCTCTGTAAAGGTACCCACTCGCTCGAACATTGCATATACATATAAAAAAACAGCCAGCATATGGCGGCAGATTCTTCCGGACGGACATGAACAGCCGCTTTTGGCTATGACAAACAAGTTCAATGTGACCCGCACAGGCATAACATCCTGCACGTAAGCCGTAACTTCCGTCGGACTCACTGCTTGTAAACGATAGACTGAATCCTGCCGATATAAAATAAGTGCTTTTTTAATCAGCTGAACATGTTCCTCATTGTAAGGAAGCAGTTCTTTCAACTGCTCAGCGGATGCCAGCACATCGTCTTTGGAAATTATATTCTGAAGCATGATTATCGCTCCTAACCGAGTCACGTAATAAAAAGATCCAATTTCTCTATTATATCGCAACACATCGCCCTGAAAAAGTTTTTCCTAAAAAAGGACATAAAAAATGGGATGTGTCGAATGATGTATTAGAGATTGCAAATTAAGAATCGGCATCATATAATAATCGTGTTTTCAACTTAATGGAAGCTGAAAGGAAACAAGAAGATGAGTGAAAAGAAATTGAATCAAGAGGAATTTCTGAAAATTTTGATGCATGCACATGAGATTGGTGAACGGTCATCTGAGATGACGACAAAGGAAATGCTTGAAAATTTGATTTCTCATATTAAAAATGGATATGCAACATAAGAATCCCGCACGCTTCATGCGGGGTTTTTTTATGCGAGATGACGTGACTGCCTGAATAGGAGAAAAAAAGGAAGTTTTGCAAATAGTGAAGATAGCGCTTTCGAAAATGTACGCAACATCAGGTTTTGTAAAAAAATGTCGAATAATGTCATGTGAAAATCTGGAGAAATGCGGTTTCTACGTTGTATAATCGTAGATGGAAAAGGATGCTATAAGAGATTTGGAGGTATCATGGGAGAATCTACTAGTTTAAAAGAAATATTATCAACGTTAAGAAAACGCATGCTTTTGATTATGATTGTAACAGCGGCTGCCACTGCTGCCGGCGGACTTATCAGTTTCTTCGCACTTACACCCATCTATGAAAATTCAACTCAGATTCTGGTCAATCAATCGAAAAACGATCGAAAAGAAGTCCGATTTAACGATGTCCAAACCAATCTTCAGTTAATCAATACGTATAACGTCATCATTAAGAGCCCTGCCATCTTAGATGAAGTCATTAAAGAAATGGGTTTGCCGATGACGTCTCAAGAGCTGAATGACAAAATTACCGTATCCAGCGAGCAGGATTCCCAAGTGGTCAACATATCAGTCAAGGATGGAAACGCGGAAACAGCGGCTCACATTGCCAACACCATCGCATCTGTCTTTCAAGACAAAATCACAACCATTATGAATGTTGACAATGTCAGTATTCTGTCAAAAGCCGAGGTTTCAGGACATTCATCACCTGTTTCGCCAAAGCCGCTCCTAAACATTGCGATCGCGTTCGCGGCGGGATTGGCGGGAAGCGTTGGACTGGCCTTCCTGCTTGAGTATTTGGACAATACGATCAAATCGGAAGAGCAGCTCGAATCCTTGCTGGACATACCTGTTTTAGGGACGGTTTCCACCATTGCGAATGAGCAGAAAACAACGACAAGCTTACACGGCATCCAATCTGAAAAAGCGGGGAGTGGACATTTTGGCGCTTAGAAAAAGCAGAGGGTCTTGGATGCGCAGGACTGTCATTGCGATGTCAGAGCCGAAGTCCTTGAACTCAGAGCAATATCGGACGATTCGTACAAATATAGAATTTGCTTCAGTGGACCGCCAAATGAAATCTGTGATGATTACATCGGCCAGTCCCGGCGAAGGAAAATCAACGACGGCCGCTAATCTTGCTGTCGTATTTGCCCAGCAGGGAAAAAAAGTGCTTCTGGTTGACGCTGATTTGCGAAGGCCAACAGTGCATACAGCCTTTCATCTTGAAAATATAATCGGTTTAACATCTGTTTTATTAAGGAAAAGCTCATTGAAACAGGCTGTGCAAGCCTCAAATGAAAAACAGCTTGACGTGCTGACGAGCGGCCCGATCCCGCCAAACCCGGCCGAGCTTCTCTCATCAAAGGGGATGAAAGAACTTGCCTACGAAGCGTGTGCGGCATATGACATGGTCATCTTTGATACGCCGCCCGTTCTCGCTGTAGCGGACGCACAGATTTTAGGGAGCGTGGCTGACGGTTCAATTTTGGTTATTTCAAGCGGGAAAACAGAAAAAGAACGAGCCGCAAAAGCGAAAGAGGCACTTGAATCGTGCAATAGCAAGCTCCTTGGAGCGATTATGAACGGGAAAAAGCGTTCGAGGAATGCTGCATACGGATACTATGGAAACAAGGATAACTTCATACAAAATAAATAACGTGCATTTTGCCCGTTATTTATTTTTGCGAAAAAAAGGGGGTTAAGACATGATAGATATTCACTGTCACATTCTTCCGGCAATGGATGATGGGGCAAGCGCTTCGGCCGAAAGCATAGAAATGGCAAGAGCCGCTGTTCACCAAGGAATTCGAACCATTGTAGCGACACCGCATCATAAGAACGGTGTGTATGAAAACGAGCCGGCGGCAGTTAAAGAAGCGGTAGCTCAGTTAAACAAACGTTTAATCAAAGAAGACATCCCGTTAACCGTGGTTCCGGGGCAGGAAATCAGAATCTACGGCGATTTGGAGCGGGACCTTGCTGAACGGCAGCTGCTCCCGCTGAATGATACAAAATACATCCTGATTGAGTTTCCGTTTGATCAGGTTCCCCGCTACGCGGAGCGGCTTTTTTATGATTTGCAGCTGAAAGGCTATATCCCGGTTATCGCCCATCCGGAACGGAACATGGAAATTCGTGAAAACCCGTCGCTTTTGTATCATCTTGTGGAAAAAGGAGCGGCATCTCAGATTACGTCAGGAAGTCTTGCGGGGATTTTCGGAAAACAGCTGAAAGCCTTTTCTCTTCGGCTGGCTGAAGCCAATATGATTCATTTCGTAGCCTCAGATGCCCATAATTTGAAAACTAGAGGCTTTCGTTACCAGGCAGCTCTTGCTGTGCTTGAGAAAGAATTCGGAACGGATTTGCCCTATATGCTGACGGAAAACGCCGAGCTCCTGCTGCAAAATCAGACAATCTTCAGACAGCCTCCGCAGCCGGTCAAAAGAAGAAAATTATTTGGACTCTTGTAAACAGCCGATTCTCCTATCACCACTTTCTTTCTGAGCGCGATATAATAGTATATTGTATGATTGAATCACATTTCAGAAATCTGTACAGGCTGCACCCGACAGGCTATGCGGGAGATCATCCGCATTCATGATAGGATGTTCTCATACGATAATACGAAAGCTGCAAAGCAGCAATTTAACTGTTGGAGGGAAACAATGAATATAACAGTCATCGGAACAGGTTATGTCGGTCTTGTGACAGGTGTTTCTCTTTCTGAGATTGGACATCATGTAACCTGCATTGATATTGACGCTCACAAGATTGATGAAATGAGAAAGGGCATTTCCCCCATATTTGAACCGGGTCTTGAAGAGCTGATGAGCAAAAATACAGCTGGTGGACGGCTGAATTTTGAAACGAGTTATGAGAAAGGCTTGGCGCTGGCAGACATTATTTTTATAGCGGTCGGAACACCGCAGAAAAGCGACGGGCACGCCAATCTGGAGCATATTACAGATGCGGCCAAACGCATCGCCCGGCATGTCAAACGAGATACTATCATCGTAACGAAAAGCACAGTGCCTGTCGGGACAAACGATTTGATTGAGGGGCTGATCCATCAACATCTTGCGGAGCCTGTCAGCATCTCGGTCGCATCCAATCCTGAGTTTTTGCGTGAAGGGTCGGCAATCTATGACACGTTCCACGGCGACAGGATCGTCATCGGAACAGCGGACCAGGCAACAGCCAAGACGCTTGCGGAGCTTTTCCGCCCGTTCCAAATCCCGATTTATCAGACGGATATCCGAAGCGCCGAGATGATCAAATATGCCTCAAATGCTTTTCTAGCCACTAAGATCAGTTTTATCAATGAGATTTCGAATATATGTGAAAAAGTCGGCGCCGATATTGAAGCGGTCGCGTCTGGCATGGGACAGGACCAGCGGATCGGGGGCCAGTTCTTAAAAGCCGGCATAGGCTACGGCGGCTCTTGTTTTCCGAAGGATACAAACGCTCTCGTGCAAATTGCCGGCAATGTCGAGCATGATTTTGAACTGCTGAAATCGGTCATCAAAGTCAACAATAATCAGCAGGCGATGCTGGTAGATAAAGCGCTGAACAGGCTCGGCGGGGTGACGGGAAAAACGATTGCCCTTTTGGGACTGTCATTTAAACCAAATACAGATGATATGAGGGAAGCGCCGTCGATTATCATCGCAAACCGTCTCGCTGCGCTCGACGCCCATATGAGAGCCTACGATCCCATTGCCGCGGACCATGCGAAGCGTGTTCTGCCAGAAGCCGTTGAATATAAAGAGACAATCGAGGAAGCTGTCAAAGGCGCTGACGCTGTCATGATTTTAACCGACTGGGCCGACATTAAACAATTCCCGTTAGCGGCCTATCAGAACTTGATGGAAACGCCGCTCATCTTTGACGGCAGAAATTGCTACACATTAGATGAAGCAGCTGCTGCAGGGGTGGAGTATTATTCTGTTGGACGGAAGGCGGTTGTTCCGGCAGGTGCAATTCAATAGTTGGAAAAGAGAAAACTGGCTGGGAGCCAGTTTTTTTCTATTTTACTAAGATCTAAAGCGAAAAAAATAACAAAATCAGAATGTGCTCTTTCGACAAGAGACACATCATGAATATCTGTTTCTTTCAAGTGCCTTTATCACTACGACTTTAGGTGTTTGTATCTTTGAAATCGCTCTCATTAGCTGCAAGACGAACAAAAACAAGATGATAGACCTACGAATTGTGAGTGTTATAAGCCTAATTTAAGCCGTTTACCCTATTTATGCCGCCTTCTGGCTATTTTAAAATATAATATATGGAAATAAAGTATGGAAAAGTCTATCTTCATCAGCTCATCCATACGACTTTTTGAGTATTAAGAGGTGATTCAGATGGGTTATGAAAGTAAGCTGGCGAATATCAAAAGTTCGCTTAACGGAAAAATTTCCGATATCGAAGACAAGATCGAAAAGCTGAAAAAAGCAAAAAAGGACATAGACACACTGCAAGAAGAGGCCATTACTGAAATCAAAGACATTGTGAAACCGGAATTGGGCAAGCACTGGACGGGAACAAAAGCGGATGATTTCGACAAGGGCAGAGAAGAGGCAAAATCGGAAGCTTCCAAGATTGTGAATGATAAGTATAACGAGTATATGGGTTCTATTAACGGAAAAATTTTAGATCTTGAAGTGGAAAAAGCCAAATATGCGTCGGAATTGATCATAGCAAATGGTGCAGCAGATCTTCTTAAAAAGGGAGAAGAATTCGCGGAAGAAGTCGGAAATACAATTAGACAACTAAAATGGTGGTGATCTTTTTTTATGTCAGAAATTAAGCTGAAATACGACACTGTTATCAAAACATTGGATTCTGTCAAAGATGCGCTGGCTGATGTATCAATCGGCGCCGCCGGATCCAATGGCAAGAACAATCTGGAATATACGAAAAAATACCATGAGCGCGAGGCAAGCATTAAAACCATGCTGGGCGATTATAAAAAAGCCGTCCAAAAAAACATAGAAGACACGAAAGACAATGTTGACTCACTGAAGGAGCAGGACGAGGCAATTGGCGCAAAATAGCATAGAAAGGGCTGTGCAATGAGTAAAGTATTCGAATCAAAGACTTTAATCGAAGAAGCGAAAAGCAGAAAAAAGCAATATGAAACGCTTGAAGAGCAGTTAGAAACCCTAAAAAAAGCGTTTCAGGCTGTAGCCGATCTAGGTCAAGATTTTACAGGGAAAGGCGCAGACAACATCAAAGATTTTTTTCAAGGACAGGCGGATATTGTAGACACGTGGCTGAAGCTTGTCTCGGCACAAATCGCTTTTTTAAAAGGGATTTCAGGGGATATCAAAGAAAAAGAATTAAAAGATCATTATGTGGAAACGTCATATCTGGAAAACGAGCTGACAAACGGGAGTTTGAAAGCGTCTGAAATCGTCTCCGCGCACAAATTGGAGATTGATAACATTCTCGCCGATCTTGTCGGCATTTTGGATTTATCCTCTTATTCTCTTAACGATTACGCAGACAAGATGTACGACGCACAAAAAATCCGGCGCGATACGATTACAGCGGTTGATGAATTGGACGAGTCGCTGACCACAGAATATCAAAACCTGCAGTCGCTCGATAATGCCGTGCTTGCTAAGTACACCGCTTTAATGCAAGCGACAAGCAAAGGAAAAAGCGCCTCTCCCATTCACTACAACAAAAAAGCATTCACCTCAAGCGAAGTGTATAAAGGTGCGATAGAAGCGGAAAAACAAGCGACGTCTTATATTGAGGCGAAAGAACAGCAAGCAGAAGCAAGGCGCCTTCAAGAAAAAGCGGAAGAAGAAGCGAATAAACCATGGTACGAAAAAACATGGGATGGCGTCTGCACCTTCACAGGCGAAGTCACCGGCTATTATGATACGATAAGAGCAACCGAAGGCTACGACCCTGTCACAGGAGAAAAACTCTCCACAGCCGAACGCGTCACAGCCGGCGCCATGGCAGCCGCAGGGTACATCCCGGTGGTCGGCTGGGCAGGCCGCGCCTTCAAAGGCGGAAAAGCCATCTACAAAACCGGAAAAGCGGCTATTGCCGCAGAACACGCATTAGACGCCTACAAAACAAGCAAATCCTTAGACATTCTCAAAATGTCAGAAATGGGCGCATACGGCCTAGTTGCATCAAACGGATTCTCTGAAGCGGTCACAGGACGGGATATGTTTGGTAACGAAGTGTCAGAGGAGAAGCGGAAGCAAGGTGCGCTGGAAGCGGCATTGAGTTTGGTTGGTGCAGGGGCGCTGGCGAAACATGTAGATAAAGGCATACCGCTTGCAACCCATTCAAAAGTCCAAAAAGCTAACAAGACACTAGAAAAAGTCAAACAATTCAAAGTCCCAACCAACGTCCGCGTGTACGCAGAACGCCCTGTAACTCCGGATGGCTCCACGTTCGGAATCCCGACAGTCCGTGTAGATGTGGAAAAGACGGCTGTGAAGGATCTTGGGATTGTGAAGATGGCGAGTAGCCAGTCGAAAAAACCTAAATGGGTGGAAAAACCTGAGGGGATGACTCAAAATGATTACGTTGCTCATAATGGTACTAACTACAGTAAAAAGAAACGGACTGAAGAATACAACGCTGCGATAGCTGACAGAGAGAAGATTGTTGGAGACAATTCAAATGGATATCGTTTAAAGGAACCAACTAAATGGATGGAAGACAGCGGCATGGTACAAATAAAAGAAAGGTTAAAAAGAAAGTCTTGGACAGATAAGGATGGATTTAATTGGCAATGGGATTCCCAACATGGCAAATTAGAAAAGTGGAACCGCAGAAGAACAGAGCATTTAGGAGAGTTTGATCCTGTAACTGGTAAGCAGACGAAAAAAGGCGAGCCTTCAAGAAGATGGGATGGTTAAATACTATGAAACATGGAATCAGATTTATTGTTGAATATCCTGAAATCGGTGACTTGCTTCATCGGCTATTTGTGAATAGGGAATTAGACGAATGGTACAAGAACAAATGTGCAGAGAAAGTAAAAGTGCCTGATGAATTTAATCAAATAAAAGGTTTGAAAAAAATTGAAGTTAGAGATTTGAAAAATCCTTCAGGAGAAATCAATTTCCACTTGCACGATCTTTCTGGGCAAAACGGATTTCATTTAGAGCAACAAATCAATATGAAAGTATCTAAATTAGCTCCTGTTTATGTATTAGATTATAGTTATTCCCTAAGACACGATTTAATCGATGGCGTTTATGATATTGTAGGGACCGCTGAATCTTTAGAATTCATTCAAGGAACGAACTATATCAATAAAATAATGCAAGAGAAAGGGTTTATCGAACTCAGTTATTTGTATGATTACTACGATACTGTGTATGAGTGGAGTGAATTGCCACATATTCAGCCTTTCAACAGAAGATTAACATTAGGAGATGCCTTGTTTACTGATGTATTAGAATTGCTATAGTTAAAAACTTGCCGTGTTATCATCGGCAAGTTTTTTTACAGATAGGATAACAATGTTGAGTGCAAGGAGAAGCGGGATGGATAGAGATCAAATTTCACAATTGCAGCCATTAAAAGTGTGTAATGACTGGTCTGTAGTACTGAACAATTTAAACTCAGAAAAAAGCACGGAAGAAAAATATAAACTACTAAAACTACAAAATGAAAAACGCAATGTCATTATTAAGGTAATATATAAAGATGATCAGTACTATATCAAAGTGGTCGGCTTAAAAACAGATGAGATTTATGAAGAAGTATCTTTTGACGAAATAGAACAATTATTAGAAGAGTTAGAATATCGAATCTGGAGTGTAGGAAGTGGAGTTTTAGAGGGTTTGCAGCCACTAAGCCAACAGGTTCCTAATTTTTTAAGGCTTAAGATACCAGCTGGTTGGACTGTTGATTATATTACATTAAAAGATACTGAACCTAAGACTCTAGAGGCAAATGATGATGCTTGGTTATTTGACTTTAATCAAGATCTCCTGCAAATTTCTCATAAAACAAAAAATTTGTTGCTTGATGTAGGGTGGTACCCAGAAGGGGATCCTACTGGTAGCTATGGCATTGAATTGATAAAAAACGGAGATTGGGAAAATCCTGTTGAGGATATTATATGCACTGAACTTAAAGAATTAATTAAACACTTAGATCATATTTTTATGAAAGAAATTAAAAATGAATACTAATAAAAAAGCAGGTTGAACTACCTTATTTTTCCAATTAGGCATCATTTGTCTAATTAGACTATTGACAGGAGCTTTCGCAAGTCAGAGATTAGAATATCATCAGATAGAAGTAAACTAGCTAACTATAGAGGTTATTATTGTGAGAAAACATGTTAAATTAGATGTCCCAAAAGCAAATTTACATCCCATAAGAATAACACAAGGTTGGAAGGTGAATTATAATCATTTTGTTGAAATAGATCCAAGAACTTTAGAACCGAATGACGAAGCTTGGTTTTTGTTCACAGACAGTTTGTTGCAGCTTTATCATGAACAATCCTCAATAACGCTTGACTTAGGATGGAATCCTGATATGTCGCCTGAAGGTAGTTATCTGGTTTTAATAGTTAAATATAATGATTGGGAAAATCCTATTAAAGAATTTTCATCAGATGATTATAAAAAAGTGATTTTATTCATTGAACATCATTTAAAACAAGTAACAACTACTTGGTGGAAGTAGGTTTAAGTATTAATGTTTAATGGGTGGGAATTATCCTCATGGAATTTCTTATCGCCTTGAAAGCACCTGAGCAGAGAAGTCTAATGTAAGAAGTAAAGAGAGGAAAACCATTGAAATGCAAATACATCAAGTTCACGATTTTCATCTAAAAAATGAATCCGATTTTGTTCAAACACAACAATCCCTTCAACCTCAAATCAATCTATCACCCACCATCACCCCAGACTCCATCAACACATGCGCGGGTGTCGACCTCGCTTATTGGGAGCAGGACGGCGAACCATACGGGGTGTGCAGCATTATGGTGATGGATGCTGAGACGAAAGAAGTCATAGAAAAAGTGCACAGCATGGGGAAAATCAGCGTGCCGTATGTTGCCGGTTTTCTTGCGTTTCGGGAACTGCCGCTGATCATCGAGGCGGCGAAAAAACTGGAAACGGAGCCGGATGTGTTTTTGTTTGATGGCAACGGGTATCTGCATTACAACCATATGGGCGTTGCCACCCATGCGGCTTTTTTTCTGGGGAAGCCGACGATTGGGATTGCGAAAACTTATCTCAAAATCAAAGGCTGTGATTTCGAGATGCCTGAAAATGAAGTTGGCGCATATACCGATATTATCATTGACGGCGAGGTATATGGCCGTGCCCTGAGGACGCGTCGTGACGTGAAGCCTATCTTTTTGTCTTGCGGAAATCATATTGATTTAGAAAGCAGCTATCAGATCACGATGACCCTGATCAATCAAGAAAGCAGGCTGCCAATCCCTGTCCGTCTAGCTGATCTAGAGACACATGTCTTGCGAACGTTCTATCAGAAAAACCACGTGTAACACTTGCAGACCGAGAACTGCAAGTGTTTTTTATGGGTTCCTGTATAGCTCGTTTATATATACAGACGGGGCTACTCCTGTGACCCGTTTGAACACTCTGCTGAAGTAATAAGGGTTAGAAAAGCCTAATGTGCTGCTGACTTCAGTTACGTTTAAGTTGCTTGTTTTGAATAGATCAATTGCCTGTGCGATCAGCAGTTCATTTTTATAGGCTGTGATGCTTTTCCCAGTTTGCTTTTTGAAAAGGGAGGAAAGGTAGGCATAATTCATTTCTAACTCGTTCTCAAAATCTTTGCTGACCAGTTTTGCATGCTTGTTACGATGCAGAAATTTAATCATTCGGCTGATGATCCTTGAAGAGCGGGTGCCGGCCTGGCCATTTATCGCATTGCTATACAGGTCAATAAACAATTGATAGGTGAGTGAACACGCTTGGAGCGCGCTGAAAGCACTTGGCGAGTCTAAGGCATGAATCATGTTGCTCAGCTGTTTTTCTGTGTACTCACGATGAGAGACAGATCCATTTTTTGGGAAGGTTAATTGCGATGAATAGGTGCGATCGAGAAGGATTGGTGAATTGTGAAATGGAGAAAACTCGTCCTTCTGATCCAGAGAAGGATCGGCATAAAAATGAATATAGTACCATTCGGTGCCGGGTGTGTAAAAATCGCCTCCCCAATGCGGTGTATTATTTTTAAGAAAAAGATATCCTCCCGCTTGAATGCGGTACTCATTTTCTTTCTCAAATACATGGATTGCGCCGTGTTTTACGTAAAAAAAGACATTGATGCTTTCCATCGTCCTGTCAGGATGCCGTAACGTCCCTTCTGTATCCTTCATATGTCCGGCTTCACGGATTTTAGGGAGATGATTAGCTTGGAGTTTGACTTCATACATGGTTTCACCATCTTTCGCTATACTTATCTTCAGTGTAACGGGTTTCATCTAAAAAAAGGATATGTTTTTGATAAATATTGAATTCACATTCCTTATCATCATTTGGATAATGAAAGCATCACCATGAATGATGAAACGTAATAGGGGGAGATCAAGATGGAAAATGTAACATTGTTAAAAGGCATGTTTTATGATTCTCAGATGAAAGGGAAGGAATATTTGCTTTTTTTGGATGTAGACCGTCTTTTGGCTCCTTGTTATGAGGCTGTATCACAGACGCCTAAAAAACCGCGCTACGGCGGGTGGGAGGCAAAGGAGATTGCCGGGCATTCGGTCGGCCATTGGCTGTCCGCCGCATCAGCTATGTACCGGGCATCCGGGGACGAAGAGCTGAAACGGAAAACAGCGTACGCAGTGAATGAACTGAGTCATATCCAGCAATTTGATCAAGAGGGATATGTAAGCGGTTTCCCTAGGGCGTGTTTTGATGAGGTGTTCAGCGGTGATTTTCGGGTGGACCACTTTAGTCTGGGAGGTTCTTGGGTGCCGTGGTACAGCCTCCATAAACTGTTTGCGGGATTAATAGATACGTATCGGCTGACCGGCAATCAGACGGCTTTACGTGTTGTCGTCAAGCTGGCTGACTGGGCAAAAAAGGGGCTGGATCGCCTGAACGATGAGCAATTTCAGCGAATGCTGATTTGTGAGCATGGCGGTATGAATGAGGCGATGGCTGATCTTTATCTGCTGACGAAAAACAAAGCATATCTTGAACTTGCGGAACGTTTCTGCCATCGCGTCATTCTTCAGCCTCTGGCGGAGGGGAAGGATGAGCTTGAAGGAAAGCATGCCAATACCCAAATTCCAAAGGTGATCGGCGCCGCCAAGCTGTACGACATTACAGGTAATGAAGCGTATAGGAATGCAGCGCTCTTCTTTTGGGAACAGGTTGTCTATCAGCGTTCCTACGCAATTGGCGGCAACAGTATCGGAGAGCATTTCGGAGCAGAAGGCAGCGAGGAGTTAGGGGTGACGACCGCGGAAACGTGCAATACGTATAACATGCTGAAATTGACAGCGCATTTATTCCGGTGGTTTCAAGAATCCAGATTTATGGATTACTATGAGAATGCGCTTTATAATCACATACTTGCTTCCCAAGATCCCGATTCGGGCATGAAAACCTATTTTGTTTCTACACAGCCGGGGCATTTTAAGGTGTATTGTTCACCGGAAGATTCTTTTTGGTGCTGTACCGGCACGGGAATGGAAAACCCCGCGCGCTATACGAAGCATATCTATCATATAGACCGAGACGATCTGTATGTGAATTTATTTATTCCTTCACAAATACATGTGCGGGAAAAACACATGCTAATCGCCCAGGAAACCTCTTTCCCAGCAGCGGAACAAACCAGGCTGATGGTGAAAAAAGCCGATGGCGTGCCTATGGCGCTTCATATTCGCATACCTTATTGGGCACATGGCGGCCTTAAAGCTGCGGTCAATGGGAAACGAATTCAGCCGGTTGAGAAAAACGGGTATCTTGTGATTCATAAACATTGGAACACAGGTGATTGTATTGAGGTTGATCTGCCGATGAAGCTCCATCTGTATCAAGCGAAGGACGATCCTAAAAAAAACGTCCTGATGTATGGACCGGTCGTATTGGCCGGGACACTTGGGACCGAGCGCTTTCCTGAAACAGATATACTTGCTGATCATCTCGCTCTTAATAACCATCCGTTAATTGATGTCCCTGTATTGGTAGCGGATCAGGGTCAGTTGGATCAATGGGTGACGCGGGTAGATGAATCATCACTCGTTTTTCAAACGAAACCGATCGGCCAGCCGGGGAATAAAGAAATGACTTTAATGCCGTTCTACAATGTGCATCATCAGCGATATTCCGTGTACTGGTACGTGATGAGCGAAGAGGAATATCTTGATTTTACAGATGAAGAAAAAGAAAAGCAGGAAATCATCAGACGCATAACAGTAGATGCCGTTCAGCCGAATGAACAGCAGCAGGAGATAGAACACCACCTGAAAAAACAAAACTCTTACTCCGGTTACGCGGATATTGTTCACAGAGGCTGGCGAGACAGCAGAGGAGACGGCTTTTTCAGTTATGAATTGAAAACAGAGCCAAGTCAACCCATGTATTTGCTGGTCACGTATTTTGGAAGTGATGATACCTTTCAAGCGGATGAACAAACTTACGAAAGACATTTTGAGATCATGATCGATGATCAATTACTGGCCAGGCAGCAGCTGAAGGCAAATCACCCGGGAAAGCTTTTTGATGTTTGTTATGACATTCCAGTTGCTTATACGAAAGGAAAAGAAAGAGTAACCGTCACGTTTAAATCCAGAGAGGGAACAGCAGCTGGCGGAGTGTTTGGGGTAAGGGTGATAAACGAAAAAACGGTTTTCAATAAATAATATCACTATCAATTGCTTGTTCACTCAAAAACTTGCGACCCATAGGCCGCAAGTTTTTTTATTTAAATGTTTTCCGCGTCAAATCGATAAAAGCCTTTAATGGCGCAGACATCCACTTGTCCTTATGCCATGCTAATTGAGTGAAAACGGGGCAATCGCTCTGCCAATTGAGTTCTTTCATCCGGCCTGCTGCAATATCATCTTTTACTGTCATTTCAGGCAAGATTCCGATTCCAAGTCCGGCCATGACGCATTGTTTGATGGCTTCTATGCTGACGAATTCCAGTTTGTTAGGGTAGACACCGGAGTTATGTAAAGTGTTCTCAAAGAGCGTGCGGTACGAGCAGCCGTCCTCTGTCAGCAGAAGAGTTTCGTTTTGAAGATCCTTCAATGTTATTGGTGAATCCACAGGAAAAAGATGGTCGTTAGCAGCCACCATTTTGATCTCATCCTGAATCAAAGATTCCACGTGCAATGTGTCGTCCGGCCTGTTTACATCCAAGATGAAGGTAAAATCAAGCTGGCCCTGTATGAGCTGTTCTTTCGCTTGTTCATTGGAGATATATGGTTTGAATATGAGCTTTACTTGTGGAAAAGCGAGCTTAAATTCTTTTATGATAGGCGGAAGGCGGTATGTGCACTGGCTTTCCGTCGCCCCGATTTTTAAAGTGCCTGTTGTTTCTTTTACTTGATTTGCGGCCATTTTTGCTTCTTCTGTTAATGTAATGATCTTCTCCGCATAGGACTTGAATGTTTTACCGGCTTCTGTCAAGACGAGCCGCTTGCCGAGCCGCTCGAATAAAGGAGTCCCGATTTCTTCTTCAAGTGATTTGATCTGGGAGGTAACGCTTGATTGCGCATAATTAAGCATCTTGGCGGTAAGGGTGAAGTTTACCTGTTCTGCCGCTGTAATAAAGGTGATCAACTGCTTCAATTCCACCTGTTCTCTTCCTTTCTAAATCGGTTTTATCGATTGAATTCATCGAAATAATCATCTGTATTGATTGATGAATCCATTATATGATGAAGAAAATCATTCGTAAACAAAGGAGCAGATGCATCATGAAAATTGCGGTTATTAACGGCGGAACTCGGCCTGGCGGGAATACGGATATTCTTGTGGAGAAAATTGTTCAAGGATTCGACGCGGAACACATTTATTTGCGTCAATATCATATTCTTCCAATGGAAGATTTGCGGCATGCTGAAGGCGGCTTCTGCCCGGTTCAAGATGACTACGATTCAATCATTGAGCGGGCATTGCCATGCGATATTCTTGTATTCGCTACCCCCATTTATTGGTTCGGTATGTCAGGAACGTTAAAGCTATTTATTGATCGCTGGTCTCAGACATTGAGAGATCCCCGATTTCCTGATTTTCAACAACAAATGTCGATGAAGCAGGCATATGTGGCGGCAGTGGGCGGAGACAGCCCTAAAATAAAGGGGCTACCGTTGATTCAGCAATTTGCGCATATTTTTGCATTCATGGGGATGCCTTTTAAAGGCTATATATTGGGAGAAGGCAATCGTCCCGGCGATCTTCTTCATGATCATCAGGCGCTGTCCGCTGCGAGCCGATTATTGAAAAGAAATGATACGATATGAAGTTTCTGTTATCAATCATTGCTGGCGCTGATGCTGGCATTCTTTTTCATTTGGATAGCGCCGCCTGCTGATTGGGTTCAAATTGAAACCACTAATTCGTATCAGACTAAGAAATCTGTGAGGATGGCAGGGGCTACGCTGCAAATCAAGCACATCAAGAAGAATGATGCAGGCGAAGAAACAGTGATCATATCGCACGGCATTTCGGGACCAAAATAAAAAAGCACCTGTCCGGGTGCTTTTCTTTACAAATGAGGGATCACAAGGCCGCCATACAAAAATGCCGCGATAATCAGAAATGCGGGATGCATCTTGAATTTGGTCATGGCAAGGAGGGAAATCCCTGCAATCACTCCCGATTGGATCCAGCCGATAGCTTGAATGCCATCAGCGCCGAGTTGCCAAGTAAGAATGAGCATCATGACCGCGATGACAGGCTGGACGGATAGCGTCATGCCCTTGATGACGGGTGATTGGCGGAAGCGCTGAATGATGCGCAGCAGGACGATCAAAGCGAGCGCCGACGGTACGACGGTTGCGATCAGGGCAACCAGAAAGCCCGGCCATCCGCCGGCGCTGTACCCGACATAGGCGGCGATTTTGGTTGCGATCGGGCCCGGCAATGCGTTCGCAAGCGCGAGCATATTAGAGAATTGCTCGTTTGAGAGCCAGCTGTATCTGTTGACAACTTCTTCAAACATCAGCGGGATAGACGCGGGTCCGCCTCCGTATCCGAGCAGGTTTGCGATTAAAAACGCCATAAATAAATAAATCATGGTCATGAGGCTGACATTCCTTTATCTTTTGAATGTTTATTTGTCATTTTGTCTTTCAATTTAAAATGAAACGCTCCGTACGCTAAGAATATGATAATGACAAGGCCGGGATTGATCTGTAGCGTTTGCAGGCCGATAAAAGCGATAATGAAAAATAGGATACCGGTGACCCAGCCGAAACCTTTAAGCGCTTTTTGGCCAAACTCGTACGCCATAATGCCAAGCATTACCGCGATGACTGGTGTTACGGCACCTATCATGCCGGCAACAACGGCTGAATGGCTTAAGACATTTACAGCCGCAAACAGGCCCACCATCGCAAGACATGTTGGCAGAATGTGGGCGAGTGTCGCCACGATTGCACCTAACGTGCCTTTCAGCTTGAAGCCAAGATACGCAGCCATTTTTGTGGCAATCGGTCCGGGAAGCGCATTCGCAATCGCTAATATTTCTCCGAATTCGTCATCATCAATCCATTTATATTTATTGACCGCTTCATGGCGGATCAGCGGAATCACAGAAGGTCCGCCGCCGAACCCTAAAATTCCGGTGCGTACCATTGCGGCCGTCATATCCCGATAAGGATGGTTTTTCATTCGTTTCTCTCCTTTTACAGCTTCATTCCCATGCGGCTTTTGTATCGTTTGATCAGCATCTGGCAATCAACGCTGACGACGCCTCGCAGCGGATACAGCCGTTTTGTTAAAAACTCTTCCATTTCTTGATCGTTGGCAAAGATCCCGTGCATATGCAGCTTGCTCGGTCCTGTCATGTGATAAAGGCTGGTGACCGCGGGCTCTTCCTCAAGCTTGAGAGCGACCTCTTCTAAAAACTGGGGCTCGACCTCGACATTGAAAAACACGGATACATGGTTGCCGATTTTAGCAGGGTTAATGACAGCGGTGAATTTTTCAATAACACCGGCTTCGATTAACTGGTTGATGCGAGACTGTACGGCGACTCGTGATAAATCAACTCTTTTGCCAAGATCCGTATAAGATATCCTGCCTTCCTCGTGCAAAATGGTGAGAATTTGTTTGTCGATCTCATCAAGAACAAGGTTGGGGATTTGATATTCATGACTCAATTGCTCCACCTGCTTTCGTTGCCTTTTAGCCTTCATTTTATCACAAAAGTTACGTTTCGAATGAAAAATTTTTCATTTGTTTTCAAAGTGAATAAAAAATCGCCTTTTTGTTTTCGAAAAGGAAAAAGTTCGTCAGTTTTTCTGCCGGATTTGTAGATGCGGAATATCAGGCTCTCTATACTGAAGAAAATTTCTTCAAAAAGGGGACTTGTGATGAACAAATCTGTCATCGGTACAAAGCAAATGGTCGTCAGCCCGCATTATCTTGCTTCTCAAGCTGGAAACCGCATTTTGGATAAGGGAGGAAATGCGTTTGATGCCGCTGTTGCTGTGAGTGCTTGTCTGGCAGTTGTGTACCCGCATATGACAGGGCTTGGCGGGGATTCCTTTTGGCTGGCCTTTCATCAGAGAACAAAGAAGGTGAGAGTTTACAATGGAAGCGGCCGTTCGGGAAAAAATGTGACGAGAGCTGTATATAAAGGGAAAAAGGTAATCCCGCCGCGGGGAATTGACAGTGCCATTACAGTGCCGGGGATGGTTGATAGCTGGGATGCGGTACTGAAGGAGTACGGACGTATGTCGCTTGCGGAGGTGCTGGAGCCTGCACACGGCTATGCCCAACATGGTTTTCCAGTATCAGCTGATCAGTGCCGTCACACAGAAACAAATCTTGAACTGCTGGCCTCCACGCCTTATACGGCCGACATCTTCACAAGAAGCGGCAGAGCGCCTGTCCCGGGAGAGCGGTTTGTGCAAAAAGAACTTGCAGACAGTTTGAACATGATTGCTGAAAAAGGAAGAAGCGCGTTTTATGAAGGAGACATCGCTCAGCGAATTGTCTCGTATTTACAGCATAATGGCAGCTGCATGTCACTCGATGATTTTAAAGCGCACCAAGGCGAGTGGGCTGAGCCTGTATCAAGTGATTACAGAGGGTACAGGGTGTATCAGGCACCGCCGAACTCGCAGGGATTTACCGGTTTACTGACGCTGAACATTTTGGAAAACTATGATTTCCGTCACATTGAGCACGGCTCTTTTGAGTATTATCATGTGCTTGTGGAGGCGTTGAAAAAGAGCTTTATAGATCGGAATGCCGTCCTGACTGATCCGGCGTTTGCTGACATCCCGATTGAAAGGCTTTTGGACAAAACATATGCGAAACAATTGGCTGATGAAATCGGTTATCTGGCGGAACCGGCGGAAAGCAGGCCGGTTGGAAGCGACACGGCATATGCGGCCGTCATCGATGCGGATGGCAACGCAGTGTCATTCATTCAAAGCTTGTACTTTGAATTTGGCTCGGCAGTCACTGCTGGCGATACAGGCATATTACTGCAAAACCGAGGGTCATTTTTCTCATTGGATCCAAATCATGTCAATACGCTTGAACCGAGAAAGCGCAGCTTCCATACACTGATGCCGGCTATGGCCTGCAAAGACGGAAAACCGAAAATCCTGTACGGCACACAAGGCGGCGAGGGCCAGCCGCAAACCCAGACAGCCATCATTACAAGAATGCTGGACTACGGAATGCATCCGCAGCAGGCAATCAGTGAACCGCGCTGGGTATGGGGAAGAACGTGGGGAGAGGAATATGAAGGTCTTAGAGTCGAGAGCAGGTTCACAAAGGATACCATTGAAAGGCTGAAAGACAGGGGACATCTCGTGGAGGTTGTCGGTGACTATGATCCATTGATGGGACACGCTGCGGCGATCAAAGTGGATGAGGAAGGCTTCCTCCAAGGCGGAGCCGACCCGCGGGGAGACGGAGCGGCTGTGGGGGTTTGAGGTGCTAGATGAAAATACAAATATAAATGAAAATGATGAGAGATAAAAAAGTACTAAATAAGTAGTGTACGTATTGTTTTTCTTCACGCTCATATTTCCATTCCATAAATGTACGTAAACCATTTATCACGAATAGAAAGAAAACAAGTATCATCTCTGGCGGAAAGCGTAATAAAGAAAAACCTAATAAAATGAGCAAAATGACTTCCAGCAGTCCTTGTGTGCTATTCACAGGTTTATACCACCAAGACGGTTTAGAGATGCCTAGTTTTTTTCGGGCATAGACATAAAAAACAGTATTGATAAAAACCGCGGCCAGTATCACAATCAAAAAATGAGTGCCTGACATATAAATCCCTCCTAATCTATCTGTATATACGGCGGAAAGAGGAAAAACGTTTCATAAAAGAACACCCGATGTTCACCGGGTGTTCTTTTTATAGGCAACATTTTATGATCTCAAGGTCTTTTTAACTAGTTTCTTCTATTTAAATAGTCCTTTTGTTCAGCTGGGGCGAATGAGCGTAAATTCTTCGCCGAGCTTCGCATAGTGATTGCCTGCTAATCTTGAGGCGGGTTTTAATTCGTCAGTCATAACATATCCTTTTTCTGCATTATACACCTTTTCATCGAGGTGGAAACAGACGACTCTGCCGATGAGCAGATCCGCTGTGGTGACGCCTTGGTCATTGTCGAACGTCATATGCCGCTCTAGCGTGCATTCAAAGCGAATGCGGGCTTCCTTAATGCCGGGAACCGAAACAGCTTTGCTTTCGACAGAGTGAAGCGAGGTGCATGTGAGTTCGCTTTCGTCCGGCCCTAAGCTTGCCGCCGTTTCATTGATGTCTTCAATGATGGCTTCATCACTGACATGAACGACAAATTCTCCGTTCTCCACCGCGTTTCGAGCTGTATCTTTTTGGCGTCCTCCCGCCCGGTTAACAGAAATGCTGAGAAGCGGAGGATCTGAGCTGACAACGTTATAAAAACTAAAAGGCGCGGCATTTACCGCTCCGCTTGAAGAAAGTGTGGTTACAAAGGCAATAGGGCGGGGGATGACGGCACCTGACAATAGCTTGTATGTGTCTTTGGTACTTAGCTGATCAGCTTGAAATATGTACATAGCAACAACCGCCTTTATCGTTAGAATACCTTGATTATAACGGAATGGTCTCAAGGAAACCAAATGCTGGGTGGTTGCATATGTTATGTCATGACATATATCTAATAGAGGGAAATGAAAAATAGGCTCCGTACGTCTGCCGGCAGCCTATGGATTGATAAACATATTTATTTGTATTTCTTTTTGACTACCCAGCAATTGCCGTCTTTCCAGAACTCTTTTTTGCTGTGAAAATCATCGTCTTTTTTGTGGCGATAGTGGTGGTGCGGTTTTTTGTAGTGCTTTTTGTGAGATTTTTTATCTGGATAATATGGTTTGTTGTGTGACCGGTATGACTTTTTGCAGCTGCGAGATCTTCTCTTGTGAGAACAGTACGATTTTTTATGACTGCGAGATTTTTTGTGGGAG